>DASXSR010000426.1:0-11490 GCA_036505875.1 Blastocatellia bacterium | reverse complement strand
GATCCTTAACACATCCTGGCGAATCGAGTCCCATTTGCCGGCAATTGAATCCGCCAGTCGACTCGTTGTAGTTGAAATCACGCGATCAGTTCGCCTCGCCTGACGTGCCATCGCAAGGGTGGCGCTTCGCAGGCTCCGGCGATCTTGTAGCGAGGGCGTCAATCTAGCGTAAAGCTGCGCCGCTTCCACGAAACCGTCTATCGCAAACAGCAGCTCTATTTCAGATTCTCTGTACGCTGTCGCGTTACTCATGTCGAAACCGGCGCCGGTCATCCGAATGCCCGACGCGCGCTGGTACTCGGCAAGGAGATCTTCGGCTTTGCGTTGGAGGCTGATCGATGAATTATCTCTAGTCGTCGAAGTACCTCTAACGCCTGGAGAGGCGTCCCCTCTGTCTGGCGGAGCATTGTACCCTCTGTCTGCCGGAGGACTGCCCCCTCTATCAGTAGCGCCACTGTAGCCTGTGTCGCCCAACGCCAAAACCTGATCACCTCTGGCAGAGTGAATAACGACGCGCCGCACATATTCAACGCCATTGCGCTCGTTCACCTCGATGCGGCCTCTGGTTATCACCTGCGCCGCCATGCCAGTAGGCCTTACCGCCTTTGCCCAAACTTCCAGCGTGTCGCCGTTAACGACGTGTTCGTCAAACCAACGCCACCCGGCAGTGTTAGCCTGCGTAGTTAGCAACACATAAATTCCGCCGTCCGCTGTTCGGTTAGCGCTCGCCGAAACCACGGTCGCCATAACCGCATCCGATGTCGCGTTGCTTTCTCTCATCGGCTCTCTCGTTCGATCTGACGGTTGGGCGCTTTCTCTCCTGGAGTCTCTCGCGCGATCAGGAATGCGATCAGCGGTCGCTGGTGCGCCAACAATCCCCAGGCTCGCCGCCGTTTGAGGATCCAGATCGCCCGTCTCCGGAAGCTTGTGTTCTCTCTGATAGGCACGCAACGCGCTCGCAGTTCGCGCGCTCATAATGCCGTCCGGCTCGCCTTCATAATAACCTTGATCTCTGAGCGCGGCTTGCGCTCTCTTGACCATTTCAGGTGAAGAAAGTGGAAGATCGGGCGCGGCGGCCGCGGATCTGTCGGAATCGTTACGCGTTTCGGGCTCCGCGCGAGCAGCGGGCGTCCGATCTGGAAGATCATTCACCGGCGGTGCGGTGGTGTTTGATCTGTCCCCGGGATATCCGCGCTGGTCCGCAGGTTGATCCGGAGCGGCTCCAGCGTCGGCGGGAGCGCCTTCTCTGATAATCAGCGGTTGCTTCAGCTGAACCCCGAACGGAGTTCCGGATGGCACCTGGGCCTCTTCGCCCTTCGAAAGCAGAACGCCCGCGACGCCTGCCCCAGCGCCGATAATTCCGCCGAGCACCGCGCCCCCACCTCCTCCCGAGATTCCGCCGAGCACTGCGCCAATCGCGCCTCCGCCGCCGATAAACACCGCCGTCCGGTGATTGCCTTCGGCGGAAACGCGACTCTCATCGTCGATTCGACGCCGAGTCGCCGGATCATCAGAAGTCAAGCTGCCAACCAGTCCCACGCGGCTCCCGTCGGGAAACACCAAATCGTCGAAGTCGATCCCAATCATGCCCGATCGGTTTGCCCTTTTCGCCGGCGTAACTTGAGTCACTCGCCCCTCGACGATCGACCCCGCCGGGATTACCGTCCGCCCGTTCAAATAAACCGGCACCATTACCGTTGCGGTGAACTTGTCGCCAACTCGCGCGGTCCGCGAGCTGAGAGAGCCGTTTATCTGAACGCTGATAACCGTGTCAGTAGGCACCACTGAGCTCTGGTCTGCAGGACGCGCCGAGCTGTATCGTGGGCGGCTGTTTTGAGCAGCAGCGCTGACGCTGAGCGCGGCTAGCGCAAGCAGCGCGACCGTTAAGAGATCTCTTTTCGACTTCATCAGATTTACCTCCAAGGCTTCCGTATCCTGCGGTCGGGAAAATTGACTCATCCGCTAAGACGATTAGCGGCCTCCATTCTGTTGTCCGCTTCGGCGAACTTTATCAGGGGTAGTCTCACCGTGACGGCCGTGCCCTTCCCCGGCTGGCTCTTCACGACAAGGTCGCCGTTGTGCAGCTCAGCTATCTTCTTCGCAATGGCCATGCCGAGTCCGGTTCCCTTCTCCTTCGTTGTATAAAACGGCTCGAAAAGCCGTCGGCGCGTTTCCACATTCATTCCCGACCCATGATCGACGACCTCGACCGCTAACTCGTGGTCGCTGTCGCCTGTCGTTCTGAGCTCTATCGAGCTGCTTGGCTCGCTGGCTTCGATAGCATTAATTATCAGGTTTAAGAAAAGCTTTCTCAACTCAGTGCCGTCGTATTGGCCGGCTGGGATATCGCGATCGTATTGCTTCTCGATTCGCATTTGTTTAGCGTTCAACCGATCTGCAACCATCGGCAGCAGCTCGTCGAGCAAATTGTTCAGATTCAGCTCGGCGAGGTTCAAAGTCTTGGGTCGCGCAAACTCAGAAAGCTCGGCCACGATCGCTGCCAGGTGATCGACGCTGCGCTCAATCACCTCAATCGTTGAGCGGTCTTTCGGCTGGTTGGCCTCCAATTGGCGCTTCAGCAACTCGGCGGCAAATCGGATGCTGCCCAATGGATTCTTAATCTCGTGAGCGATCTGAGCAGTCATTTGCCCGATCGCGGTCAGCGCGCGGTTCCGTCCCAACTCGGCCTGCGCGCGCGCCGTATCCGTCACGTCGACGAATATCAAGATTACGCCTTGTCGCTCGCCGGCGACGAGCAACGGCGAAGTGAAAAAATCGAACAGCCTCGCGCCAAGATCGACCCTGCCGTAATAGCGATTGTTCGGCGGCGTCTCAGAGATCTCTTCAGAAACCGCTGCCAGGAGCGAAGGGTTGTCCTCGAACAGCTCAGTGTAACTTTGACCAATCCGCGGTTCGGGTCCCACACTCGGTACTCTTCGAAAAGAGTCGCTGATCGTCTGCACCGTTCCATCCTGCCCGATGACCACCACGCCGGACACCAAACTATCGAGAAGAGACTGAAGGTAATCCCGTGAGTGTGCGCTTGCGGTGTAGGCTTGCCCAAGGCGTTTCATGTTTCGCCGAATCTCATAGAATGCGAGAGCCGCAACTACGAACCCAACTATCAACACTGCCCCGGTTTCGGTAGCGACTCTTCTGCGCGCCGCGACGCTCATGTCGTGTGCTTTGACATCGTTGCTCGCGTGCTCCGTTTTCACCAGCTCATCCAGCGATTGGACGGCTTGTGTCAGTCGTTCCCGCTGGTCGTGCCATTCGTTGGAACCCAGGTCCGCCTTGTGAACCGTTGCCCAGAAATCTTTGCTAGCTGCCTCGAATTGCTTCCATTCTTGGCTCTCAACGAGCGAAGTCTTCTCGCCGCGGTCGAGTTCGGTGTCCATTTCTCTTTTGAGATCATCGAGCCGGTGCCGAGCCACCGTTGACAACAAGCCGCTCGATCTATTCGCGGCAACAGTGGTCACTTCAGGAGTGATCTTGCCGACTGTTTCCGAAAGATCGAGCACAACGCGAAAGTGAAGCTCTTCAGTCTCATCAACTTGAATCCTACGCTTTTCCAAGTCCTCGAGCGTCTTCGAGCTTCGATAGCCGACGTCGACGACAAGCAGCAGCAAGACGAAGAAGCCGAGGAACAGCACGTTGCGAACGAGCGATTCGACGCGTCTGGTTGATCCGACGAAACGGTCTCGAAGCTTTCGTATGCGAGCTCTCATGAGTTCCTAAGCTCCGGCAGCTAGTCTCGTGTCTCGGCGTCCATTCAAAAGTGAACCATTGTCGCGGGGGTCATCAACGGTTGCATTTTAGCATTGGTAGCCAGTTTAATAAACCGGGCCGGGGCCAGTGCATTATCAGATCCTGCCGAGCGTCGCCAGATTGATTACTGCTTTGCCGTTTGAACCGGTCGAGGCTGAATCCGCCGGGCTTGTCGGCAGCTCGCCATCGCAAACGCCTTGATTAGCTCGCCTGATGTTGTAACAATAGTTCGCTGCAAGCGGGTGTAACTCGCGGATTTAGACGCTGAGGAAATGGTCTTGATGGTTGTAAGAGTTATTATTGCTTTGACGTTGTTCACCGCTGCGCTGGAAGTTCCTGCCCAGTCTCCGATCACTACGCTTGCGCTTGGGCCCGACAAAATCGGAGAGGTAAAGACTGCCATGGGTCTCATTACCCGCATCGTATTCACCGAGCCGGTGCAGGAAATAATCTGCGGAGACCTCTACGACCCTGTTAGCGGGAAGGGCGCCTTCGTCGTACAAAAGAGCGGCGCCGCCGATCACCCCGGCAATGACGTGTTCATCAAACCGGTCGCCTCCAAGGGCACGAGCAATATGTTCGTTAAGACCGGCGACAGTAAGCACACATACAACCTGGATCTTTCCATCGTTCCCGCTGCGCAAGCCCATCGCGTAGTTAACATTACGGATACTGCAAGCGTACCCCCGGCCCCCGAGCCCGAGTCCGAAAAGCCGGTCATCGACCACGAACGATTGAAAGCGGAAGCCGAACAGCAGGCTCGTCAAAAAGCAGCCGAGATAATTCGCGGCGCCCAGCAGCAGGCCGACCGCAAGCTTGCCGAGGCCGATGCCAAAATAGCCGAGGCCGAACGGCAGTCGCAACAGCAGGCGCAACAGCGAGCCGACCAGGAGATCGAGCGCCGCTTCATGCAAGCACTCACCTTGGGATTGATCGAAGTCAAAGTCGCCAACACTCGCGCGGTCACAAAGAAAAAAGTCATCATCACGCTCGACCCGCGGATGCTTGTGTTCAGTGAGCGGGCTTACCTGCGATATATGATTCAAAATGCAAGTGGCGGCGACTTTGCCTATACTGCGATTGAGCTGGAGGTCGGAGACGGAAAAGAAGTCAAGCCCCTCACCTGCGAAGTCAATCAGAGCAAGCCCGAGAATCTGCTTGCGTCGGGTGAGTCGCTGACCGGTGTGCTTGTATTCGATCCCAAGCAGGTTGAAGCGAAGCGGAAACTAACGCTGTATGTCCGCGGGCACGATAATGCCGAGCTTGCGCATCTCGGGATTCAGGACTGATGTTTAAGAATTCATTGGCGATACTCTTTCTGGCTTTTTCCGCTGTTGGCGCCTCGGCGCAGCAGCGTCCGCTCTCGCCGCCCGAGCGCCCCCCGGTTCCGCTGACGAACGAGGACCAGGAGCGGGCTCGCATTGAAGAGTTGAAGAAGAAACAAGATACAGCTGCCAAAATCAAAGTGCCGGCGGCTCTGGCCGGGCGTCACATCTCGTCTGGCAACGCAGCCATCGACGCGTTAGTGCAAGAGGCGGCCGCCCAAAACGGGCTCGACCCTTGTCTGATATTTTCGTTAATCCGAGCCGAATCGGGATTCAATCGGTCAGCGGTGTCGGTCAAAGGCGCGACGGGACTCATGCAACTGATGCCAGAGACCGCCGCGCGATTCGGCGTGAGTAATATTTTCGATCCTCGAGAAAACGTGCTGGGCGGAACAAGGTACTTGCGATGGCTGCTCGATCGTTTCAACGGAGATGTTAGACTCGCGCTGGCGGGCTACAACGCGGGCGAGGGCGCGGTGGAGTTCTACGGCAATCGCATCCCTCCCTTTCTCGAAACGCAGAATTACGTCCGGACTATATATGCCCGGTATAGCAGCATTCATATGGGGGCGGTGCCCGAAGCGTCGCCGGTGGAGGCCGTCAAGCCCGCCGAAGAGAATGTGAAGAATCCCACCTATAATCAAATCATCCGATTCACTTCTTCAAACGGGGACCCGTCTCGGTCGGGCAAGTGACGTAGCACAGACTTCACTCTGTACGCCCGAGCGAGCCGTAATGAGTTTGCGGGAAAACAGCCAACAGACTAAAGTCTGTGCTGACCCATGACGCCCGAACTCAAAGCGGCGCTGAAGCGGCACACGCAGCTCTTTGGTTCTTACACCAAGGCAGGCGAGTTGAAGAAAATCCGGGTGTGGCTCACCTTGAATCAGGGAAAGATCGAGTTTCTAACGTCGGCTGAATCGCTGAAGGTCAAACGGATCAAACGCAATCCGCGAGTTCGATGCCTGGTTGGTGAAGTGGAAGTTCCGGGCACCGCCGAAGTCGTAACAGACAAGGATGCGATACTGCAAACTTACCGCGCGTACCGGAAGACTCATCCTTTCATAATGCTGTTTATCGCTCCCGGGATTCGCTCGCGTCTCAAGTCGGGAAAGCAGGCGCTCATCCGCGTCACTCCCGATGAGCCCAATCCCTTTGTCGGCATGACTGATCCGGTGCTCAAGCGGTAAATCTAAACAATCGCTCGTTGGCCGGGCGACTACTACGAGGCCTCTACTGGCGCTTCAACTCAAGTTGCCTCTTGATGGTCTCGATGCGCTCTTCCATCAACGGCTCCAGGCTGCGGTCCAGCTTCAGACACTCCTCAAAATCAACCTTTGCCTTGGCCAGCTTACCTTGAAGCATTCGCGCCAGCCCTCGATTCAAATAAGCCGGCGCGTGGCTGGGATTCAGTTCGATGGCCGTCGTGTAATCGGCAATTGCTCCTTCAATATCTCCTCTGGCTCGCCGCGCCGCGCCCCGATTGCAGTAACCTTCTACCTGGCGAGGATTGATCTTGATGCTGCGGTCATAATCCGAGATCGCCCCATCCAAATCTCCTTTGTTATACCTGGCGTTGCCGCGATTGTAGTAAGACCCCGCCAGCCGCGGATTGATATCGATGGCCTTGCTGAAATCAGCAAGGGCTCCATCGAGGTCTCCTTTTAGATGACGGACATTGCCCCGATTCAAATAGGCCTCGGCTAAGAGTGGCTTGATCTCGATTGCCCTATTGCAATCCGCTATAGCTTCTTCCAGGTCCCCTTTCTCTTGAAGCGCGGCGCAGCGGTTGTTGTAAGCTGGGGCGTAGCGCGGCTCGAGCGCGATTGCTTTGGTATAATCAGCGATCGCCTCGTCCAGATTTCGCTTATCGTGCTGAGCTCGTCCCCGGTTGTAGAAGGCGGCGGCGTAGCTCGGATCATAGACGATGGCTATATCAAAGTCGGCGATCGCTCCGTCTAAATCTCCGTTGGCGAAACGAGCCATCGCGCGATTGGTGTAATCGACTGCCGAGCGAGAGGTCTGAGCCGCTGCGGTCGGTGAACTGACCGCGAGAAGCAAGATGGCTAATGGAAGATAGAACCGTTGCATAAGGACCTCCAGCAAGAGGGATGTTTTCCGCGACGAGCCTCCGAATGGACCGACGACTGCGCACCTCAGACGGCAATCGAAGTCTGAAGATAAGAGGAGGCCGCCGGCACGGATGATTCGCTCCGCGACGACGGCCTCCGATTGTTTCGGTCAGCCGAAAGCTTTACGTTGAGCACCACGCCTCTTGAGCGGGCAGCAACTCACGAGATGAATTTGATCTTCTTCTTTGTCACCTCCGCTAGTATCGGCAAACCATCCTGGATCTTCAGTCGCTCGATCTCTCCATGTTGCAGTTCCGCGCAATAGCGAACCAGCGCGCGCCACGCGGGATGAAGACCGTTCACAGCAAACCTTTCGCCGGTTGTCGGTGTCGAGGCGTCAATCTCATTTCCGTTCTGCATGGGCTTGGTCATCGCTGTTACCAATTGCTGGTGGCGCAAGACAACAAGATTCACTACGGGTTCGAAGCGTTAATACGAAACGTGTTGTAGTATTGGCCGATGAAAACCCACTCGGACCCACGGGGACCCGTGTAGCTGTAAAGGTTCGCGACACCGACAAGCGGAGCGGCCGCGTTGGGCGTGATGGTCCAACTCACGCACTTATTGTTGCTGACTGCGTTGCAGGTGACTTTGGCCAAGCCGGTCGCGGGGCATCCGCCCGAAGGACATAGCGTGCCGTCCAGCGAATCGGGCCTCATCAGCAGCTTGTAGAGGATGCCTCCCTGATAGAAATTCACCGCCAGCGAGCAATTGCCGCTGCCGTTGACCAGGTTCTCGTACGGCACGATGTTATCGCTCTGGTCCCTGCAGACGCTGTAGACCTTCTGGACGACATAATAGTCGGCGGGTGGCGCTGCTGGTTGCGAGCTGTCAATGGCCTGGTTCGGTGTGATCCACAGCCTCCGCCCCGATTGGTCGCTCAGAGCGAGGTACCACTTTCCGTCCGTCGTGATCTCACTGTCAACGAGGAGCCCAGGTCCTTTATTGTTTTTGATCGTGGTGTAGGTCGCCTGACTTACGCCGTTGTAGTCATCGCTCCGCATCAGCAGTTGCGCGCCGGTGGCGTCAGTGTCAAAAACAGTGGTGGTTACGGTTTCTTGATGGCTGGTGGACTTCTGTGCTGCTGCGGCGCGTTGGGCCGTCGCTGCGTGTTGCGGCGCCATCGCAAAGATAGGAAGAATAAAAGCTGCCAGCAATCCGGCCAACAGAATTCTTTGTCTACGCATTTGAATTCTCCTGTCGAAAAATATCGAGCTAGCGAGGAACGCCGCTGAGCAGCAATCCGGCTGCTATGCCGTTCTCGCTCGTTCCAGTTCATCCACTAAAGCGAGAACTTCAGCCGAATTGCATCATCATCGCGAAATTCCTTCTGGCAAGGCACTCCTAGCCGAGTTGCCTTGTTCTTGCTAAATTCAGTAATCGACCAACGCCGGGGCTCGATCATGCCAGCTTTACCAAGTGAAGTAACCCAACTCCTAATCAACTGGAGCAAAGGCGACAAGGCCGCTCTGGATGAGTTGATTCCGCTAGTCGAAACTGAATTGCGACGACTGGCCAGGCATTACATGGCTCGTGAGAGTCCCGGTCACACCCTGCAAACCTCGGCGCTCATCAACGAGGCATACATTCGTCTGATCGACCAGCAAAACATGCCGTGGCAGAATCGCGCGCACTTCTTTGGAGTTGCAGCCCAAGTGATGCGGCACATTTTGGTTGATCACGCGCGCAGCCATCGTTATGCGAAACGAGGCGGAGGGGCGCGCAAAGTTCCGCTCGACGAGGTGATGATAGTCAACGACAAACGCGCAGCGGAGTTGATTGCTCTCGACGACGCGCTGAAGGCTCTTGTGACTCTCGATCCGCGTAAGAGCCAGATCATCGAGTTACGGTTCTTCGGCGGCCTGAGCATCGCGGAGACCGCCGAGGTGCTGAAGATTTCGCCGATCACCGTTACGCGCGAATGGCGTTCAGCCAAAGCCTGGTTGCGGCGTGAAATGAACAGGCAATGATGCTTTGCACTTGAAATTCCCGCTTATTGGGGTAGAAGCGACTGTGTGAGCCATGACTCCTGAACGTTGGCAACGAGTTGACGAAATATTCCAGGCCGCCATTGAGCTGAAGGCTGAGGAACGCTCTGCCTTTGTCGATAGCGCGTGCGCCGGCGATGAGGAACTGCGCCGTGAGGTTGAATCTCTAATCACAGCCGACGAGCAAGGGTTGAGCTTCGTCGAAGAGCCCGCGTTTCAGGCCGCCGCGGGTCTCCTGACGACCGCCGAGCCTGAACTGGCGGAAGGCCAATCCTTCGGTCACTACGAAATTATCGGGCTGATCGGCAGAGGCGGCATGGGTGAGGTCTACCTCGCAAAAGACAAGCTGTTGGGTCGTCGCGTCGCGCTCAAGCTCTTGCCCGCGGATTACACCAGGCACAAAGATCGGCTGCGCCGCTTTCAGCAGGAGGCGCAGGCTGCGTCGGCGCTCAATCATCCAAATATTCTGACGATTTATGAACTCGGTCAGGTGGATGGTCAGCAGTTCATAGCGACCGAGTTCGTCGAAGGCGAAACGCTGCGTCAGCGGATGAAGCGCGACCGATGGGGGCTCGGCGAAGCTCTGGATATTGCTGTCCAGACAGCCGGTGCTTTGGCCGCAGCACACAAAGCGGGAATCATTCACCGCGACATCAAGCCTGAGAACATCATGTTGCGGCCAGATGGCTACGTCAAAGTCCTGGACTTCGGCCTGGCCAAGCTCACCGAACAGCACGAGCTTTCGACTCGGGCGCACGCTGCCGAGAGTGTAGACATTTCCTCCGGCTTGGTGATGGGCACGGTGAAGTACATGTCTCCCGAGCAGGCGCGCGGTTACTCGGTAGATTCGCGCAGCGACATCTTTAGCTTTGGCATTGTGCTTTACGAGATGCTCGCGGGCCGCTCGCCATTCGAAGGAGACACCTCAAACGATTTGATTGCCGCGATACTGAAAAAGGATCCGCCACCGCTGACTGGTCCTCCTGATGAACTGAAACGCCTTGTCAACAAAGCGCTAAGCAAAAAGAAAGAAGATCGGTATCAAACCATCGAGGAACTGCTGGTCGACTTGAAGAGCCTTAAAGAGATTTCGGGCGGTGGCGTTCAAGTGATCTCTGCAGCGACGCCTTCTTCCGGGCTTTCAACCAGCGGAGCAGTTGCCGTCTCTACCGTTTCAACTTTCGACTCGATCGTTAGTGGAATCAAACAACATAAGACCGCTACTGCATTCATCCTCGCGAGTCTGGCTCTCGTCGGCTTTGGCTTGACCTTTAGTCTGAATCGTCCTGGCAGCAAGCAACGTGTTCCTTCCAGGCAAATGAAACTAACGCGCGTTCCTAACACCGATAAAACCATTCACGTCGCTATCTCCCCAAACGGCGAATACATCGCTTACGCCGAGATGAGTGGCCCGGCCAAGCCAAGTGCCGAAGAAAGCCTCTGGGTGCTACAGGTCGCGACCGATAACCGCACACAGATTGTGCCTCCTGCCAAAATTGACTATGGAGGTCTCACCTACTCACGAGACGGTGGAGACATTCTTTACGTTAGCAACGATGTCCTTTATAGGATTCCTGCTAGCGGCGGAGAGGCCACGAAGCTGTTATCGGATGTGCTTGGGACATTCAGCCTTGCGCCTGACGACACGCAGGTCGCTTTCTTAAGGGCATTGAATTCCGAGGAGATGGCCCTGATCGTTGCAAATGTGGATGGAAGGGGCGAACGTATGCTAACCACGCGAAAGAGACCGCAGTTTCTCAGCCCTGATGGTCCGGCATGGTCACCCGATGGGAGTCTCATTGCTTGCGCATCCGGAGTGATTGCCAAGAACCGCCAGATGAGCGTCATCGCATTTGAAGTGACAACTGGCGAAGAAAGAAAGATTACGGATCAAACGTGGGACGAAATTATCGGCCGTCTGGCATGGCTCCCGGATGGCAGCGGCCTCATCGCGTTCGCGGACCAAATTTGGCAAATTCCATACCCGCCAGGGGAGGCGCACAGACTTACCAGCGATCCGAATTATGGCTATTCGGAACTTGCGTTGACGGCTGAGGGGAAAAATCTGGTGGCCCTGCAGTCTGCGTGGCGAAGCAGTCTCTGGCTAATTCCTAACGGAGATCCCAGCACGGCCAGGCCCATCACCTCCGGCGAGTATCACAATTACGAGAAAGTATCCTGGACTCCCGACGGGAGGATCCTTTATGCGTCGAATGTCGGTACTGGCCGCGATATCTGGGTCATGAACAGCGACGGGACAAATCCAAAGCAACTGAC
>DASXSR010000425.1:0-14110 GCA_036505875.1 Blastocatellia bacterium | reverse complement strand
GGCGCGGGAGGCAAGGGCGCTGGCACCGCAATCGTTCAGTTGGGAGTGAACAACACCAAGTGCCAGATCACCGACAAGAATATGAGCGATAACACCTGTGCCGCGCCGACACAAGGTGCGGCGCCGGTAAGCAGAAAGCCGAGCAAGGCTCAGAATTAAGTCTCGCCTTGTGACGTGAATCACTCCGAATCGGGAACCGAGGGAGCTCTTTTGAGCCTACTCGGTTCCCGTTTTGTTTATCAGGTTGACAATAAGAACGTTTTTGATATCATCGCTGCCGCAGGAGCAATGATTTGGCACCTTCGGTGTAGGGCGTGCTTTGCAAGTCTTCGAATCGGCGGTGTCTCCCCCCCCACACGGCCTGCCGATTCAACGTTGAAAGTAGTCGGAGTCAACTGCGCTTGAATGCGCTATCTCTGAGCAATTGCAAGCCTGTCGTTTGCTGCCGGAAACAGGCTATAGCGTTGTATCTAAACACATTTGCTGGAAACGGACAGAAAGGAGCATGCAATCGTGAGACGCTCAGTGTATATCCTGGTAGCAGCAATCGTCAGCACGCTGCCGCTCACCATTAACGTTGTCCTTCCTGAAAAACTGCACGCGGCGGTCGGTCAATCCAATCCACCACTTGGTCCAATTTCGGATCAACCGCCTGACACAACTCCCTACACGAGAGCAGTAATTCCGGAAGACGCTGCTGTGGGATTGCCGGTTTTGGCTCCCAACACCTTTGTGGCAGATGTGGTTGTTAACAATACAAACACGAGCTTGAAGAACACCGACACCGCGAACGATGGCGAGCCAAGCATCGCGGTGAATTCAAGCAACACCAGTCAGATGGCTATTACCGCTTTTTCGGGGAGTTGGGGAGCAAACGCGCCGGTTTGGTACTCTACTGATAGCGGCAATACGTGGACAGAGGAATTCACAGTCCCGGTGCCGCCAAATGTGCCCTCGGCAAACGGATGTCCCTGCGACCAAGCGGTGGACTACACCAGGGGCAACTTGCTCGGTGGAACCTTCCTGACCTTTAAGCCCACTGATGTGTATACCGGGCTCACTTCCGATCCAACCAACTCGGGGTCGTGGAACTGGCTGACCTCTGGAGGCACCGCAGTCAAGACAAACTCGGCAGGAGCGGGCAGCGTCGATCAACCGTGGTTGCTCGTCAATCGCGATACGGCAACCGCTAGCCAGGATAATATGTACGTCGCGTATGACGATTTCACCGGCGCTCCTGATATGCGCGTTGCGGTATCGCTTGGAGCCAACCCCCCAAACTTCACCCGGGACAACCAGTCCGGCAGCTCTGGCGGTAGCGGGATCATAAACCCGGGTCATCGACTGGCCACGGATCCGAGGAACGGATGGGTTTACGATCTCTTCCAGCAAGGAAACGGAAACGGGAACGGAACGGTCGACACCAGTACAGGTTCGTACAACATCAAGTACTTCCTTACTCGGTCAACCGATGGCGGCCAAACGTGGGGCCTTAACGGGGGCGGATCCGTCCAAGTCGTTCAAGCCGACAGCCAGCAAGGAATCAATCCGGGCGCGACCTTCTCGATGGGCAACTGCACCTCTGCCAACCCATACAAGTTCGGCACCGTTAATGCGCTACTTGGAGGTGTGGACCACGCTGCTGTGGACCCCAACAGTGGTGATGTGTACTACGTTTATGGGAACCGCGACAGTGGTACGGGCAACAATCGGATCAGCATCATTAGGCTAACCGACACCAACAACGCAAGCCATGACCTGATGCCCGGGGCGTCCAACTTTGTAACGGGTCAGATACAGGCGGCATTGCCCTCGGTCGCTGTGACCACCAACGGAGTCGTCGGCGTGCTGTACACTCAATACAACGGAATGTCGGGAGGCTTTCCGCAGTTCTCGGCTCACCTGGCCTTGAGCACCGACCAGGGAACGACCTTCCCAAACGACATAACGCTTGAGACCTTCTTGTCCCCGGCCACGGATGCCGGCACTAACGGCTGCCGGCAGCGTGTATTGGGAGACTACCAGCAGGTGAAGGCGGTCGGCACAACGTTCAATGGGGTTTTCACCGGGAACGGTAATCAATTTGGGCGTTCATCTTCAAATAACGACCCGATCTTCTTCAGGTATTTTGCCGGGTGCAACGGCATCACCTGCCCGGCCCCTGTGATTCAGTCCACTGATCCGAATGTGTGCACGGCGGTGGTCAATTACAGCGCACCGACCTCGAGCGGTGATTGCGGGCCTGTGAGCTGCAACCCGCCCAGCGGCTCGACGTTCAACAAGGGCATAACCACGGTCACCTGCACCGCCCAATCGGGAAGCATGTGCACGTTCACAGTGACAGTTGTCGACACGCAAGCGCCTTCGATCACTTGCCCTGCCGACTTCAAGACCACTGCTGGCGCCTCTTGCCCGATAGCAGCAGGTAAGGCCGTGACGTTTGCCAGCCCAACCGTAAGCGATAATTGTCCGGGAGTGACATTTGCGTGCAACCCGCCTAGCGGATCAGTGTTCAGCGTGGGAACGACTACGGTCACCTGCACGGCGACTGACACTTCGAATAATCAGTCCAGTTGTACCCTTAACGTTACCGTGTTCAGCTTCTGTCTCCAGGATGAGACCAACACCGGCAACTTCGTCCTGGTCAACGCCAATACCGGCCAATACGACTTTTTCTGTAACGGCGTCGAGATTGCAAGCGGAACGGGCACGCTGACCGCCAAGGGTTGCCAAGGAACCATCTTGCACGTCAAGGGAGACCGCCGAGTGAACATGGAATGGGACACCGCGGCGGAGGGCAAGGGTAAAGGCACCGCGATCGTTCAATTGGGACCAAACAACACCAAGTGCCAGATAACCGACAAGTCGATGAACGACGACACCTGCACGGCGCCTCCGCAGGTTGTATCACCTGTGGAGGGGAAACCTGGCAAGAGACAGAGCCAAAACTGAGCGTCGTTAACGTCAGTAATTTGCATTGTCGATGCAATCGATCAACTGGTAACGGGCCGAGGGTGCTCTTGGGTTCCTCGGCCCTCTTCTTCTTATTTGACAATCGGATTTCGTCTGATACTATCCCACCCCCGCAATCTATGAAGATGTGCGGGAAATGGTAGCCTCAAATCTTCAGTGGAAGGTTCTTCCGTTATCGGCCTTCAGGCGAAGCGATAGAAAAGGGCCTCGTTCTCTAGCAGCACAGTTTAATCGCTGGAATCTTTCGTTTTATCGTCCTGTGGCGCTGTGGACCTTGGTCTAAGCCGCCTCGGGGTGTGACGCTTGAAACGCGTCTCAACCAGGCACTCGTTCACCAAGACAATAGCAGAGTCCGTCGGGCGCGATTACGAAAAAGACTTTCCAGGAAGTGTCGCCATGTTTGTCAATCCGAAAGTCGGCGTTGTCTTTTTCCAAACCGCTCGACTTCAATTCGGCGAAGGCCGCTTCGACGTTATCAACTTCAAAGAAACATCCGTCCTGCGTTGGGTCGCCGCCGTTTTCGGCCAGACCTATCTGAATTTCGTCTCTGGCGAGAACCGCAGACTTAGAAGGGGAATCGCTGCGCGAGACAACCTGGAAGCCCATTACCGTTTCGTAAAACTGAACTGCGGCCTCCACGTTTTCGACGGGCAGATTCATTCTGTCTTTCTGATACGGCCAGGCGCTTTTGAAGATTGCTTTCATTTCCCGCTCCGTGAATAGACAGGATTTACAGGATCCGTAGAATTATCAATACAACCTTGTTCATCCTGTGACTTCTGTCTAGCTGGTTCAGCGAACCGCAGGCTGGCCCGCTGTTGCCTCGTGGGTTTTCTTCAGATACTTGTCATACCAGGCCAGATACCGCTCATAACGATCGCGCTGATAACTCGGGCGCTGGATGCCGTGGTTCTCGTTCGGATAAATGATCATCTGAGTCTCGACGCCCAGACTCCGCAGAGCCTGATACATCTGCTGTCCCCCTTGCACCGGCACGTTGAAGTCTCGCTCGCCACCGAGAAACACCGTCGGAGTCTTGATACGATCGGCGTGCAGGAACGGGTAGGAAATCTTTTGATAGGTCTCCCATGCTTTCGTGTCCCACGGCGGACCAATTTCGTAATCGTACTGAATGATGTATTGATCCGTGCCGTAGAACGCAACGGTGAACGCGGTGCCCGCGCCGCTGGTCGCCGCCTTGAAGCGCGTGTCGCTCGCGATCATGTAGTCGGTCAATATTCCGCCGTAGCTCCAACCGCCTACGCCGAGCCGATCCGGGTCTGCGACGCCCATCTTAATCACGTGATCAACGCCTGCTTGCAGGTCTTCCACCTCGTAGTGGCCCCAGTCGGCGAAGATCGCGCGCGAAAACTTTTGACCGCGTCCCGAGCTGCCGCGATAGTTCACCGCCAGCACCGCGTATCCGTTCGCTGCAAAGAACTGCCGCTCGACGCTGAACGAGTGCTGGTCCTGTCCGTTCGGCCCACCGTGTATCCTCAACAGCAATGGAACCTTTGTTCCCTTCACGTAACCAGCCGGATAAGTTAACAGGCCGTGCACTTCGGTTCCGTCTTTGCTCTTGAAGTTGACGTCTTCAGTTTGAGCGATTTCAAGTTCAGACATCAGGGAATCATTTTGATGAGTCAGTTGGCGGATTGACTCGCCTTCCATTGCGTACACTTCAGTCGGCTTAGTGTCGCTGCCTGATAGCAACGCGATGTGGCCGCCGCCAAATGACCAACCCGAGACGACAACCGATGACGGCATCAGCCGCGCGAAAGAATTGCGAGTCACTTGCGCCGGATAAACTGATCGGTCGTCGGTGACCAGGAAATTGAGCGAGGCGCCGTTGAAGCGCAATCCTGAAATCCCTCGATCGAGATCTTCAGTTGCCTTGACGCGAGTGGGCGCAGCGCTTCCGTCAGACGGAACAAACGCCAGGTGCTCCATACTGTAAGCGCCGTATTTCTTGTCTTCACCTTCTAGATACGCGATCCATTTTCCATCCGGACTCCACTCAGGGCGCGCGCGCCCGCCTCGACTCGTTGCCGGCGATAGCGACTTTTCCGAAGCGCCCGGCGTTGCGTCCGCCACGAAGAGCTGCGCCGATGGCTCGCGGTCGGGATCGTCCGAGTGATTGCTCATAAACGCGATGCGAGTGCCGTCCGGTGACCACGAAGGTGATGACTCGTCCCATTTACTTTTCGTCAACCGATCGAGTTTCTTTGTCGCGATGTCGAACAGATAAATGTAGCTATGCCTTCCCGAGACAAGATAGCCCTGCCCGTCTTGCTTGAAGTGATAGCGGTCGATCACGATGGGCTTCGGTGGTTTCGGTTTGCCACCGCCTTCAGTCGCCGCGGCGTTTGCTTCCGCTTCGGGATCCGGATCGCCAACGACCAATGAGAGACGTTTTGAATCCGGAGACCATTCGTACCCCTGCAACCGACCCTTCAACTCGGTGAGTTGAAGGGCGTCACCGCCCCTCCGATCGAGCAGCCACACTTGACTGCCCTTTGCCGCACCCGGCCGCGAAGAAGTGAACGACAAGTATTTTCCATCGGGGCTCCAGCGCGGTGAATTTTCGCTTTCATTGCTCGAAGTGATCTGGCGATCGACCTTTCCGTCATAGCTGACCATCCAAATGTGCGCGTTGCTCTTGTCCTCTTTCAGGTCAACGGTCGAGACGACGTAAGCGACCCATTGCCCGTCAGGCGAAATTTGCGGATCGTTCACGTTGCGCAACCGAAAGATGTCGTCGAGCTTGAGCGGATGTCGAGCAGCTTGTTGCGCGGACGCGAGGCTCGCGGCGACGAGCAGTAGAACCAGAATCCCCGATAGTCTCTTGGTAATCATACTATTCAATTCTCCTCTCGAACGTACTCTACTGTCACGAGCTATGAGTGTGGCGGGATTCTAACGAAGAAGGAAATGAACAGGCAAGGACAAGACGAAACTACAAAGGCGAAGAATCGGGAGTCAAAGAGAAATCGCTCGAGCCAGACAACCTGCGCTCGCGCGGGATCGCGAAACGTGGGACGCGTCCTGATGCGCGACGGCGGTCAATTGATCTGCTGCTGCAAGAATATGGTGTCGTAGTAACCGATCAATCCGTATCCCGCTTTCTCGTAGAAGCGCCTCGCGTCCCTGTTCTTTTCATTGACCAGCAGAACAACGGAACGTGTTCGCTCGAGAAACATATCCGTCAACTGAGAAATGCAGCGAAGCCCGTATCCTTTGCCGCGCTCGTCCGGATGGACGTCGACTCCTTCGAGATAGATCACGTCGGGAGAATCGGTAACGACCTCTGCCTTGAATATGAGCTTGCCATTTTCAATCCACACCCAAGTCTTGCCTTGCTCTATTCGGCGAGCGCATCGCTTGCGAAACCCATCGGGGTCGACATCGAGCGGATTGATGCCGCTTTCTTCATAAGCAGTTCGCGCATGGACCGGCACTATGAGTTCGAGATCATCAACAGTTGCCAGTCGAAGACCGGCCACGGCCTCACCTCGTTCAACCGGGCTTCTGTGCTCAAACAAAAGCTCCCGGCAATACAGACGCTGCTGTTCGCCGTGATCGGAGTAATAGCTCCAAAAAGTTCGGACGTCCTCTTGCTCGCCAAATAGCATGAACACATCAGCGCACTCCTGGGCGATTCGCGCAAACTCGATTATGGCTGCGTCGCTTCGCACTTCGAGCATCGTGGCGTGGCCGATCAAGGCCACTCCTTCAAGCTCGCCCTCGGCGTTGCGACAAGCGTAAAAAGTGCCGCGATTGTGAGGACTAACGATGCCGTTGCTTCGAATGAATCCAATCATTCCAAACGTACGCTCGACATGCTCCAGCAAAAACGCCAGCACTTCCTCCTCTTCGCGTGCTGAGAGCTTGCTCACCGCCAGTGTGCTCGCTTGAATCGCGAACAACGGATTTGTCCCCACTGCGCTTCGCTCTGGTCTTTCTTGCATTACCATTGCGTTTGTCCGGTCCATCTCGTCTGTTCCTAAGCGTTAATTTGAACCTTGTGGCTCGATTCGTGATACTCCCGGTTGAAGAAGCTCAAGGAAGTGGCTGCATACAAGCCGTGTCGTCCCCATCAGTTCCATCGGACAGCAATGTCGCGTTTGCCAGAATTGTGCTGTCTGACAGAATTGTACCGTCAGACAGAACCGTGCCACTTGCAAGAAGTGTCCCATCCGCCAAGACAGTGCCGTCAGCCATCAAGGTGCCATCACTGAGCAGAGTGGCGTTGTTTGTGATAGCGCCGGAATAGAGAAAAACTCCTGAGCACGTGAGAATGGTCGAGCGAGTCAACACGCCGAAGCTGTAGGGCGTCGCATCGGCAAGCACCTTGCCCTGCGCATACACACCCTGCCAGTAGGTGATCAAATTGCTTCCGTACAGGAAGCCAAAATTGGTAATTATGCCGCGTCCCCATACGCACGTTTGTCCCGCGATCAAGTTATCTTGATTGAATGTCAAAGTAAGCATCGGCGCGCCATTACTGAGTGAAGCGCAATTGGATACGACGCGCGCCGCTACACGAACTGCCCCTTCCACATTCAGCCGCCCGGCGCCCTGTTCGAGAGTGTTGGCGCCAGAGATGGGCTGGGCAGTGTACATCAGGATGGCCTTGACCAGCGCCGGCGTGAGGTTCGGATTTGCCTCGATCATCATCGCGGCTGCGCCGGCGACCATGGGAGTCGACATGGAAGTGCCGCTCAAGTACATCAACTGGTCGACGGCAGCACTCGCAGTGCCGCACTTGAGAGTCGGGCGTTGCGTCACCAGGCTGTAAGGCTGCCCGACAGAGCTCGGCGAGCAAGCGCCGATCACCTTGTTGCCCGGCGCAACGATGTCGGGCTTGATCAAATTGTCATACTTCTTGATGCCGTTTACGGTGGTGTAGCCGCGCGTTGGGCCACGCGAGCTGTAAGTTGTGATCGTGTCGTCCGAGCGCACATCGGTCCCAAAGCTGTTAGTTGCACCCACTGTTATGACCGACGGGTCGATTCCGGGCGAGTCGATGCCCCCGTAGATCTTACTCCCCCGCACATCTTTGCCGTTGTTGCCCGCAGCCGCGACTACCACTATTCCTGCATTGTGAGCGCGACGCGCGGCTAGACACAGCGGATCGACCGTGTAGCTGTCCTTGGCCGGCGTGCCCAGGCTCATGTTGATGACGCGGATGTTGTAGTTCGATTTGTAGGTTATGCACCAGTCAATCGCCGAGGCGACGTTGCTCGATACCCCTTTGCCCTGACTGTCCAGCACCGCTAGACTGATGAGCTTTGAATCGTAAGCGATGCCGGTGTAAGCGCCGCTCTTGAATGAGATGTCTCCGGCAAGGATAGAAGCAACGTGAGTCCCGTGCCCGAAGTAGTCTCGATTTGCCGGGTTGCCAGTATAACTCTTGGAATATGTCAGACCAGGATGGCTTGCAGTCGACTTGGTGAGGTCATGGGTATCGTCTACACCGCTATCAAGGACAGCGACCGCGACATTCGTGCCGTTGCAGTTGGTCAGGCTGGGCGCTTCGGTGCGGGCATCATCATAGGCCGCGCCGACAGTAGTTTCGATGTGCCCGAAAGAGGCAACTCCGCGGTCCGGGCTGATGTAAGCGACGTCAGGATCGTCTCCCAGCTCTCGGACGCTGGATATCGGCAGGTCGGCGATGACAAGGCCGAGCTGGTTAAGCGATCTGGCGAATCTTCCCTTCAGTCTCTCAATCTTCGCTCGCATGACCGGGGCGCGCATCTCGTTCGCCCGGGCTTCGCCGGCGAACATCTCGTCGCGCATCTGCTGGTCCACGGACTCGACCGCTTCCGTGTCGTCGAGAGCCCCCGTGCTGCGGAGCTGGATGATTACTCGCTGTTTTTTGTCGGACTGCTGCTCGCCCGTTGCGACTTGTTCGATGCTCTCTTCCAGATCGGGAGCGATTTTCGGCCTCTCGTATTCAGCCTGGCCCGGCGCCTGTTCATTGACCCGCGCCACCGCGCGCCGCTGACCTTCAGCGAACTGAGCGATCGCTGAAAGCGGCGACGCTTGCCAGGCGAGCAAGCCGATCAGCGCTAGTATAAGTTTTCGTTTCGACCAGAAAAGCGATTTTGGTAAGAGCATCTTCTCATCCTTTTGGCAAACTCCGAGCGAGAACCGGCAAACAGTAAGACAAGCCGGATGCCGCTGGCTCGACTGCCAACAGGAGCGCTCATAAGTTGAAGGACGCGTTGACTCTTTCTCGCATTCCACCTCCTGTCCAACCGCGAGCTTTAGCAGTCGCTCGTTCACGTTGACCGAAGCTTAAACGTTATCTTGACGGACGCTTGAGGTCGCGTCGCACCGCTGTTGGGTGAGTATCCCATGAGTATTCTGGTCGGACTATGGCTCTATGCCTTTGTAATTCGTTTCCCTATTGCACTCGAAGCAGAGCTGTAGTAGCCTGTCGTCGTCTTGGGGACCGTATAGAAGACACGATGAACTTTCTAGGAGTCGTGCCTCTCTATTCATTGGGTCTGCACAGTGAGCAAGGATCGATGTCGATAAAGTCTGGCACGCTTGCTCATAAACCGCTCGACTGATTCACCGCTAAGGGAGGAACCTACTCATGCCGTATGATGCGATCGTCATTGGAACAGGTTTTGGAGGAACCATCGCCACCGCCGCTCTCCGTGCTGCCGGCAAAACGAACATATTGGTGCTGGAGCGTGGCACGTGGTGGATCACGCCTGAACATCTCGGTAAGCCGCCTTCCCCGCCGCCGCCTTCAGTGCCAAACTATGCGGCGAGCCAGACTCCTCCTGAGAAAGTGCAGTATTGGCCACGACCGGATCACGACCGCGGCTTGGTGGATTTGCTCGCGGCAATGCGTCGCGACGGTAACAAGGACGGGCTTTATCAGTACACCAGGTTTGGCCAGGTTGACATTCTGACTGCAAACGGCGTAGGCGGCGGCTCTTTGATCTATTCGAACGTGAATCTTAGACCCAAACCTGAAGTTCTGAACGGTATAGGACTCAATCTTACTGACGCGGACTTCGCCAGGGCGCGACTCTTCATGGAGAAGTACCGGGGAAAGTTCAACAAGATCGTGACGAAGATTCCTTTGCCCGGTCGGAACGTCGATAAGCTTGATGATGCCTCGGACTACCTTTACCTGGACCGAAGCCGCGCGCTCAGGGATGCATCCAGAAATGCGCTTCCAAAATTGAAGACAGAGCTGGGCGTGAACTTCACGGTTCTCGACGAGTGGGCGCCCCTGGAGCTTTCCGTGCTCGAATACGATGAAGATCCGACTGTTCCACCATTCGTTCCCCCCAATGATCCTAAACCGCCTAAGCCCGTTGGCGATGCTGCCGGCGCTCATACACATTGCGAGCGTCAGGGGCGCTGCATTCTCGGCTGTTTACCTGCGGCGCGCCACACACTCAACAAGACACTTTTTGCAGGCCACAAGTACCAGGGTCAGAAATATGGAGGTTATGTGAGCGATCCTAATTCAGGGGTCACTCTTGCGCCTCAATCAAAGGTCAAAACCATAAAACGCACTGCCAATGGTTACGAGGTTACGTATGAGGACGGCCGCAACGATGACCAAGACCAAACTGCCACCGCGCCGGTGGTTTTCGTTGCCGCGGGTGTCTTGGGCACGAATGAGATTTTGTTGCGATCGCACGGCCATGGTCTGCTGAAACTAAGCGAGGCGCGCGGCTCGCACTTTTCCACCAACGGGGACTTCTCCGGGTTTGTCGTTAACACGAATCCTCCAGTCTGGACCACGCGTGGACCTATCAACACCTGTCACATCGGCGTCAAGTTTGAAGACGCGGGGATGCCTTCACAGTTAACCGGAACGTGGATTACCGTGGAAGATTCCGGGATACCAGCGATGCTTGCGCCTTTCGTCAGAGGCGCGCTCGAGACTCTTGATCCGCAAGCGTTCGCCAATCAGGTCAAAGGGCTCTGGCCGTTCGATGATCTGCTGAACCTGTTGAACAAGATAAGAAACTTGTTTCCGCACACCAGCGACCCTGCCAATTTCCAGACCGAAGCCGAGATGCTCTCGGATATCTTCTATTTTAATTGCATGGGGATCGACGATGCGAGCGGCACGTTCACGATGGATGGCGACGACCTTGATCTGAACTGGCCGGCGAACAAACCCATTTGGAAGAACCCGGTCTTCGGGCAGATCGAAAAAGTGCTGCGAGCTCTGGCGGCGGAGATGGGTCCGCAGGCGCAATACGTCAGCTACCCGCTCTGGGACAAATTTGGGGATCACAAACTCGTTATCACCCATCCCCTTGGCGGCTGTCCCATTGCTCCGACTGTTGCCGATGGTGTCGTGGATGATTTCGGAAGAGTGTTCGATGGAAACAAACCGCCTGGAGCAGCAGATCCTTTTTATCCTGGGCTGTTCGTTGTGGATGGCTCGGTCATTCCGGGCGCGCTTGCCGTTAACCCGACTATCACCATCGCGGCGCAAGCGATAAAGACCGTAGACAACGCGCTCGGATTGACCGCGGCGGGAATTGCATTCCCGTGAGATTTCAGTCGCCGCGATAGATACACCAGGCACTAACTCGTATCCAATGGCTCGCTCTGGTCTTTTGCCTGGCATTGGAGAGTCTGATATGAAGTCTAAGCGTATCCTTCTCTCACTGGCGTTGCTCGCGGTTTCTGTTCTTAGCATTGCTTGCACTGACCAACTCGTCGTTCAGGGACTTCCTGCTTCCTGTAAGGATCCGAACGGGAAGGTCGTGTAATATGCCGGCAGCTTTTGTGATTGAACAAAGGGTCCGTCAGTTAGATTAGTGGCCATCAGGTCGATAGGAGTAACAGAAATGGCAAATATGTACACCGTCAACAGAGCGCCGCTGGCCAGTGACTGGAACACGCGGCGGCCAGATGGCTACGATGTCGTCGTTATCGGCTCAGGTTACGGCGGTGCTATTACTGCCGCGCGCATTGCGAGCGCTCAGTGGCCTGACCCAAAGCCGACCATTTGCATTTTGGAGCGGGGCAAAGAGTGGCTGCCCGGTCAGTTTCCGGACAACTTGCTTGACGGTGCGCCGCAAGTCCGCAGCGATCTTAGTCCGCTCGGCCTTTATGATTTCCACATAGGGGCTGACATCGGCGTTATTAAAGGTTCGGGCTTGGGCGGCACCTCGCTTGTCAATGCGAACGTGGCTTATCAGCCTGATGATGACCTCTTTGATAACCCACAATGGCCGCAAGCCATCCGCGATGCTCGCGATTCGGGAAAGCTCCAGGAGTATTTCGATCGTGTCCGCGCCACTTTGTTTGCCGACCGACATCCGCACGGGATGGACCTGAGCAAGGTGAAGGCGCTCAAGAAGGGCGCTGACGGCAGACCGAATTCCGAGTTTGACCTTTTGAATATAGCGGTCAATTTCACGTTCGAAGGCCGAAACAACTGGGGCGTACAGCAACGCAAGTGCATCAACTGCGGTGACTGCATAACGGGCTGCAACGTCGGCGCTAAGAACACGCTCGATACAAACTATCTCGCAATCGCCAAGTCGGGAGGCGCGGGGATCTTCACTCAGGTCGAAGTGAATCGTGTAGAAAAAGATCCAGCGGGGGGGTATTTGATTCACTATGTTCGACGAGACAACGACGGTGGAGTTACTCAACAGGGAACGCTCAAAGCGAAGCGCACGGTTATTCTCTCGGCCGGTGCTCTTGGCTCTACTGCGATTATGCTGCGCTCACGCGAGCAGGGGCTCGGCTTGCCAAACACGGTAGGTACTCGGTTCAGCGGCAATGGCGATTTCTTTGGGCTTGCGTATAACAGCGATGCGCGCACCGACGTGCTCGGTTGGGGCGCGTATCCTGACAGCGACCGCGCGCGACGAATACAACCCGCGCCCGGTCAGACGCTTTATCCCGGACCAACCATTGTCGCCCGAATCAGGTACAGAAAGGATAAACCTCTCCAGAAGAGGATTACGATTGAAGATCTCTCTTTCCCGCTGATGTACGTTGATGCCGCGCGAGCGGCGTTTGCGGTCATGATCGGTCGCGATACTGATTCTGATGATTTCTTTGATAGTCTCGAGGAAACCGGGAGGCGGCTTCTTGACGTCGGCGCATTCAATCCTGAGCTGGAGAAGGGCGCGCTCAACTACACCATGCTGTATCTGGTGATGGGATATGATGACGCGGGCGGTCGGATTGAGCTGGATGCCAACACCGGGCAAGCCGCAATTCGCTGGCCAGGCGTGGGCGGCCAAGGGGTCTTCCAGCGTGAAAATGACTTGCTGTTGGAGCACGCCACGGCGCTGGGCGCGGATTTCATCGAGAATCCGATTTGGGGATTCACGCCGGCGAGAACCCTGTTCACCGCGCACCCACTCGGCGGGTGCCCAATGGGTGAAGACCAAACAACGGGATTGGTAAACGACTCCGGCCAGGTCTTCGATGAGCACGGGATTCCACACGACGGTCTCTACATCGCTGATGGTTCGATCATTCCCACCGCAATAGGAGTTAATCCCTTCTTGACGATCTCGGCTCTCAGCGAGCGCATAGCTGAGAGTGTAACAACAAGCCTTGGAGGCACACCGGTTGTTGTAACAAGCCTTTAAGGTAGCTGCTTACGTGAGAAACGTCTGGACTGCGGATAACATTAATAAATAGGCGATCCGCTTAAGGAGGAAAACACAATGAACGGAGACGACAGACAAGGGAAACTTGGCTTAACTCTGTTGGATGTTCTCGGCGATAAGCTCGGCGGGAGGGCAAGCGTAAGGTTGCAACATCAGGTCCTATCGGACAATCAGGTATTCAACAATCTCGACGCGTCCAAGAAGATCAACATCACAAACCTGTTTGGCGCCCCGCAAGGTCTTTACCGCATGGAGGTAGACCCGCTGGCCTATCTTCCCACTAGCCAGTTCGTCAATCTCAAGGCCAGCGACGTCACCGTCGTGAAGCTCACCTTCGCCACCGATCCAAACAAGGTTAAAAGCGTAGAGTTTCCCGAATACTCTACGTTGCCGGATGCAACAAGAGCGCTACTCGAAAACAGCGACAACGTGCTCTCGTTTGAGGGCGTGAAAGGCGAAGAGCTTTACAACGCACTGGACGATATTCGGAGAGCAAATGTGCTCAACCT
>DASXSR010000424.1:0-16313 GCA_036505875.1 Blastocatellia bacterium | reverse complement strand
CACATAACTTATCTGGCGGGGATGACTGCGAACATCGATCAGAAGATCGGGCGCGACGCGATCGGACGATACCAAGTGTTGAAAAAAGAACTCGACGAGATTCGTATTGAGCTCGATCGGTTGCTACGGTAATAACGACTTGATGCTTGCTTTCGGGTCGCGCATAATCTGCAAATCATGCAAAACTTGGACGTTTCTGAAAAACTGAAGCAATTGCCTGAGGAATACCAAATCGAGGTAGCGGACTTCGTCGATTTTTTGTTGTCGCGAGTGCCGGACAGGCCTGACGCGGCGCGAGTGTTGCGCGAGACAGCCGGCATCTGGAAAGACGAACTGAATGGCGTAGATTATGAAAACGCTTTGCGCGAGCAGTGGAAGCACCGCCGCTAATGGACTGGTTAATTGACACAAACATTTTGATCGATCACCTTCGAGGCGTCAGCAAAGCAACCACTTTCATTCGACGAGCACGCACCGGTGGGATCGTATGGATATCGGTAATCACCGTTGCTGAGATTTATGCCGGCCAGAGAACGCGACAAGCAAGGCAGGGCGCAAAAGTCGGCCGCTTTCTCAATCTTTTCCGAACCGCATATCTTGATGCTCCGATCGCGCGTCTCGGTGGCGAGATAGCGCGTGATTGCGGGACGGCCCTTCCCGACAAGTTGATTGCAGCAACAGCGATTCGCAAACGGTTAGCTGTTGCCACCCGGAACGTTTCACATTTCGACCGTATTCCCGACCTTGATGTTCGAGCGCCTTATTGATGCTGGGAATTCGATTGCCTCGGCCAGGGAAAAGGGAGAATACGCGATGGCACATTCTCTGATCTTCACAACTTTGACCTTGCTCCTCGTAGCACAAGGACGTCCTGCTGCGGCGCCGGCAACGCAACCGTTCGGCGTCGTTGAATCAACCATCCGCGAGATGCAAACGGCGATGGCCGAAGGACGCGTCACCTCGCGTGAGATCGTTCAGCAATACGTCACGCGCATTGCGACTTATGAAGACAAGCTCAATGCGGTCATCGTGGTCAATCCTCACGCGCTCGAAGAAGCAGACGCACGAGATCGTGAGCGCGCCCAAGGCAAAATTCGCGGTCCGCTGCACGGCATTCCTGTCGCGCTTAAGGACAACATTCATACGACCGATATGCCGACGACGGGCGGCGCGCTTGCCTTCGACGGATTCGTCCCGCCTTACCAAGCCACGCTAACAAAGAACCTTCGTGACGCGGGCGCCATCATCATTGCAAAGACTAATCTGACCGAACTGGCGAACTGGGTGGCTACCGGCATGCCCGCGAACTACAACGCGCTGGTCGGCTACGGGTTCAACCCGTATGATCCGCGACGCGACCCGCGCGAAGCAACATTCGACGGGCGGCCCGCGCTCAGCACCGGAGGTTCAAGTTCAGGCGTCGGCACTGCAGCGAACTTCTGGGCGGCGAACGTCGGCACCGAAACCTCCGGCTCGATCCTCAGCCCTTCAAATCAGAACATGCTTGTTGGCATAAAGCCGACCGTTGGCCGCGTCAGCCGCTACGGCGTGATTCCCATTACAGCAGACCAGGACACGCCCGGACCGATGGCCAAGTCCGTGGCCGATGCCGCGATCATGCTCGGAGTGCTCGAGGGCGCCGCGGCGGATCCCAATGATCCCGCTACCTCAAAGTGCTCGCGTGTTCCGGGCAACGACTATACGAGATTTCTCAATCGCGACGGCTTGAAGGGCGCGCGCATCGGGATTCCTCGAGCGTTCTTCTACGACAAGACAACACCGCCGGGCGCAAAGGAGCCGCGCGGTGGGCTCGACCCGGCACAAGCGAAAGTCATGGACGAAGCGATCACCATCCTCAAGCAACAAGGCGCGATCATCGTCGACCCGGTCGAGATTCCGAGCATCGTGTCCACCGACCCGCAGGAGAACTTCCTGCTCTGGAGTGTGTGTGGTGGATTGGACAATTCCAAAGGCAAAGATGCGGCGTGCTCGATTGTTCTTAAGTACGGAATGAAGCGCGACTTCAACAAGTGGCTGGCGTCGCT
Source organism: Blastocatellia bacterium (assembly GCA_036505875.1). Taxonomy (GTDB): domain Bacteria; phylum Acidobacteriota; class Blastocatellia; order UBA7656; family UBA7656; genus Onstottus_A. The sequence goes on along the minus strand of DASXSR010000424.1, from coordinate 14,268 downwards.
TGGAGCGGCAGCTCCGGTGAAGACGCTGACTGAGTTGCGTCAATGGAACGTGGCTCACCAGAGAGCCGGATCTATCAAGTATGGGCAGGCGCTGCTGGACATCTCTGACGAAATGAATGTTGATTCTGATGGCGCTCGCTACCGCGCCGATCGGGAGAAGGACTTGCGGCTGTCGGCGGCCAACGGCATCGACTCGGCGATGAAAAAGTACCAGCTCGACGCGTTGCTATTCCCTGGCCCGAGCAGCGCCGCAATCGCGGCGAAGCCTGGTTATCCGACTGTGATTGTGCCGTTTGGTTTAGTGCCTAATGCCCCGACTCCTCCAGCCCCGCCGTTCCCTGAAGGCTTCGCTGCAAAGCCTGCGCCGTTCGGAGTTGGCTTCACGGGAGTGGCTTGCAGCGAGCCGCGGTTGATCGAGCTTGCGTACGCGTTCGAGCAGGCGACGAAACGTCGCGTCCCGCCCCCATCCGCGCCGTAGCTGAAGAGGGCGAGTTTCTCTATTGCACGCGGGTGAAGCGGAAGACCGCTATTCCGCTCTTGCCTTCGTACTCGTAGCTCCATTCCTGTGTTAAATGTTGCTTGTCCTCCAAGGTCACGACCAATCCTGTGTTGTGCCAGTCCCCAGGCGTCGTCATTCCGGTCACGCGCAACAGCGAAAACGTCAGACTCTTCCAGGACGGTTCGGTGATCGCTTTAGTAACCATCTGCGGCTGATTGCCAGCGCTGCAGTAGTGCGTGGCAATAAGATGGTCGCCGTCAACGGTGAACATTGTAATCATCGCCGCCGCACCTGCGGGGCGAAACTCTTCCATCAGCGCGCTGCCGTTCGCAGTCAGGGTGTAGATAAGCTTGATTTCGGTATCGCCCTGTAATCCTTTCCATTCTCCCGCAAGCATCGCAAGTCGCTCGAACGCGAGCGCACTCTTGGGCTTCTCCCCGGCTCGCGCGACCGTCGCCGAGATCAAGGTTAATGTCATCGCGACTCCGAGAACTATGCTTCGATAAGTGAGCTTCATGTTCCCCTCCGAGGTTCGTCAATTGCCCTTGACGTTGATAAGTCCTCTTTTGACCAGTTAGCTTGGCGAGACGGGAAGTGCCTGGCCTGCAATTTTTAGGATCCGGCAGGATTAACGGTTCGACGCTTCAGGCGCATTTCCTGTTCGACTCGCCAGCTTTTTCCGTCGTGAGCAGATGTTTCGCCACGCCACAGAAATGAGTCGGTTTGAATTTCATTGAACGACCACCGCAACCTTGCGTCATCAACATCCAGTCCTTCCAGCACAATGCGATCGCCCACGGCACCCCCTCTAAGAGCGATCACGTTCCCGCTCACGGGCGCTATCCATACAACACGCCACTGCCCGGCTTTGCCATCGTAGAAGCGAAGCGTTGTGCCGCGTACGCTGCGTTCACCTTGACTGCTTATGATCAGAACGTCTTGCATTATCCAGCCGTCCAACGACCAACCGAAGATCCATTCTCCCCTGAATCGAGTGGTCTTTCCGTCCGCGCCATACAGCACACAATCCAGATCCCACGTTCCCACGAAGCGATCAAAGAGCTGCGCTTGCTTACCCAGGCTCGCGTGTGGGCCTGATGCCTGCAGCGTGCGGATCATGTCGGTCTGAGGATCTCCTGCGGGTGCCTTCGGCTTTGCTTTCTCAGTAGAGTTGGTCCCGCTTCTCCGTCTCATGTGATGTTCCTCTTCGAGCCTCCAACTCTTGCCGCCATCGCGAGACGTCTCTCCACGCCAGATGAAGGAGCTTGGTTTGATATCGTTGAATGTCCAGCGCAACATCGAGCCTTGGTCGTCAACACCACGGAGAACGATCCGATCACCCTCAGCGCCGCCCTGTACCCTGATGAGAGCTGCATATGCCGGACTAACGAAGACCACTTGCCACAGCTTGGACTTGTCATCGAAAAACCGCACGGTTGTACCGATTCCCCGCTCCTTCGAGCCTTCCTTTGGATAAGTGATCCAGATATCCTGCACAGCGCGGCCGTCGAGAATCCAGCCGAACATAAGCTCGCCGGGTGAGTGTCTAACGCTGCCGTCCTCGCTGATGAAACTAAAGTCGCAGTCCCACGTTCCGGTCAGGCGATCGAAGGTCCTGGCCTCATCGCCTAGCGACGGATTCGGACCCGAAGCCGACAGCGCCGTCACCATTGTGTGCCGTGGGTCACGCGTCTGCCGCGCTGACGGTGTGTCACCGGCAACTCCAAACGCAAGATTCAGAACGCCCATCGCCGCGAAGGTTCTGAGAATCCAATTGACCTTGCCGCGCCAAGATATCATTGAAACTTCCTCCAATAAGCCCGGTTCTCTGGGTTCGGAACCTATTATCCGCCGATCGCGCGCTTGGGGTTTGTGTTTTCTTGCGAAAAAATAACTACGAGTTGTAGCGGGAAGGCGGGACGCCGTAGCGGCGGTGAAAGGTCTTGCTGAAATGATTGATGTCCGAAAATCCGCTCTTCAGCGCGGCTTCTGCAACCGAAGCTCCAGCACGCAGCAGCCCTGCAGCCCGACGCATTCGAGCTCTGAGCAAGTGCCGGTGCGGCGGCTCTCCCACTAATTCCGAGAACACTCTTGCAAAGTGAAACGAGCTCATTCCAACCTCTGTTGCGAGCGAACTAAGCGAGTGACGTTCCTCCAGCCGCGCGACCATCGAGTTACACGCTTCTCTGATCTTGCGAGCGTGAGCGCCTACGCCGGAAAGTTGTGGCATCCTCTGCCAGCGATGTGGTCCCAGTGCGGCCGCGCAGTGAAAAGCAGCGCTTTCGATCGCCAAGGGGCTGGATGATTTCAGTGCGTCTATGATCCATTGGAATGCGAAGGTTGAGGCACTGCCACTCGAAACCCTTGGCGAAGGAACATTCCCGGGCGGCCTGCCTAGCGCGTCTTCCACTACATCGAGCGCGAATGAGACTGACAAGCACACATCCTCCGGGCATTCTTTAAGGTGGCGATATCGCCGCGTCAGACCGGGCACTGACACAAGCACGTCGCCACGCGAAAAGTTCCACCACTCGTTGTCCTCCATCACCTCAAAGGCGCCACGCTCGACGAATGTAACCACAATTTGTTTGGTTAGCTCAGATTCAGGATCGTGGTGGAAACAATGTTCAGGATGGTCGAAGCGCTCGATCACGAGCGATTTGCCTTCAAAGATGGTGGTCACTCGGTTCACGAATGGTGATTCTAACAAATCAGGCGATCCGCGCAAAAGAAGGCGCCGGGATTCAGAACGGAAACTGCCCTGTCCAATAGGACTTCATCTGACCTGCCAGTGTAAAATTGATTTGTGAATCTGCCCGTTAACCCGCCGGTGTTGCCGATGCTCGCCAAACGCGTGAGCGAATTGCCAACAGCCGGAGATTGGATCTTCGAACCGAAGTGGGATGGATTCCGGGCCCTGGTCTTTCGCGATCACGACGAAATCTACATCCAGAGCCGCGATGCGAAACCGTTGAACCGCTACTTTCCTGAACTGCTCGGGCCGATCCGTGAAGAGCTGCCCGACCGAGCGCTGCTCGACGGCGAAATAGTCATCGCCCGAGATGGCGCGCTCGACTTCGATGCGCTGCAGCTTCGGCTTCATCCGGCCGAATCGCGTGTCAAGCTCCTCTCGAAGCAGATTCCCGCTTCGATTGTGTTCTTCGATCTGCTTTCGAAGGGGGATCGCGATCTGAGGAGCGTGGCTTTTGAAAAACGTCGGCGCGAGCTTGAATCGACTCTTTCATCTGCCGAACCGCCGATACATCTGACGCCCGCGACAACTGATCTCAATGTGGCGGCGGATTGGTTTAGTCGCTTCGAGGGCGCTGGGCTTGACGGGGTAATCGCCAAGCCCACGTCTGGAATCTACGAGCCCAACAAGCGAGTGATGTTGAAGGTCAAGCACGAGCGAGACTGCGATTGCGTTGTAGCCGGATTCCGGTGGCACAAGAGCGGTAAGGGCACTGTCGGCTCGCTGCTGTTGGGACTGTTCGACGACTCGGGTTCGCTGCAGCACGTCGGCGTGTGTGCGAGCTTCACAGACAAAACACGCCGCGAGCTGGTCGAGTTTCTGGCTCCATATCGAAACAATCCGCTTGCGAATCATCCGTGGAAAGACTGGGCTGAGTTTGAAGCAGAACAGAGGCAAGCCGGACGCAGGATTCCCGGAGCACAGAGTCGGTGGAGTCAGGGCAAAGATTTGTCGTGGGAACCGCTGCGGCCGGAGCTTGTAGTGGAAGTCGCCTACGATCACATGCAGGGAAGCCGTTTTCGTCACACTGCCCAGTTTCGAAGATGGCGCAAGGACAAAAAGCCGAGCGATTGCACTTATGATCAGCTTGAGGTAGTACCGCCGTATGAGCTGGCGGAGATCTTTGGCCGTAATCTCTGAAGTTGTTGTCGATAAATTGCCTGAGTGGGAACTCTGTTCATTTAGGCCACTTCTGATGTCCGTGCAGCACTCTCAAGAAGTGAACCGCGTTCTTCTTCAATCGATAGACGATTAAGTATGGCGTGCCCGATACAACAAGCTCGCGAGTCCCGCTTGCTCGGCCGACACGACCGACCTCCGGAAATTGAATGACCCGCTCCGACGCGTCCACGATCTTCAAAGCAATCTCGCGGGCAGCGTCAGGATTCTCGCGAGCTATATACTTTCGTGCGTTAGTGAGATCCCGTATCGCGGCTCGCGTCCAGACTGGCTTCATCTCGGAGCGTCTCTCTCTCGACCCGTCCCCCAGCTCTCAAGCCACCGCTGGACTTTCGTGTGCCCAACGACGCGGCCCGCTTCGCTGTCGGCAACGCCCTCGGCGACGGCTCGATAAAACTCGTGGCTCTCGCGCATCTCTTGAAAAGCTGCCGGCGCCATCAAGACTGCTGCCGGCCGCCCGTTCTGCGTTATGACCAGCGGCTCTTCGCTTCCGGCAATGTCACGAATGATCTTCGAGGCCCTGGTCTTAAACTCCCCGAGAGGAACTATTCCGTCTGAAACATTGATGTCTCGCATTTGAACTCCATTTGGAATTGAATTCAGTATCGAATATAGATCAGTTTACGGTCTAACACAAGCCAACGCGCGGCCAAGTTTTCTCGCTCTTGGAGAGCGGTGATCGCGTAAATTGAACGATCCACACTGCCGTGGGTGGGATTCTCTGGCGAAGCTGCGCGAAAATTTGACGGGCACCCACAACGCGCCTCATCGCCGGAATTGATCAACATCCCGCTTCGAATCACGCCATTCGCGCCACTCGCGCGTGGGATCATCATCCGGGTCGGGGGTCTCTTGCGGCGGACGCAACTTTTCGGGAACGTGCCGCAGGTTCACTCGTATCCGAGTCCAAGTAGACGACCTGCCCCGCATTGAGTCAACCAGCACATCATCAACCGCGAGATGCTTTGCAGCTTTGGGATGTTTCTTCTTCCACCTCTGGAGACCCGCGAGAGCGGCGTCCTTGTTTGGAGAGTGCGCGATAACGAGAAGCGGCATCCGTGCGCGCGGCTTTTTAGTAATGGACTTCTTCGCCGATGAACGGGCACGCGAAGGCTGAACGCGCGAGGGCTCACCTTCCATCTTGCGAAAGTGCGGAGGCCAGGGCGCGTCGCCAAGTCCTTCGGCTTCATCTTTCTCTGAAAGCTCGAGCAGCCTTTCAAGCGAGCCTGGCGTCTCGTCCATGCCCGAGTGCGGGTCGCCCAGTTCCCCGAAGCGTTTGGGAACCGTGAGCACGGTAAAGTCGGCTGGGTCACAGTCAGGGACTTCATCCCAATGCAGCGGCGTCGACACTCGCGCATCAGGAACCGGGCGCACAGAATAGGCTGAGCAGGTCGTACGGTCCTTTGCGTTCTGATTGTAGTCCAAGAACACGCCGTGACGTTCTTCCTTCCACCACTTCGAAGTGGCGAGCTTCGGCGCCCTTCGCTCGACCGCCCGCGACAGCGCGAGCGCGGCGCGACGAACTTCGACAAAGGTCCAGCGCGGTTCGATCCGAACATTGATGTGCATACCTCGTGAGCCGCTAGTCTTGGGCCAGCCGTGAAGCCCCGCTTCCTCAAGCACCGTCTTCACTTCGAGAGCTACTCGCAGAACGTCGCTCCACTTCACCCCCGGACCGGGGTCGAGATCGATTCGCAGCTCGTCCGGGTGATCCAGGTCGCTCGCGCGCACCGCGTGCGGGTGCAGCTCGATGCATCCGAGGTTGACGATCCACGCGAGCCCGGCAGCGTCGTCGACCACGACTTCTTCGGCCCTGCGGCCCGAGGGAAATGACAACGTGATGGTTCGCAACCAGGCGGGCCGCTGCTCGGGGGCGCGTTTCTGATAAAACGCTTCGGCTTCGGCGCCGTTGACGAAGCGCTTGAGAACAAGCGGACGATCTCGGATGCCGGTTAGAGCGCCCGGTGCGACCGACAGGTAGTAGCGCACTAGATCGAGTTTTGAAAGCTTCGTTTGTTTCGAGAAATACGGCTTGTCCGGATGAGTCACCGCGACTTCACGTCCGTCGATGGACAAAACCTCGGGTGTGTCATCCGCCTTCACGAAAATAGATTAGCACGCCACCTTCAGCTTATCTCGCGTCGAGAGGTAAGGCACGCGATGGGGGAAACAAAGTAGATTGAGTCCGCGAACCCGTGCCGGAATTCCAAGCGCCAAGCGAACTCGGTGTTCTCCCAGCAAACCGTCACCCGCTGCGCGGAGTACCGTGCGCACAATTTCGAATGCCGAAACTCCAGCCCACCAACGCAGTTGGTGGGATTGTCGGCATCCCATTTGAGAGCTGTCGTATTCCCCTCTTTCACCAGCTTGCTAAAGCACCAGGACCGCGGCATTAGACCGCAGCCCGTCGATGACGACTCGCACACGGTTTGGGCCCGCGCTCAGTCGCAGTTCAGAGGCAGTTGCATCCACCAGTGCTATTTTCCCCTTCACGGTGACGTTCGGAATCGGCACCAGTTCTCCGTTAACCTCGAGACTGGGTTGTCCAGTCAATCGCTTTCCTTTGATTCTCAAAACACTTCCGTCGAAGGACACGTTTAATAGAGTCGGCGCCCCCGGTTCACCTTTCAAAATACCCGTTGTTAAGGTCTGGCTGCGGTTGCCGCTTACGTCCAGCACGGTAAGGCTTGCTTGCGTGGCCGCGCGCCACTGATTTATTCCGGGAAATAGAAGAGCGAATTCGACAACGGAAAGCTCACCCGGAGTGAACGCCGCGAGCGGGTACTCTCCAAGCACGTGCCCTGAATCGTCGAGTACTTTTACTTCCGCTTGAATCGTATCATTCTCGATGTTTACGGCAAGGCCGGTGATGGTGACCGCATCACCTTGCATCCCTCCCGAGAGGCCGTCAAGCTCGGGGGCGATCTGAATTCCCGATCTAAGCTTGTAGCCCATCATCTTAATTGCGAGTAAATCGTAGGCAGTCATCACGTGTCGCGTTCCCGTAGCGATGCCGGGCTCCATGATGCCGATGAACCGGCTGTTTATCAGATCGTCGTCTTTCCAATGCCAGGAACTCCGGCCATCTCCCCCGTGAGCAGTTGATCCTGTCGATAGCGGCACCTCGACCCCGGCGATGATCGACCTCTGCTCGCCACCGGCTGTTAAGATCCGCGGCGTTGTTGCTAGAGCATCGTTCGGCATACCCGGCCGGACGCGGAACAGGTCCCAGACCGAAAGCGAGATGGGCGCTTTGCTATCGCTCTGGCGGTCTTCGGTGCTCGACCTAAATCCTAACGCGTGACCGATTTCATGGACGGCCACGGCTTCAAAGTCAACCAGGTTGGGTGATATCCCGTCACTTGGATCGTAATCAAATCCGACCTTCGAATTAAATCCGATGGCCGGTGGCTTTCCGAGATTCTTTTCCCTGCCGTCGGGATCGGCGACCTGATCGAGCAGGCCGAGAGCACGAGCGTTCGCCGACGGCGTTCTCATGGTACCGGTGTTGCCTAGATCGGTCGGAACTGTAACCAACGGAAGAGAATTGTAGATCGCGCTCTCCTGCTCGTTGGATGAGCCTGCGATCAACTGGGCTCGAACGGCTCGATAAGAATCAGAGATCAGGTCTTGCGGGCTGGTGGATCCCAATACTTGCGCTCCGAAAGGCGTGCCAAACAAGGTTGGGCCAAAGTCAACATCAATGACGATGGTAATAGGTGTCTGAATCTTGTCACTCCAAATAGCAGCGGCTCTCAAGAAAGCCGCCTTCGCTTCCGGGAAGCCTTCCAACTGCTGGGTGGCGCGCAAGATGATTTGCAGTCGACTCTCTTTTGCTTCCAGCGAGAATTGATCGACAGGAGAGATTCGGTGCAATTGCTCGCCTTGGTCTCGCTGGGAGAATAGTCGGGCTTCATCTGGAGCTGCGCTCCGACAGCCGATTCCTCCAGCTGTTTTGTAAAGCACTAACGTGCCCGCTTCAGAATCGGCCGGCAAAGAAAACGTGTCGAAAGCTGGCGGGGCCGATTGATTGCCAGACACAATATGTATTTCGGAAGCGCTCGTGTTATGGCTCCCTGTGGCAATCGAAACTACCAAAGCAGTTATGAACAAGATCGCTAGTGATTTCTTCATTGCAAATACAACCTTCCTTTCCAGCCATACAACAATTCCGGCAACAGTTTCTGCCTGTCGAGCAGACACTTCGTCCGACCTAACCCTCCAAAGGTCTCAACAAAAAAGCTAAGCTGCGCAGAAGCTTAACGGGACTGTCACGATCAAGCCGTGAGGCCGCTGGTTGGAGTCACGCTCGCAAGGATAATACGCTACATTGTTTCTTAAAGTCACCCTGAATTGGAAGTATGGTCGTCCTGATGTCGAGTTCAGGCGCACTAACGCAACAATCTCGTACCAGTTACAGCCGGACTGCCTCCACTCTATCAGGGTTGGGAGTGTCATCGTCTGAATCAAGACCCTGGCCGATTCGCAAGACGTGCCCATCCGGGTGACGCACGTGCATCTCGCGTACGCCCCAAGGCATATCGGTCGGAGGCCAGACCACTTCAAGTCCTTGCGCGAGGCAGTTTTGATAGATCGGCTCGACGTCATCAACGAAGATCGACATCCACACGCCCTTGTCTAATGATTGGCCGTCTTCAGCGCCAAACGACGTCGTGTTGGCGCCCTTGCCGCGTCCGCCTTGACCGTCAACGCAGAGGAAGATAGTGAAGTCTCCGGAGACGACCGCTCCGAAGCCCGGCGGGTCGCCCCAGTCCCAGCCCTTCTTCCAGCCGAGCTTCTCAAACCAGGCAAAGCTTTCTGCAATATTTGAAACGTTCAAGATGGGTATGAGTCCTTTGGCAAGCATGGCGCAATACTATTATCGCGAAGAAAGGTCTGCAAGGATGTTGATGTCTGGGCGTCTTTATCGGGTTCGCAGTTTTATTCTAAAGAAACTAAACAATCCCACGTTCACATGATATCCTTGGACTCGAAAGGTGACTGACATGCATCAAGTAACCATTGAGGAAGCCAGGAACCACTTACCCGACTTGATAGACGCGGCAGTCAAGGGTGAACATGTCGTCATAACGAAAGACAGCCGCCACAGTGTCAAACTAGTCCCTGTTTCGAAATCAAAACCACGTCCACAGTTTGGCAGCGGCGAGGGACTCATCACGATGTCTGATGACTTTAACGAGCCATTGGAAGACTTCGAAGAATACATGTGATGAGACTCTTGCGCGATACGCATGCGTTCCTGTGGTTCTTCATCGGTAGCCCTTTGATCAGCGCTAGAGCCCGCGCGCTGATTGAAGACCCGTCCAACGAAAAGTTTTTCAGTATCGCGAGTCTGTGGGAGATCACAATCAAAGCGAGTATCGGTAAGCTTTCTCTTTCCAAGCCCTTTGATGAGATATTCCCTGACGAACTTGGTAACAACGACATTGATTTGCTCACTATAGCAACCGCTCACGTCTCGCTGCTCACCCCTTTGCCATTTCATCATCGTGACCCGTTCGACCGGCTGCTAATAGCACAAGCCCTAGTCGAGCAGATGGAAGTCGTCAGCATTGACGCAGACTTCGATGACTATGCTGTTGCCAGGCGTTGGTAGATGGCCCGCAGCAGCTCCGCCCGGAGATCAGTCTTATGGCTAAACAGTTGGTTCTAGGCTCACCTATCGACAAACTTCTCGATCGACTCTACGCGCAGAGCGCGGGACAGAGCGAAGAGCTCATGTCTTACTTCTCGGCTCGAGCCCAAGCCGGCGACATCGATTGGAACGCGTTCGATGAGCGTACAAATCACTTCCTGAGCGATAAACTCGTGGCGCTCGATCGCAACAAGGCTGAATTCTGCTATCAGGTCTGCCGCGCATTGCGCGCAAAGCGGGTCGTCGAAGCGGGAACGTCGTTCGGCGTTTCGACTCTGTTTCTGGCGGCCGCCGTACGCGACAATGCGGGGGTCGATGGCGGAGAGGGTATCGTGATCGCGACGGAATACGAATCACAGAAAGCTGAGGCCGCGCGTGCCAACTTCGCCGAGGCCGGCTTATCCGAATTCATCGAGTTGCGCGAGGGTGATTTGCGAACGACGCTTGTGGACGTGGCCGGTCCGATCGATTTTATGCTGATCGACATTTGGACGCCGATGGCTCGCCCTGCGCTTGAACTGGTAGCGCCGCGACTACGCGAGGGCGCGGTGGTCATCGCAGACAACACTGAGCAATTTCGAGAACAGTATGGCGATTATTTTGAGTTCGTGAACGATCCCTCAAACAAGCTGCGCACGATGACTCTGCCCTTCGAGGGCGGACTCGAGTTCACCGTCCGCTGCGCGAAATGAGGCCAAGCGCTAGCGCTAATTATTGACAATATTCACGTGACCGACATAGCGTTTCGGTCGTATTCGAAGATTCAACGCCACCACGGCTTCTCGGTGGGAGTTGAGAATTCCCTTAGTCGTCGAAAAGGAGAGCAGCAAATGAAATTCACTCGAAGCATTGCCCTTTTGATCGCAGTTTTGCTCCCGTTGATTGCGGCACACGCACAAAGCGAGCAGACGCAGCAGCGCGGACAGCGCGGCCGGCAGCCGGATCAACAGCAGCAGGCGCAAGCCAACCAACCGGCAGCCTCCAGCCAGCAACGACCGGCTCCGCCGCCCGAGGAGAAAAGTTCGGTCACACATCACAGCGCCCGAATCGGCGGACAGCAAATTAACTACACCGCAACCGCGGCGACTTATAACATCAAGGCCGATGACGGCTCGCCCAAGGCTACGTTCTTCTTCGTGTCTTATACGAAAGACGATTCGGACACGACTAAACGACCGGTCTCGTTCGTGTATAACGGCGGTCCCGGGTCTGCTTCCTCGTACACGCACATGGGGCTTGGACCGAAGCGCATCCTGCTTACCGACGATGGATTCGGAATGCCGGCGCCTTACTCGGTAATCGAGAACAACGACTCGCTGCTCGACGCGACCGATCTTGTGTTCGTGGATGCGGTCTCGACTGGATACAGCCGTCCGGCGCCCGGCGAGAACACCGCGCAGTTTTACGGCGTCGAGCAAGACGCCAACTATTTTGCCGATTTCATATATCAATACCTGACGCGCAATGAGCGTTGGGCCTCGCCGAAATTCCTGATCGGCGAGAGCTACGGCACCACGCGCTCGGCGCAGCTTTCATACACGCTGCAGCGCCGCCATCAGATTTACTTGAACGGAATCGTGCTCGTGTCATCGGTTGGATTCGGAAACTGGGGCGCCGATGATCGAACCATTTTCTTCTTGCCGACGCTCGTGACCTCGGCCTGGTATCACAAAGTTCTTTCGCCTGACTTGCAGAAGCTCAGCGTCGCCGAAGTTGCCCAGAAGGCGAGAGAGTTTGCGCATGGCGAATACGCTGCGGCGCTCGAGAAGGGAGACCAGATTTCGCCGGCCGAGTATCAGAAGGTTGTGAAGGATGTTGCTCACATTACCGGCTTGTCGCCGAAGTACATCGAGCAAACGAATCTGCGAGTCAGCCCCCAGCGATGGTTCAAAGAGCTGTTGCGCGACAAGCGCCTGACGCTGGGACGAATCGACGCGCGCTTCACCGGCATGGACGCGGACGCTGCGGGTGAGCGTTATGAGTACGACGCGAGTCTCGCTTCTTACGATGGCTCTTATGTCGCGATGTTCCAGGATTACGTTCGTCGCGAGCTGAAGTGGAACACCGATATGTACTATACGCTGAGCGCGCGCGTGCAGCCGTGGGACCAGGGTCAGCCCGGCCAGCCGGCTGAGAGCTTGCGCTCGGCTATGACTCAGCAAACTTATCTGAAGGTGTTGGTGCTGTGCGGCTACTACGACGTGGCGACACCGTTCAACGGTATTGAGCACACGGTCTCGCACATGAGTCTTGAGCCGCCGATTCGAAAGAACATCAGCTTCTCGTACTACGAAGCGGGACACATGATGTACATCGAGAAGAAGTCTCGCGAGAAGGTGCACCGCGACGTATCGGCTTTCATCAGCGACACCGCTTCGCGAGTGGAGCGCGCCGGCAGCGGGCAGTAGTCGTCGCCGAAAAGGGAAATTTGGGGCAGACACTGCGAAAGCAAGTCTGCCCCGATCTTTTATTACCATTCGCAAAAGCATCGGTAGCTCGGACGTAGCCCTGCCGCGAGTCTGGTGCTAATTCATGCTTGCTTGCGCGAGGAAAAATCGCGCAACGCTGGTATTCCAGACTTTCACACACGACATGGCGTCATAAACACAGAGCAAGTCGCTCAACCAAAACTCTCCCTTACAACTTGCTGAGTTTCGCCGTCGCGTTAAATCGACCGCTTGTGGATAAGTGTGTGCGCTCGATGGTCTGCGACCGCAGATACAAAACTTACCGGGAGGATTCGATATGAAGCTTAACAAATGTGCGTTGCACTTGAGTTTGCTATTGGTAGTTTCGATCGCTCTCTTGATAGGACAAGCCAGTGCGGCTACGGCTGCCGGCTCCGGTTCCGACAAGGGTACAAACCCGTCGGCTACACGCCGCAACAAAAAAGATATCGCCCAAGATCGCCGCGATATTTCCAAAGACAAGAAGGACCTAAGCAAAGATCGCCACGACGTTTCCAAAGACAAGAAAGACCTCACCAAGGACCGGCACGATGTCGCTCGCGATAAGCGCGATCTGACGAAAGATAAGCGCGATGTCACTAAGGACAGCCGCGATCTCGCTAAGGACAAGCGAGATGTCACGAAGGACAAAGAAGACTTGACCAAGGATCGTCGCGACACTTCCAAAGATCAGAAGAGTCTTTCGGCGGATCGCAAAGACTTGCAGGAAGACTTGAAGGAGGGAGACAAGCAGGAAGCGGCCCGGGACCGCAGAGACATCGCAAAGGATCAACGTGACCTCACCAAAGATCGTCACGATGCAACCAAAGACAAACGCGACTTGTCCAAGGACACCCGCGACGCGAACAAGGACAAGAAGGATCTCACAAAAGATCGTCACGATGTCAGCAAAGATCAGAAGGATCTGGCCAAAGACCGTCACGATGCGAACAAGGACAAGAAGGACTTGACCACGGACCGTCACGAGGTGAACAAGGACAAAAGGGACTTGTCGAAGGATCGCAGGGATCTTAAGGAAGACAAGAAAGAGCCGCCCGATCGCAAGAAGGAGTGACGCGAGCCGTCGATGCATCGGCATCCAGATCGACATAATCGGCTCGGTTTAGCGAAACAGCAGTCAGCCGCGGGCTTCGAGTCAGGCCCGCGGCTTTAGCTGCGGTCACCGAGTGCGAGGCGCGAGCACGTAGGCCGACACCGGGCTCTCGTGGCCTTCGCGATCGATCGACTTCAGGCCGAACACAACTTGATCTATTGAAGTATTCTTCAACGTAAACTCTTTAACATTGCCGGCCCAAATCTCGCGTTCCCAATCGGGTGCCGTCGTAGAACGCATCACGACGATGAATCCCGCAAGGTCAGGCTCGGGGTTCGAGTGTTCCCAGCGCAACACCGCATCGTAGCCGCCACCCCTGCTGAGCCCGGGGCCCGTCGCGGCAGGCCGAGGCGTGGGTACCGCTTCCTCAGATGCGGAAGGAGGAGCAGATGTCGCACCGGTTGGAGTCACTCGCGTAGTGACCGGCGCGCGGGGCGCGAGCGCCATCGAAGCGGCGACCGCTGCGTTGATTCGCGTCACCTTTGCCGTGTATGACGGTGACGTGTTGGCGTAATTATCCGTCGGCGAATGTTGATTGGCGAAGTTTTCGTTTGGCGTGGTCATTCGCACTGCGGCGTAGCCTTGCTGATTGAACGCCGAGTGATCGCCCCCGCGCCCGAA
>DASXSR010000423.1:0-4166 GCA_036505875.1 Blastocatellia bacterium | reverse complement strand
CGTCTTCAGTTTCAGCGCGAGATTCCCGTTCAGTTCGTGAAGTATTACCTCAAGCCTATGCAGCTGGAAATAGCGTATTCTTCGGTCGGAATGTTGTACCAGACCTTTAACGGCGCGGCGTCAGCGCCGGTCAAAGAGAAGGATGGGTTTTACACCACCAGCATGACCAATGTTCCCGCTTTGCATGAGGAGCCTCGCATGCCGCCCGAGGACCAGGTCCGTATCTGGATGCTGTTGTATTACTCCAAAGACAAGGCGCAGCCTCCAGACGTTTACTGGCCAAAGCTCGGCAAGGACCTGTACGAGAAAGTCAAGTCGGGTATGAAAGTCAACGACGATATCAAGAAGACTGCTGCCGCGGCGATCGGCGACGCGACGACGCCCGAACAAAAGTTGCAACGACTCTATGAGTTCTGTCACACGAAAATCAAGAACATAAATAGCGTCACGTCGGGTATGACCGAAGCTGAGCGAGAGAAAGCCAAGAAGAATGAATCTGCGGCAGATACCCTCAAGCGCGGAATGGGCAACGGCGATGACATCAATCAACTTTTCGCAGCGCTCGCAACTGCTGCAGGTTTCGAAGCTCGCCCTGCCCTGCTGAGCGATCGGAGCGATGTGTTCTTCGACAAAAGCTTCACCCATTATTACTTCTTGCGCGGCGCCGACGTTGCTGTGAAGGTCGGAAGCGACTGGCGTTTCTTCGATCCCGGCTCGCCCTATCTGCCGTTCGGCCTGATTCGCTGGCAAGAAGAAGCAATACCAGCGCTCATTTGCGATTCGAAAGAGGCTGGTTTCGTTCAAACCCCGCTTGCGTCTCCCGACAAATCGGTTCAGAAACGCGACGGCAAGTTCAAGCTTAGCGAAGACGGAACGCTTGAGGGCGACGTGCGCATCGAGTACACCGGTCACTTCGCAATTGACAGGAAGCGCCAGAACGAAGACGACTCGCCTTCTCAGAGAGAAGAAACGCTTCGCGACACGATAAAACAGCGAATCAGCACTGCTGAGTTGTCCGACATAAAGGTCGAAAACGTAACCGATCCCGACAAGCCGTTCGTGTATGCGTTTCACGTGCGCGTGCCCGGCTACGCTCAACGAACTGGCAAGCGATTGTTCCTTCAGCCTGCTTTCTTCGAGAAAGGCATCGCGGCGATGTTCCCTTCAAGCACTCGCAAGCACCAGGTCTATTTTCACTACCTTTGGAAGGAAGAGGACAGCGTCACGATAGCGTTGCCGAAGGGGTTTGCGCTCGACAACGCGGATATGCCGGGACCGCTGAAGGCAGGCGACGTCGCCGAGTACAAAGTGTTGGCGGGAGTTACTAAGGACGGCCAGGAGCTCCAGTACAAGCGTACGTTCAGCTTTGGCGGCTTGATATTTCCGGTGTCAAACTATGCGGCGCTAAAAGGGCTATTCGACCGAATTCAAGAGTCGGACAACCATACGATTTCTCTGAAGCAGGCTGTCGCCGCTCAATGAGTTAGCAAGAGGCGATGAGGTCTTTCACTATGATAAACCGATCTCGATTCCTTCTTTTCCTGTCGATACTTCTGGTCGCACTCGTTCTTTCGATGCCGGGCAGCCGCGCGCGCGCGGATGACGCTCCAGCATGGCTTCGCGCGGCGTCGAGCGTCAGCGTCCCGGCGTTTCCAAAAGACGTTGCCGCTGTCGTTCTAGATGACGAATCAATGGTTACCATCGAAGAAGATGGACGCATGACGCGCAGCGACGTCTATGCGATCAAGGTCCTCACCCGCGAAGGTCGGGATGAAGCCGTCGCGCGCGCCGTCTACAACACCGATTCAGAAAAGGTGAAGGATTTTAAGGCCTGGCTCATCGGTCCTACAGGCAGGGTCAAGAAGTACGGTAAAAGCGAGACAGCCGAGTTGGCGCTTGTCGACAACGACGTTTACAACGAAGCGAAACGAATGATGATTGTCGCCACCGGTGACTCCGAAGTGGGTTCGGTCTTCGGTTACGAGACGGTGACCGAGGATCGCTCGGTGTTCAGTCAGCTCGTTTGGTACTTCCAGGGCGCGGGTCTGCCTGTGATCAAATCTCGGATTACTGTTACGCTTCCGCGCGGCTGGAGCGCCGAGGGCTTAACGCTCAATCACGAGAAGGTCGAGCCAACAGTAAATGGCAACACCTACGCGTGGGAGCTGCGAGATCTGCCTCCGGTTTCACACGAACCGCTCAGCCCGCCTCAAAGCGCGCTTACTCCGTGGTTGGCGATCAATCTCAGTCCGCCGGCAGAGAGACCCTCTCCGCGACGCAACTTCGCGAGTTGGGCAGACGTCTCAAAATGGCTTACCGAGATCAGCGACTCACAAGCGATTCCTGATGAAAAACTGTCGGCAAAGGCTAAACAGCTCACCGTTGATTCAAAGACCGAGCTTGAGAAGATCGCTGCGGTTGGGCGCTACGCTCAGAGTGTCAACTACGTCTCGATTCAGATCGGCACCGGGCGCGGCGGAGGGTATCGCCCGCACTCGGCAACTGAGGTCTTTGCCAAATCCTACGGTGACTGCAAAGACAAGGCGAACCTCATGCGCGCGATGCTCAGGGCGATCGGGATCAAGTCCTATCTGGTGAGCATCTATTCGGGTGATCCAAATCACGTCCGTCGTGAGTGGCCTTCCCCGCATCAATTCAACCACTGCATCATCGCGGTGAAGATCAGCGACGAGACCCAACCGCTCACGGTAGTCGATCATCCGACGCTTGGCCGCTTGCTGATCTTTGACGCGACTGACGACATGACCCCAGTGGGCGACCTGCCCCTTCACGAGCAGGGGAGCTATGCGCTGATAGTTGCGGGAGAGGCGGGCGCGCTGTTGAAGATGCCGGTAACGCCTCCCGAAGCCAATATGCTCAATCGCACCGCCGAAGTGCTGCTGAACGCCGACGGCTCGATTTCGGCAAAAGTCCGCGAGCAATCGATCGGTCAAGCCGCAGTGAGCGAACGAGGTCCGTTCCGCGAGTTGCGACCCCCCGACTACAACGGAAGAATCGAAAAATGGATTGCTCAGGGAGTGACCGGCGTGAGCGTGTCAAAGATCGAGCCGGTTGATGAACCGAACGAGAATCGATTCTCGCTGACTACCAACTTTAGCGCGCCGTCTTATGCTCAGCTTATGCAAGGCCGGCTATTGGTTTTCAAACCGGCGATCGTCTCGCGCCGCGAGTCGCTATCGTTGACCGAATCGGCCCGCAAGCACCCGGTAGTGCTCAGGCCCAATGCTTATGCGGAGACGACAACGATTCGGCTGCCGGCTGAGTTCGCGGTTGATGAGTTGCCCGACCCTGTGAAGCTTGAAGCGTCGTTTGGAAGTTATACCACGAGCTATGTGGTGAAAGATGGTCAGCTAGAGTTCACGCGCAAGCTGGTAGTTCGGCAAGCGACTGTTCCGGTTGCTGATTACGCGAAGGTGCGGAGCTTCTTCGAAAAAGTACGGGCGGCGGAGCAGTCCCCGGTAGTGCTGATGAGGAAGTGAGCTGCTTCCAACTTCTGACTGCTGTCGCCGAAATGCGGATCAGATCTCTTAGCCACCGAACCGGTGCTGTCATTATCAACATACCCCTCTTATTAGCACCTCAATTTATTGACGTGTTCGAGCGGGCAACGCTCTTCTTCAACTGTTTTAACAGTTTTGCAGGTTACCAAGTAAACCGTTTAAACGGTTCTTGCAGTGTGCGACCCGCTCGCCACCACACTGAAGTGTGGAGTTAATGAAGAACCGGAAGTTTTGTCAGTTTCTGACTCACCACGCGGGGACGCCGCGCTTCTCCGCATAATAAACCAACCTGTCTATGAATCCCGGTTCGAAGCCGAGCAATCTAAGCAGCAGCGCAACCTGTCCGCGATGATGAATACTGTGAGCTGCCGCGTGCTGCATAAGCTCTCCCAATAACAATGAACGCTTCTCACCCCGAGGATTTGTGTATTCAACCTTGCGAGCGAGATCCTCATCCTTAAGCTTGGACAAGAACTCGCGGATATATGTCTCAACTTTGCTCCAGGTTTCTATCAGAGATTCCAACGTTGGATACTCGTCAGGATTGAGCCGCGGGCCGCGCTCGGGACCGCCGCAACGCTCAAGCCAACCCCATTCAGCGCTTAGAGCATGGACCATCGTGTTCTTAATAGATCCATAACTTCC
>DASXSR010000422.1:0-5193 GCA_036505875.1 Blastocatellia bacterium | reverse complement strand
TCTTGCCGAGTGATAGAAGGGCGGCATGAATCGGTCAGCTCCGATGCGTTTATCGTCGCTGTCGATGCGACCCAGCTCGAACGGCACTTGAGGTTTGCCTCGTTCGTAGCGCGGCGAGGGAAGCCCTTTGTGGTTGCGCTCACGATGACGGACCTGCTGCCAAGAATCGGGCAGTCGCTCAACAAGAACAAGCTCGAAGCTGCGCTTGGAGTGCCGGTTGTGCCGGTGGACGGGCGCACAGGCTGGGGCGCCTCGGAGTTGATGGACGCGCTGGAAACTGCATTGGCGAATTCGAATCGGCAAAGCACACTCGCTGAGTTGCCAGAGGAACCGGTCTCAGCTTACAGATCGATTCGCGAGTTGTTGGCTGGAAGTGGAGCCCTCAAGAACACAAACCCGTTGGTGCTCGCACGCGACTCATTTACCGCCCGCATCGATCGCGTGGTTTTGCATCGCGTGTTTGGGTTCCCGATTTTTTTCGCGGTGCTTGTCGGATTGTTCTCGTCGATTTTTTGGGCGGCAAGGCCCTTCATGGACATGATCGACTGGGCGTTTTCAAAGACGGGACATTTCTTACTCGCCGTTCTGCCGGCTGGTGTAATATCGCGGTTCTTCGCCGAAGGCATGATCGGTGGAGTGGGCGCGGTAGCGATCTTCATCCCGCAGATTGTTATTCTGTTTTTCCTGATGACCTTGCTTGAAGACTCAGGATATCTTGCGCGCGGGGCTGCGCTTGTTGACAGACCTCTCTCGTACTTGGGGCTGCATGGACGCTCGTTCGTGCCGATGTTGTCGGGCTTCGCATGCGCAATTCCTGCAGTGTTGGCGGCGCGAACTATCCCCTCGCGGCGTGAGCGGCTTCTGACAATTTGGATTCTGCCTCTTATGAGCTGCAGTGCGAGGCTTCCGGTTTATGCGCTGTTGCTGGCGGCATTGCTTCCGGGCGCTGCGTGGAAGGCCGGGCTAGCTCTTGGCGGGATTTATGTCTCAAGCCTGTTGACTGGAGCGCTGGTTGCCGGATTGATCAGCAGATTCATCCTTCGCAAACGCTCGGCATCAATGTTGGCGATGGAGATGCCCGTCTATCGCAAGCCCTTGATAAAGCCGACGCTGCGGATGACCTGGACGCGCTCATCGGCATATCTGAGGCGCGCTGGAACTCCGATCGTCGTAATATCTTCGTGCTTGTGGCTGCTGTCCAACTTCGGATTAGGTTGGCGCCAAACCACTCGCCCCGACGGGGCGCGCCCCCCTGTGATTGCGGCGAGCGATCTGGAACATTCATTCGCCAGCGAGCTTGGACGGACGCTTGAGCCCGCGCTTCATCCGATGGGAGTCGACTGGCGCGTGGGAGTCGGACTAATCTCGGCGTTTGCGGCGCGCGAGGTCTTTGTCAGTACAATGGCCATCGTATTTCATGTGAGCGAAAATGAGAACGCGCAGTCGCAGGCGGGGTTGCTAGAGAACATGCGCACGGCCACGTTCTACGGCAGCTCACACAGAATTTTCACGACCTCTACCATCATTGGTTTGATAGTCTTTTTCTTCTTCTCTCTGCAATGTTTGTCCACCGTGTCGGTCGTTCGAAGCGAAACCAACTCGTGGCGACTAGCCGGTCTACAGCTTCTCTTTTATACAGGTCTTGGTTACCTGATGTCTTCGCTGTTGGTTATCTTCTTGCGACTGATTGGAATCGACTAGAGTCGATCACGCCAGCTTTAGCCTTCGCGCTTTGACAGCAACGGGACGTAGGTCTAAGATAGCGGCCAAGGAAGACTGGTGTGAAATGAAAGGTCTCGAGGCAGATGTCGAGGACAACTTGCGGCCAGAATTTGAAGCTAACAGTCTGGGAACAAAAAGCTCCGGTGTTGACGCGAGTTGGCAAGAATTAGCCGCGGAATCGCACTATCGTGTCGCGACCCAGATTCGTCAAGCACTTGTGAGAGGCAACTACGAAGATGCCGAGGCAGGGATCGAGGAGCTAATCGACGCGTTGGGACGGTCAGAAAAACGAGCGCTAAAGAGTCAGCTTGTTCGTCTGATGGCTCACATCATCAAATGGAAGTCGGAACCCGATAGGCGTTCATACAGTTGGGTTGCGTCTATCTATAACGCAAGAGATGAGATTTCGGATATCCAAATAGAAACACCAAGCCTTACTGATCAAGCCATCCGAGAGATGTGGTATAAGTGTTTTAACGCGGCAAGACGCGACGCCGAAGGAGAGATGAATAAGAAGTCGACAGTCTCATCCCTGACCTGGCAAGAAGTGTTTGATGAAGAGTACGAAATCCGGTGATAGGAGAGGACCATGATCCCAGCACAATTTGACTATTTGACGCCGGCGACTCTTGCTGAAGCGGTCTCGCTGTTGGGCCAGCATCCCGATGAAGCCAAAATACTCGCGGGCGGGCACAGCTTAATCCCTGCGATGAAGCTGCGGCTCGCAACGCCGCAGATCGTCATCGACATCGGCCGCATCAAGGACCTCTCTTACATTCGCGAAGAGGGCGGGCAAGTTCGCATCGGCGCGACGACCACTCATTATCAATTAGAAGCGTCGGATCGTTTGCGCGAGATATGCCCGCTGCTGCCTGAATGCGCTGCGCAGATTGGAGACGTTCAGGTTCGAAACAAGGGAACCATCGGCGGCAGCATTGCTCACGCTGACCCCGCCGCGGATTGGCCGGCTGCGATCATTGCGTTGGGCGCGGAGATAATGGCGGTAAGCGCAGGCGGAGAGCGTGTGATTAAGGCCGACGATTTCTTCGTCGATATGCTGACAACTGCGCTTGAACCCGGCGAGATCCTGAGAGAAATTCGTATCAACAGACCCACCGCAAATTTCGGGCAGGCTTACTTAAAGGCGCCACAGCCCGCGTCGGGATTCGCCGTGGTTGGCGTCGCTGTTAGCCTGACACGTGACAAGAGCGGAACTTGCGCTTCGGCCGGCATAGGCATTACAGGCGTCGCTTCCAAAGCTTATCGCGCGAGTGCGGTTGAGAAAGCGCTCGTCGGCAAGGCGTTCGATCAGCAATCGATTGCAGCGGCCGCCGAACACGCGGCTGACGGTGTGTCGGTGAACGGCGATCTCTATGCCTCCGATGCGTACCGAACTCACCTCGCCAAGGTTTACACTCGCCGCGCGATTGAGACCGCGGTCTCGCGCGCGTAGCACAGACTTTAGTCTGTAAATTTCAGCACGCTGGCGAAACAGACTGAAGTCTGTGCTACTTCCCCCATGAAGATCGAAGGCACCCATCAGCTCCACGTCAGCCGCGAGCGGATTTTCAATGCGTTGATCGACCCCCTCGTCTTGCAGCGTTGCATACCAGGCTGCGAACGACTCGAAACGATTGGAGAGAACGCTTACTCCGCGACCCTCCGCGCAGGAGTAGGCTCGATCAAGGGTACCTTCACAGGCAATGTTCGAGTCGAGGACGTCAAGCCGCCGAGTCACTTTCGCATGGTCCTGGACGGCAAAGGGCAACCGGGATTTTTGAAAGGATCGGGCGACCTCGATCTCGAAGAACGCGACAGCGTGACCGTGGTTTCCTACAAGGGCGAAGTCCAAGTGGGCGGTACAATCGCAAGCGTCGGTCAACGCATGCTTCAAGGCGCCGCGAAAATGATGGCTACTCAGTTTTTCACCGCCGTTGAAGCTGAAGCCAAAACAGAAGGACACGAACCTCCGCCAAAGCACGGCTTTTTTCGAACAGCCCTGAGGTGGCTCTCAGGGTGGTGGCGAAGAAGAGTGTGATCTCAAGGCCGACTATAATGGGTCTCTGAACTCCTGTCCCGGATTATCCCAGGAAGATCGCCGTGCTAAAATGATTGGTGAGGCCCGCTGGGCGTTGGCGCTCAGCGGCAATCGCATGGTCTCCAATTATGGCAGCACAAACTCTCAAGCAAGTTCTTAAGACATACACCAGCGAAGGTGATCTGGGTGAAAGCTTGGAAGGCAACCGCGTCCGATGCTTCGCGTGTGGACATCGCTGCGTGATCCTCCCGGGTCTGGACGGCATCTGTCGAGTCCGTTACAACGAGGGTGGCAAGCTGATGGTCCCTAGCGGCTACGTCGGCGCGATTCAGTGTGACCCAACGGAAAAGAAGCCCTACTTTCACGCATATCCCGGATCGCTCGCACTGACGTTCGGCATGCTGGGCTGTGACTACCATTGCAGCTATTGCCAGAACTGGGTCACGTCACAGGCGTTGCGCGATCCGAAAGCGGTCTCGCCGCCACTTGAAGTGACCCCCCAAGAGATGGTTCAAATAGCGCGCCGCTCTGGGGCGCGGCTCGTGGTGTCAAGCTACAACGAGCCGCTCATAACCAGCGAGTGGGCCGTCGAGATTTTCAAGCAAGCGAAGCCGGCGGGCTTTGTTTGCGGATACGTTTCAAACGGGAACGCGACGCCGGAAGTCCTCGACTACATAAGACCGTGGGTTGATCTGTATAAGATTGACTTGAAGGGTTTCAATGATCGGAACTATCGCAAGCTCGGCGGACTACTTGGGAACGTGCTCGACACAATCAAGATGGTTTACGAGCGCGGGTTCTGGCTCGAGATTGTTACGCTCCTCATCCCCGGCTTCAACGACTCTGACGACGAGATAAAAGGCGCGGCGGATTTTGTCGCAAGCGTTTCGCCGAATATCCCGTGGCACGTGACCGCATTTCATCAGGATTACAAGATGACCGCTCCAGACGACACATCAGTGGACACGCTGATTCGAGCCAGTGAGATAGGCTACGGTGCGGGATTGAACTACGTTTACGCGGGCAATTTGCCGGGACGCGTCGGAAAGTACGAGAACACTTTTTGTCCGGGATGCAAAACGACTTTGATTGAGCGGTACGGCTTCCGCGTGCTGAAGAATCGGATTAAGTCCGGCGCGTGCCCGGAGTGTGGGACTAAGATTCCTGGCCGGTGGGAAGCGGCATCGTCTCCCTCGAGGTTCACGCCTGACTTGAACTAGAGACGGTAAACATGATTGTCTGTGCCGCCAGTCTAATCAGCAGCGGTTTCTGAAGATTGCCCGCCCGGCCGATAGAGCACTTGTACAAACGAATGCCGCGTGACATCGGCAAGAGCGTCTTCGGTTCGCGCGGCAGGAACGGCGCCTCCTTCCTCGGCGATCACGCGCTGGATGAATTGATCCTGGAGCTTGCGATAGGCGTTGACGTTGCCG
>DASXSR010000421.1:0-5273 GCA_036505875.1 Blastocatellia bacterium | reverse complement strand
GCTTCTCTCTCGCACACGAGTTAGCGCATAGGATAGCTGACCTTCGATTGGCGACAGAGCAGACAAACCGATGGAGTAGCAAGGATTGGAAGTATCTAAGGAGTTTACCTCGAAGCTGGGCGTGAGCGAAAAGACCTTGATTTCTCTGGCTGGAACTATTTTCGTGACAGTCATGGTGCTAGCTAGCTGCCCAAATGAAAAGAAAGCCGCTGAGTTCGTCTGAACATCCGAAGCTCCGATCATCTCCCCATCAATCACTGCAACAGCATGCCTGCCGGATCACTTGCTCCAACTCCTCAGTGCGCTCTGCGAGCGCCAGATTCGAGGAACAAGGGCTCGATGCGATGAACCTCGAACGCGCGCGGGCTTGGCGGTCGGATTTGGAAGTGGACGTGCACAGAGGCAGGAGGCCATAGGTCGGAGATCAGAGGAAGAAGACAGAAGGCATGATGCGCAGTGAAAGGCGACCTGTCTCTGCCAAACCGACTCGGCGAAGAGGAACGCTCCCACAGAGCTACACCACTCCGATTCGAAGCGCGGTCTTATACAGGATGTTCCCTCGTGACTTCCAGTTTGAACTTGAACAATCAGCCTGGAGTCGACATCATGTCTTTCCCAATAACCTCGTCACTCAGCCAAGGAGAGCCTCTATGAACATCAGATTCCGAAGCCCGGTTTCTCTAATCACGATCGCACTAATAATTGCGCTGAACCTCTCGGCGTTTTCGCTAGCTGCGGATAAGCGAACGATCACCGAGACGGATTTGTTCAAGTTCGTATGGATCGCCGATCCGCAAATATCACCCGATGGCTCGCGCGTCGTTTTCGTGCGCGAGTGGGTGAATCAAAAAGCCGATCGATACGACACGGCGCTCTGGATTGTGCCGACGAGCGGCGGCGCTGCGCGACAGCTCACCGCGGGTCCGCGTGATTCGGGCCCACGTTGGTCGCCGGACGGCAAGACGCTCGCCTTTATTCGCTCAGGTGAAAAGGACGGCAAACCTCAGCCGGCGCAGATCTGGCTGCTGTCGCTCGATGGCGGCGAGGCCCAGCAACTGACGGACTCGCCGCGAAGTCCCGGCGCTTTCGAGTGGTCGCCCGATGGCAAGACAATCGCCTTCGTCAGCCGCGAAGATCCAAGCAAAGAAAAAGAGAAACCGAATCCCGAAGAGGCTGAGCCTAAAGAGAAAGACAAAGATAAAGACAAATCGCCCGAACACGTTAGCGATGTGCGAGTAGTCACCAAAGCAGTCTATCGTTCAAACGGCGCGGGCTACTTGAACCCGAAGGCTCACGGGCACATCTGGACTGTGAGCGTGACTGCCATCACGGGCGATAAACCTAAGCCGAAGCAGATCACAAGAGGAAACTTTGACGAGGGCAACATAAGTTGGTCGCCCGACGGCTCGCGCATTTTCTTTGCTGCCAGTCGATTGGCGGAGCCTTACTACGAACCGCCTCATACCGATCTTTATTCAGTCTCGCGCGACGGTGGCGATGAGCGTAAGATGCTGAGCTTCGACGGCGGTATGCGCGATTACACCTTCAGCAATGACGGGAAGCGCATCGCGTTTGGCGGAGTCGCGGGTCACAAGCCCGTGCAGTCATACACGCAACCTGACCTGTTCGTAATGAACAACGAGGCCGGAGCGACGCCGAAGAACCTGACCGCCAATTATGATTTCGATATCGGCGGCGGCATCGGCGGTGACCAGCGCGCGCCTCGTGGCGGCGGCGGCGCGGGAGTTGTTTGGAGCAAAGACGATCGTTGGATCTATGTCAATGTGGCCGAACACGGCGCGGCAAATGTACAGCGCATGGACTCGACTAGCGGGAAAGTCGAACCGCTGACCAACGGCAATCACGAAGTGCAGAGCTACTCGGCGAACTCTGACGCCTCAAAGATAGCGCTGCTGATTTCAACCTCGACGAACATCGGCGATCTGTTTTTGCTCGACACTGCCTCCGGCAAGCTAACTCAACTGACTCACGTCAACGACGAGTTATTCTCGCAGCTTAACCTGACCGACCCTGAAGAAATCTGGTACACAAGCTTCGACGGCAAGAAGATTCAAGCGTGGATTCAGAAGCCACCCAACTTCGATCCCGCGAAAAAGTATCCGTTCATCCTGGAGATTCACGGGGGCCCGCACGCAGCTTACGGGTTCAACTTCACCCACGAGTTTCAATGGATGGCGGCGAAGGGCTACGTCGTGCTTTACACCAATCCGCGCGGCAGCACGTCGTATGGGCAGGACTTCGGCAACATAATCCAGTACAACTATCCTGGCGAAGATTACAAAGACTTGATGGCCGGAGTGGACGAGGTTGTGAAGCGCGGCTACATCGACACCAAAAAGATGGGTGTGACTGGCGGTAGTGGCGGCGGCGTGTTGACAAACTGGACGGTCGGTCACACGACCCGATTTGCCGCGGCGGTGTCGCAACGGTCGATTGCTGATTGGGCGGGGTTCTGGTTCACAGCAGATTTCTGGCTGTATTTGCCAACGTGGTTCCGCGCCGCGCCGTGGGAAGACCCGGAAGATTTCACCAAGCGCTCGCCGCTCACGTACGTCAAGAATGTAACGACGCCGATGATGTTCATCGAAGGCGAGGCCGACTACCGAACGCCTCCGGCCGACGGCGGCGAGATGATGTTTCGAGCCTTGAAGTATCGCAAGATTCCGACCGCAATGGTGCGCTTTCCAAACGAGTCGCACGAGTTGTCTCGGTCGGGCGCGCCGTGGCATCGCGTCGAGCGACTGCAGCATATCTTGAATTGGTTTGATAAGTATCTTCAGGATAAGCCGGTCAAGATCTACGACGTGGAGTAGTGAGCGCGGTGCGCGATTCGATGTCCGTAAGGCCGTAGGTCCACGGGTGCAGATTCTGTGAGTAAGTATTGGCACTCCATAGGAGTGCAATGTCTGTAGAACAGCAGTGTGAAGTGATTCCTCACTCCGGAGGAGTGATATGTTGGTATACAAGACCGGCAGATATAGATCAATTGGTCGTGCCGCTGGAAACATTCAACTCCTAACTGAGTTGGGCCAACCCCGACGCCTGTTCTACAAACATGCAACTCCTAGCGGAGTTGGCCGATACTACCAAGCTCGATCGACGTCACTAAAGTGAGCTGTTAATGCTACAAACTTCCGAGGAGGATAGCGTGATGCGATTCTTGATTCTTGCCTTCTTGACATTCGCAGTGGCCGCCATTTCGAGCGGGGCGAGAGCGTTGGTCTCAAGTCCCGCCCAGAACGGAAGCAAGCTATACGTCACCAACTCATCCGGCGACGACGTGACGATCATCGACCCTGCCACGCTGAAGGTGATCCGCTCGCTAAAGGTCGGCCACGGGCCACACGGGTTGGTTGCGTCGGCGGACGGGACTCGGCTTTATCTCACCGTCGAGGACACGCAGAAACTTCTGATCATTGATACGGCGACCGACCAGACAATCGGTGAAGTCCCGATCGGGAAGACTCCCAACAAGCCGACGCTCTCCAAAGACGAGCGCTACTGTTACGTCCCGCTTCGTGGAGAGGACGCATTCGAGATCGTCGACCTCAAGGCATTGAAGGTCATCAAGCGACTGCCGGCTCCGGCGTGGCCGCACAATATGTACACGTCGCCCGACGGGAAGCGAATCTATCTCGGCTCGATCAACGGAGGGAAGATCACGGTGATCGATCCGGCGACTCAGAGCGTGGCCAGCGAGATCGATATGGGCGCCGGCGTCAGGCCGATGGCTATTTCAAAGCGCGGCTCGCCGATCTACGTTGCGTTGTCGAAGCTGCATGGCTTTGCAGTATTCGATCCCGATCAAAAGAAGATTCTCCGCAGGGTCGAGTTGCCGGCGCTGCCGCCTGGCACTCCTCCGCCTTACCTGAACACCTACACCCATGGATTGTTGCTTGTCGATAACGATCGCGAGCTGTGGGTGACCAGCTGTCCGGGAAACGCGCTTTACGTGTTCTCGCTGCCTGATCTCAAGCAGACCGCGAAGATTGAGACGGGCGAGCTCCCTAACTGGCTGACGGCAACAGCCGATGATCGCATTGTATTCGTAAGCAACGCTGCGGCTGACACGGTGACGGCGATCGATGCGCGGACCAAGAAGGTGCTCGCGACGATTCCGGTCGGAAGAGCGCCGAAACGATTGCTGGTGGTTACGCCGAAACCAGCGGCGTAAAATCACAAGCCAAGACGGGATCAAACAACGCATGAGAGGACGCATGTTTGCAAGACTATTCCCCCTCGCTCTTTTGATTGCCGGGATGTTCTGTATTCCGGAGCCGATCTCAAGCCAGACTAAGAAGAGCGGAAGTCCCGAAGAGAATCCTCCAAAGAACATCGTGCGGGTAACAGGATTCGGAGAACGAGCCGCGTGGTCGCCTGACGGCAAGCGCATCGCTTTCATGAGCAAGAGTTACGGCGATGCATTCGAGATCGATCTCGAGACGAAATTAATTCGCCTGCTCACGGGCCACTTTCTTCACAAAGGATTTCTCCGCGTGCAGTACTTGCCGAACGGGGACTTTTTCCTGATCGGGGCGAGGACGTTTGAAGACATCCGCACGACGAGGTCGCGCGATCAGGAGATGTGGGTGATGAAAGCCGACGCCAAGACGCCTCCCGTGCCGCTCAATCATAAGATATCGGAAGGGGTGGCGATCTCGCTCAAGCGCATGAAGATTGCCTGGGCAAATACCAACGGTCAATATCCCGATCGGATTGCGAGAGGCGAGTCGGTGCTCTACACCGCGGACGTAGTTTACAAAGACGGCCTTCCGGCTCTTGCCAACAAGCAAGAGATTCTCAGATCCAAAACCAACGAGTGCACTCTGGAGGCTCAAGACTTTCGCAACGACGACACAGAACTGACGTACACCTGTTACCGCGCTCCGCATTATGCCGACGTAATGGGCGTTGACCTCAACACGAAGAGGGTGACGACCTATCGCAAGATCGCGGATGAATACAATGAAGTGGAAGGCGTCTCGCCCGATGGCAGGTGGACTCTCGTGGAATCGAGCCGCGAGCAGGGGCCCGATCGTCAGAACTCGAAATACATCGATCTATGGAAACTGCGGCTCGAGCCGAACAGCACCGATTTCGTTCGCATGACTCGGTGGGGCGACTATGAGGGCTATAAAGCGTCGAACCCGGTCGTCAGCCCCGACGGAAAATGGTTTGCGTTTCAATCGGCGCGCAACGACGAACCGGCAGGAGTCGGCCACGGGATTTTTCTACTGAAGCTCAAGTAGCAA
>DASXSR010000420.1:0-5336 GCA_036505875.1 Blastocatellia bacterium | reverse complement strand
CTCAGCGGCCTGGATGTGCTCAAATCGATCAAGGAAGCAGCTCGATCATCGGTCGTGATTATTCTCACGACCTACAGGGAGCCGGAAATCCGCAACGAATGTCTGCGGCGCGGCGCCAGCGCTTTCCTGAGCAAAGATTCCGGCCTGCTGACGATCGCCGAAACCGTCGTTGAACTCGCAACGAACGTTAAAAACATGCGGGTGATGCGTGAAACGTGAAGCGTGAAGCGTGAAGCGTGAAACGTGAAACGTGATGCGTGATGCGTGATGGGTGAAACGTGATGCGTGAAACGTGATGCGTGAAACGTGATGCGTGATGCGTGAGCGAGAAGGTGGCTGTGATTCAGATGTACGCAAATCACGAACTCTGATTACGAGTGACGAATCACGGATCACGTTTCACGGATCACGGATCACGTTTCACGGATCACGTTTCACGCATCAAGTCATGAGAATCATTGTCTGCATAAAACAAGTCCCCGAAGTCGCCGAGATCAAGTTCGACCCTCAAACCAAGACCATCGTCAGAGAAGGCGTGCCCAACTCTGTGAACCCCTTCGACCGGCGTGCTGTTGCGGAAGCGATTCGATTGCGCGATCTCGACGGCGGCGAGGTTGTTGTTCTCACAATGGGCCCGCCGCAGGCTCGCGAGGCGCTGATCGAATGTCTGGCCGCGGGGGCCGATAGTGCCATACATCTGGTGGATCGCGCCTTTGCGGGCTCTGACACGCTTGCAACCGCCCGCGCGCTCGCCCTAGCGCTTCGTCAGGAGCACTACGACATAATCTTCTGCGGCAAGTACAGCGTTGACGCCGAGACCGGACAGGTCGGCCCCGAACTTGCCGAGATGCTCGACTTGCCGCAGGTAACGGGAGTCACCAAGCTTGAGCCGAGCGAAGACCGCAAGCGGATCACGGTCGAGCGGGAAACGGACGACGGCTTCGAAACGATCGAATGTGATCTGCCTGCGCTCGTGACCGCCGCCGAACGACTCATTCGTCCCATCAAGGTCAAAGAGCAACAACTCGAAGTTGGCCGAGAGAAATCGATCGTTGAAATCACCGCGGCTGAACTTCTAGCCGACACCACCATATTCGGGTTCTCAGGCTCGCCGACGTGGGTAAAAGAAATACGGTCGCTAGCTCGTTCACGCCAGGTCGAGATGATCGAAGGAGCTAACGCGGAGGAGAAAGCGGCAGCGCTGATAGAAAAACTGGGGTCTCGCGGGGCATTCGAGTCAAAGGCGGACGCGGATAATCTCGCGCCGATCACCGAATCGGATGCGCGGAAGGTCAGCGAGCGCGAAGTTTGGACGGTTGCCCAGTTGACGGATGGCAAACTGCGTCGCGTAAGCTTCGAGTTATTGGGGAAGGGAATCGAGTTGGCGCAGAAGCTCAGCGCGCGACTTGCGGCAGTGCTCCTAGCAAAGGATGCAAGCGCTCAAGTCGGGGAGTTAGCGGCTCACGGCGCGGACAAAATATATCTCGCTGAAGAAGAATCGCTGAACAGATACACAACCGAGGCGCATACGTCGGTGCTGGTCGAAGCGATCAAGACTCACAACCCGATTGTCGTATTGCTTCCCTCTACGTCAAACGGACGCGATCTCGCGCCGCGTGTTGCGGCGAGACTCGCCGTGGGGCTGACTGCCGACTGCGTGGACTTGCAGGTGGACGAGCACGGCTACCTTGTACAATACAAACCTGCCTTCGGGGGAAACATAGTTGCGCTGATCTATTCAAGAACGCTTCCACAGATCGCTACGGTGAAACCCGGAATGCTTCGCGCTGCGCGGCCCGACTACTCGCGCGCGGCCGAGGCAATTCGCCTTACCGTTCCGAAGCTCGTCGATCAGCGAGTGCGATTGATCAACACGCGCAAAGAGGTCTCACTTGAAGTCGCCGAACTTGATGAAGCTCAGCGAGTCATCTGCGTCGGAACTGGGATAGGCGGTCCCGAGAGCCTTCCGGTCATCGAGGCCCTGGCGCAAGCATTAGACGCGCGGATAGGGGCAACGCGGCGAGTGGTCGATCAAGGATGGTTGCCCCGGCATCAACAGATCGGTCTCACGGGCAAGGTGGTTTCACCGGCGCTCTACATCGGTGTCGGTGTGCGTGGCGCGCTTAACCACACGATTGGCATCCAGCAAGCGGAAACGATAGTAGCAATCAACACCGACGCTGCTGCGGACATATTTCAAACAGCCGACTTCGGCGTGGTCGGAGATTGGGCTGAAATCGTGCCGGCGCTCACGGCGAAACTCGAAGGCGTCAAGCGACTGTCGTGATTCCTCTCACAGTCAAGTCGTCACTCGTCGCTCCTTACCGCTCGCGGTACTGATAAGCGGGCTTCTCGTTTATTCGTAGATATCGGCTTGCATCGCTCGACGCGAAGCCGAAACCCGCTCAGCAGATTCGAGCAGGTCGGAAGGCGGCCTTCTTGCTGCGACCATTGGACGCTTTCTCTGTTCAGCTCCAACACCAGCGACGCGCAAGACCGCGGATTGGGATCGCGGCTGATCACCAGCAACGCCGACGGTGTGTTCTCTATTGCTCGGCGAAACCGAAACCACCAGCTCAATTGAATTCGACGAGACTGTTGGTAAGGAACGTCTCCAAGGTCCAGAGCAACCAACCCGAAGCCGCCGCTCTGCAGGAGAAGATCAGTGGCTTTGATCGCGTGGTCGACGTTTGAAGCGCACTGTATCCAGAGCAGTTGGACGAAGTCTATGCCGGCGGCTGCAGCCGACGTTGCGTCGAACGAGCCGCTGGCATCCACCAGAGCGCACACTTCCTGTCGAGCTGTCGCGGCGGCAAGCGCGGAATGTAGCAGGCTTGTGCGGCCTGATGAGGGAAGGCCGATGATTTCGGTAATGGCGCCTCGGGGGAGGCCGCCGGCTATACGGTCGACTTCGGCGATGCCGGTAGACATCAGCTCTGCGGCCGGTTTTTCATGAAGCTTGAACGCGGCGCCGAACCGCTCGGCCAGCTCCGACTCGATTTCTGCTTTTGAGATCGCCAGCCTCAAGCCATCACCTTTTCAAGAGAGCTTACAGGCAAATCGCTTAACAGGATGGACAGGATGAACAGGATTGTTCGGAAAGGGATGTCTGTCCGCTCGTTATTTCTATCCTGTCCATCCTGTCTATCCCTGTTAGCGATTTGCTTGTAGGGGAACTCGTCATTATCGAAAATTTCTAATAATTAACGAAAACTCATTTTGCGCTTGCCGGCTTGCGGCTGTCAAGGCATTCTTATGACATGGACGCGGATTGGAGCACGCGGCCATGGCGAAGCAATCTGATAGCTCGGCAGAAGAACTTATTCCCGACAAACCGACCGTACCGTCGCTTCAAAAGGCGGCCGTTGACTGCAAAGCATGCGACTTATGGGAGAACGCCACGCAAACTGTCTTCGGCGAGGGCGCTTCACGCGCCAAAGTCTTTCTGATCGGCGAGCAGCCAGGCAACGACGAGGACCTTCAAGGACACCCTTTTGTAGGCCCGGCCGGAAAGTTGCTCGACGAGGCGCTTGAGGAAGCCGGGATCGATCGACGCGAGGCTTACGTTACGAACGTTGTGAAGCATTTCAACTGGGAGCCGCGCGGCAAGCGGCGCATACACAAGAAACCCAACGCAAAACATATCGAGGCGTGCAGACCCTGGCTTGAAGCTGAGATCGCCACTGTTAAACCCGAAGTGATCGTGTGTCTGGGAGCTACCGCCGCTCAGACTTTACTCGGAAAGGATTTTCGCGTCACCAAACAGCGAGGCGAGATGATCGAGTCCGAGCTTGCTCCGTTTATAATGGCCACCGTTCATCCCTCCTCGATTCTTCGAGCGCCCGACGATGAGACTCGCCGGGCCGAGATGCGGCGGTTCGTCGACGACTTGAAGAAGGTTGCAAAAGTCTTGCATTAGAATTTCTATTGGACTTTTCTTGAAATTGATTTACATTATTCGGGCCGCAACTTTTCCGACGTTTAGCGTTCAATGTTGCGGGGAGCGCGTTATTGATCGGTTGAAACGGAGCTTCAATGGCAAGCTTCAGGAGAACAGTCCTCGGCATCGGCGCGATATTGCTCTTAGCGCACCCGTCGCTCGCGCAGTCTAGGTCAATTTCGTATCAATCTCTTCTCGAAAGACTGCTCGACCATCGCGTCATAAATATCGTCGACGATTTCCTTGTGTTTTGGGACCAGGCGAAGGATAAGACGCCCGGCGTTCAGCGCCGGCTTTGGAGGCGCCTGGTTGAGAACAGGTATCGGGACTATTTCGATCGGGCTGTGTACCGCACTGCTGATCCGAAGATGCGGCGCGCGATGCTCGACGACTTTCTCATTCGCGTCCCGAGCCAGATCGAATCGATTCGCGAATTCAACAGCACCATCTTTGACCTTCGAGCTAGCCCGCTCATCGACGCATACTTTAACTTCAAGGTGCGCTTTCCTGAGTACCAGCATCGCGGCGACCTTTACATTGGCCTGAGCATGTTTCGTTTCGATGGCGCGGTCCGGCCCGTGCAGAACGAGGCGGGCGTGCCCGACACGCTGTGCCTGGGCGCGGAAGTGCTGTCAGGCTACACACGCGAACAGGCCCGCATAGCGATCGCTCACGAGTTTTTCCATCTTTATCATTTCGGTTTTCTGTTTCAGCAACCCGAGCAGAACTCGCCCGCTGGGTTTCGTACACCGCATATGCCGCTGATGATCGAGGGCATGGCCGTAGCAGGAGCCGAAGCTGTTTATCCCAACGAGGCTCATCATCTCTATTTGCACTTTACCGAAGAAGAGTTGGCGGCTGGGAAGCAAGACCTCGCGCAGAACGCTGAGCGTTTTCTTCAATTGATTCGAGAAGGCGCGCCGCCTGAGGAGTACGAGCCGTGGTTCATACATTCCCACTTTAGCGAAGCGCCGGCGCGGGGAGGTTACTTGCTCGGTTATGAAGCAACTAAGCGAGTAATGGGCGCGTACGGCCTCGAGCAGATGATTCGTATGACTCCTGCGGAACTGCGCGAGCACGCCGAGGAACAGCTGTCGGTTATGGCCAATGAGCGGATTCTTCTGATGGCGGCTCATTGATGGCTGCCGCTCGTTGACACCATCCTCTTGCTCTCGTATATTGCAACGCTCGACAAAGACAACTCACAGCTTAGGAGAGCCCCGATGAGCGCAACCACCGAGCGTGCCTCTTTTATTCAGGACCCCAATCTAAAGGTTCTAATCGACCCCGACCGGCTGCAGGCTCGCGTTCGCGAGATAGGGAGACAAGTCACAACGGATTACGCGGGCAAGAATCTTCATCTGATTGGAGTGTTGAAGGGCGCGTGCGTGTTTTT
>DASXSR010000419.1:0-16542 GCA_036505875.1 Blastocatellia bacterium | reverse complement strand
GTACAGCATGGTCCGTAGGATAGACTTACGAACCGGTGCAATTAAAAAGGGACTTGCGGTGAGATGAGGCCTGTTCTTCTGTCATTATCACGTCACTTCAGTGAGGTGTTGGAGCCGGCGTTCGGTTGACCTTAAACTGTTTCAACAGTTTCACGCCCAACGAGCTAAACCGTTGAAACGGTCCCACATTACCAGCCTTCGCCGCCACCCAAGTGAAGTTGGGTGTTAATGAGAAACGAGCTTGGGTTACGCCGATCACGCAGCTATTGTCAAGTCTCCTCTTGCACCCAAGTCCACTTTTGATTACACCCCTTACGAACTGCAGACGCGAAGGCGAAACACGCCCATCGGTGTGTGCGTATTCTATTGTCTGATTAAGGTGACCAATGTACTGTCCGAATTGCTCGGCCGGAGCTTCACCTGACCAAAGATTCTGCCGCTCGTGCGGCATGGACCTGCAGGCTGTTGCAGAGCTCATTAGCGCCCAAACCGGGTTAGTAAAGGCAGGGGCT
Organism: Blastocatellia bacterium; assembly: GCA_036505875.1. GTDB lineage: Bacteria > Acidobacteriota > Blastocatellia > UBA7656 > UBA7656 > Onstottus_A. Next base: position 16,030 of record DASXSR010000419.1, on the reverse strand, counting down.
TCAAAGAAGGCCGGTTTCGACGCGCGACAGCGAGCATCACTGCTCTGGGGACTCTTCACCGCTTTTGGTGCCGTCGCAGCGGCTTCCGTCTTGCGGATCTTAAACAGAGAGCACATCCAGCCAGTCGGTGAGTTTACGCCTTATATTAGCGGGATACTCGTGGTCATCGCTTTCATCGGGCTGGGGCTCGCGTGCTACCCGTTCCTTCAGACGTTGTGGTCGCGTTCCGAGCCGGACCACCGTCCCTCTTCGTTGATCGCCGAGCGCACTGCCAGGATGCAGCAGCTTCTGCGCGAAGAGCCCCTGAGCGTGACCGAACATACAACGGAACTAATGGAAGCGTCCCGGCCTGAAACCGATGTGCGCGACACTACGCCTCAGAGCGAGTAAGCTTGAGATTTGTCAGCGCACGTAGCCTTCGCCTATAATCGCCAAGCATCGTGGCCACTCGCATAGACAAGCGCGACTTGCCCTGGGTCGCCCTCATCGTTGTGTCGTTTATCTTTGCCGTCGCCGTGTCGTGGGAGCGGTGGGGCAATCCGCTCGTAGACTGCGGCCGCGAGATGAATCAACCATTGCGTCTGGCTCGCGGCGCCATGCTGTATTCCGACGTGCGCCATATATACGGCCCGCTTTCACCCTATGTTAACGCGCTGCTTTATCGGATCTTCGGACCTTCGCTGGGTGTGCTTTACGCCGACGGAATCTTTTCGGCGGTGATCATCTTTGCTCTGGTGTATTGGCTCTCGCGACAGTTGATGGGACGTGCTCCTTCGGCGGCAGCGACGCTGAGCGTGATGTGGCTGTGCGCATTCAAGCAAGCAGGCAACTATATTCTTCCTTACACCTATTCAGCGTTGCACGGATGCTTGTTTGGACTGGTTTCAGTTGCGTTACTGGTCCGCTTCATCCAGAGGGCGGAAGGCAGAAAGCAGAAAGCAGAAGGCAGTGGCCAGAATGCAGCCGCTGCTTACTGCCTCCTGCCTTCTGCCTTCTGGTTGACTGCAGCAGGTGTGGCGGCCGGGTTAGCCATGTTATCGAAGACAGAGATGGGACTGGCAGCAGTCAGCGCGGGAATTGTGGCTGTAGCGCTGGTCGGCCACCCCAATCTGAGGCGCGCATCAACGTTGGGCGTGATCTTCGTCGTGACGGCCCTCTTCCTAGTGATCGGAGCTTACTCATACATCGGCACGCGGGTTGGTTGGCACACGCTAGCGTCAGACAGTTTTCTTTTCCTCCGGAATCTGCCGCCCGAGTTGGTTTATTTCAACAAGCGTGTGTCCGGGTTCGACGATCCGTGGTCGTCAGTTCTGCAGATGATCGGAGCGGCGTTGCGCGTAGGATCGCTTGCAGCCCTCATCGCAGCAGTGAGCCTGCTGTTAACTCGACAGCGAAGCGACCTCGCTAGCGACTCGGCGGTTGAATCGGATCTGCGGATCAGCAGCGCAGGTCGCGCGAGCTACGCGATGATATGGGTATTACTAGCGATATCGGCGCTTGTCTTTTTGTTTATTCCGCTCGCGTGGGAGGTAGGCCCTTATCTGGCGATGCCCCTACTCCTAGTTGGATTGTTGGGCGCGGAATTCCTCAGCTATCGAAGACAAATTTCAAAAGGGACCACCGCAACTCGAACGACAATCATTTTGACACTGTTAGTATACGCGCTCGCGAGTCTGGCGCGCGTGATTCTTAGGGTGCGAAGTGGCGGAGCTTACAGTTCCTACCTGCTGCCCGCTTCCGTTATTGTCTTCACTTACGCATGGGTTTGCCCCTTCGCGGACATCTTTCGCGATCGCAGGACTCGACGTCTGGCTCGCGGTATAGCGATTGCGCTGATACTTGCCGACGTCGCAATAACCGCCGGTCTGCTCGCGTATAAGTATCGTGATCGAAACACTTATGCGTTGAGCACCGATCGTGGAACGATCGTGGCGGTACCCGATCTCGGTCAATCAGTCGACGAAGCCATCGGCTTCATCAAGCGAGAGACTACTGAAAAGGAGCCGATAGCTGTGTTGCCCGAAGGAACTTCGCTTAACTTTTTCACCGACCGGCCGAATCCGCTCAGGGAAGAGATCATCACCCCAGGCTATCTGGACCGTGAAGGTGAAGAGCGAGCGATCAAACAGCTCGTCGACTCCAAGACGCGCTTTGTGCTGGTGGCAAATCGCCCGACCCCAGAATTTGGTCCCGAGGTATTCGGCAAGGGTTATTGTCAGGTACTAATGCAATGGATACAGCAGAACTTCGACGAGTGCGCGATCTTTGGGCCGGATCACAACTTTAATCAACAGATCGGCGATAAGACGTTTTTCATTCGTGCCTATCGGAAGCGAGGCTAGCGTTCACACTTTGGCACACAGGCCTCGGGCACACAGCCTTGTCGACTTGGATCTTACTCAATGTGCCACGCGGGCAACTTGATTCCCTTCTCTTTCGCCGTGCGCGTTGCCTCTTCGTAACCTGCATCAGCGTGGCGTGCTATCCCGATGCCCGGATCGTTCGTCAACACCCGATTCAGTCTTCGAGCGCCATCCTCAGTTCCGTCGGCCACAGTCACCTGACCGGCGTGTAGGGAGTAGCCGATTCCAACACCGCCCCCGTTGTGAATCGAAACCCAACTCGCGCCCGATGCTGTGTTGAGCATCGCATTCAACAGCGGCCAATCCGCTATCGCGTCCGATCCGTCAAGCATTCCCTCGGTTTCGCGATACGGGGATGACACGGAACCCGTATCAAGATGATCCCGGCCGATAACGATGGGAGCTTCAAGCTTGCCACTGCGGACCATATCGTTCATAGCCTCGCCGAACTCAGCGCGTTCTCCGTAACCGAGCCAGCAGATTCGCGCGGGCAAGCCTTGAAACTTTACACGCTGGCCTGCGAGCTTTAACCAACGCGAGAGCACCTCGTCATCGGGAAACAATTCGAGCGCAAGATTGTCGGTCTTGTGAATGTCTTTTGGATTACCCGACAGCGCGACCCATCGAAACGGTCCTCGCCCCTGACAAAAAAGAGACCGAATGTACTCGGGAACAAAGCCCGGAATCTCGAACGCATCTTCGACTCCACTCTCCTTCGCCTGTGCGCGAATGTTGTTGCCGTAGTCGAACGTCACGGCGCCTTGTCGCTTCAGCTCGAGCATCGCGCGAACGTGCTCGGCCATCGCATCCATCGAGCGTCGAATGTAGTCGTCGGGATCTTCCCGCCTGAGCGAAAGCGCCTCATCGAGAGACATTCCATTTGGCACGTAACCGTTCAGGGCGTCGTGCGCGCTCGTTTGATCGGTAAGAACGTCAGGCACAACGCCGCGCCTCGCAATCTCCGGAATGACATCGGCACAATTTCCGACAAGACCAACTGAAATCGCTTCGCCTTTTGCTCGCGCATCGTCGACGATTTGCAGCGCTTCGTCGAGGTGCACGGCCATCCGGTCGCAATATCCCGTTTTGATTCGCTTCTGGATGCGAGCCGGATCGACTTCTATCCCGAGGAAGCACGCGCCGTTCATCGTCGCCGCAAGCGGCTGAGCGCCGCCCATTCCGCCCATGCCCCCCGAGACTATCAGCCTGCCTTCCAGCGATCCTCCAAAGTGCTTGCTAGCCGCAGCCGCGAAAGTTTCAAAGGTGCCTTGAACGATCCCCTGGCTGCCGATGTAAATCCACGAGCCCGCGGTCATCTGCCCGTACATCGTCAGCCCCAATCGCTCGAGCCGATGAAACTCGTCCCAGTTAGACCAGCGTCCAACGAGGTTGGCGTTTGCAATCAACACTCGCGGCGCGCACTCGTGAGTCCGAAACATACCCACGGGCTTGCCCGACTGAACGAGCAGCGTCTCGTCGTTCTCGAGCCCCCGAAGTGCGTTGACGATTGCGTGGAACGAGCGCCAGTCGCGCGCGGCTTTGCCGGTGCCGCCGTAAACAATCAACTCGTCAGGCTTCTCCGCGACTTCCGGATCGAGGTTGTTCATCAACATCCGAAGCGCGGCTTCCTGATGCCAGCCTTTGCAACTGATCTCGGAACCTCGCGGCGCGGCAACTCTTCCAGGTTTCATAGATTCATTGGCCTGAAGTCTTTTTTGAAATCTTTGCCCGATTAAACATCTTGTGACTATAGAGCGAAGACTTCGCCTGAGGATTGTAGCACAGCCGTTCGGGCGTTATTGTAATGCCCCGGTCGGGTAATTGCTTCGTTGGATGCTTTAATAGTATCTTTGATTCTGGCGTAGAAGTTTTTGAAAGATTGCGAAAAATCGGGAGCCCCATTCCCGATCGCTCGTTCGAGAAACTGAGCAGAAGAGGTTGAGCATCGTGAGATCCAGTGTACTCTTTCACAACTCCAAGTTGTTCACGTATGTCCTTGCCGCAATCGCTATGTCAGGTTACGACGCGGTGGCAACAATGCAACACATAAGTCGCGGCGTCGCAGCCGAAGGCAATCCGTTGATGGCTTCGCTCATTCAGCAGAATGCGGTGTTGTTTTTCCTGGTGAAGATGGGCGTGACTGCTCTCGGATTGTTGATCTGCTACAACTACTCGCACTTCAAGACCGCGCGGTTAGGAATCAGGCTGGTGGCGGGCATTTATATGTGCCTCTGTGCTTATCATGGAATGATCGTTTTGCTGGGGTGACGATAGCTTACTGTCGCGGGGAAGCAACCCAAACAAATCCTTCCAAATTTGCTCTGCATTGTCGTCCGTCTGATCGTCGATAAGCACGTGCATATCGACAGTCAGTCCAACATTGTCCGCTTGATTCAGCACAAAACATTGCTCACGCAACTCCCTTGCTGCGAGAATCGTTTCGTTGTCGTATAATAGGAGACCGATTTGTAGCGACGCGGTCTGACATGTGGCCTAGACGGCGAAAAGAAAGATTCGACCAGTTGTCGTGGGCGGCCCTGGCTCAATCAATAGTGTTGCCAATGGGTCACGGCGACATTAGCGATTGTTGGCGGCTCGATCAAAGATGCTTCTCTGATGGAGAAGCCTACGATCGCGAGACCATTCGTTACCTCGTATCACACGCTCAATCGGTTTGTCATAAGATCATCTCGCCTTCCGATCAGATGCTCGCCTTCGTGGTGGGGATGATCGAGCCTGACGGCACTGGTCACGTGGTAGCGTTGGCAGTCGCCCCTGAACATCGGCGCAGTGGACTTGGCCGGCGTTTGATGGCGGAAGTCGAACAAGGGTTTCTCCGACGCGGCATAACAACAGTGCGGCTTGAAGTGCGCACATCGAACGTTGCCGCGCAGAAGTTGTATCTCAACCTCGGCTACAAAATCGTCCGGCGCATGTCGCGCTATTACACCAGCGGTGATGATGGCTTCTTGATGGTCAAGAATCTAGCTTGAGGAAACTCGTATGGGCGCCCCTCCGTGGCCGCCCCTTTTTAGCGTGCGCTTCTTGTAAGAGAGGGCGGCCACGGAGGGCCGCCCATACAAACTATGCTGACGAAGATCAATGGACGCGCAGCGCTGTCGCTGCTGCTTTTGATTGTTACGATCGCCGCGCCCGGTTGCAACAGCTCCCAAAGCAACAGCAATAGAGCGGCTCCTCAAGCCTCAGTCAAGCCGGCTCGATGGCTTCCGCAATTTCGATCACCTTCATCGCTGAGCTACGCGGGTACAAACCTCGCGGTGTTCTTCTACAGTGGCATTTCAGTCGTCTCGCCCAACGACGTCTTTGTCTGTGGCGACATGCCGCTAGCCGGCGAGCAAAGAGTCGGCGTCTTCCTCAAGACAACCGACGGCGGCCAGACCTGGACTGAATCGCCGGTTCAATTGGCGAAGATCGAGATTCCAAGTTTGAACGCGATACATTTCATAAGCCCCGATGTAGGATGGATGGTGGGCGTTGATTCTGGCGACGACGGTGTTGTACTCAAGACAACTGATGCCGGTTCATCTTGGTCCGTCACGCGGCTTAGCTACAAACAAATACCAGTAACAGTTTTCTTCACGGATGCACAAACCGGTTGGGTCGGCGGCCTGACTAAGCCCCGCGGAGAAGAGCAAGGCAACGTCGGGGGACCGAGCGCGATTCTCGCGACCACCGACGGGGGCAGCACCTGGCAGCCGCAATACAATGTCCCGGTTTCAGTCTATCGAGTCTTTTTCGTGGATAAGATAAACGGCTGGGCCTCAGCGACAAACGGAAAGATCTACAATACAAGCGACGGTGGAAGAACGTGGAGCTCTCAGCGAACCGAGATGGAATTTGCGGAAGGTCCGGTTGATTTGACAAGCGACGCAGCGAAACAATTCGCAATGCGCAGCGTGCACTTCGCCGACAAGGACCACGGTTTCGCGGCAGCAAGCACAATGAAGAAGGAGCCCGCGGGCCGGGTCATCGCCACCGCCGACGGCGGGAAGACCTGGCGACGCACCTGGATCGTCGCCGATTCGGGCGTCCGCGATGTGTTTCTGATCAGTGCCAACGAGGGCTGGGCGCTGACCGAACGCGGGCCTTACGCCTACCACACGGTGGACGGAGGCCGATCTTGGCTGAGCGAGCCAAAGGTGTTCGAACAAGACGTCGTGCTTGCGAGGTTGGGCGCCGCCGATCCCTCGCACGTATGGGCAGTCGGCGGCGGCGCGATATTCTTTCGAGTGAGCGAGTAGCATCGCGCTCATAGCACCCCAGCGGAGCTGCGTTGTTTGCTTATTGAGCAGGAGGATCTAATGCTCTCATTCAACAATCTGGTCTCTCGCACTCGAGTCGGCTTCGCGCTCTTCTTATGCACGTCTTTGGTGACGACCGCGTTTGCAATCCCAACCGGACCGGCTTCTCAACAGAGGCGAACGCCGTCGAAAGCTGGAACGAAGGCAACAATACCCGCCCCTCGCGACGTGATCGGATTCACGCCCGGCGATGATCGCAAGCTCGCTTCCTGGGCGCAAATCGTCGATTACTTCACGCGCCTCGAGCGATCGAGCGATCGCGTGAGGTTCTCGGAACTGGGCAAGACTACGCTAGGCCGCCCGTTTGTGCTCGCAACGATTTCATCGCCCGCGAATCTGGCACGTCTCGAAAGATTCAAAGAGGTTCAGCACAAACTTGCCGACCCGCGAACTTTCAACAGCAACGACGCCGAAGCCGAGAAGCTCATCGCCGAAGGCCGGACAATTGTTCTGATCACTTGCGGCATCCATTCGACCGAAGTCGGCGGTAATCTGGTTTCGATGAATATCGCTCATAGGCTTGCGTCGGATGATTCGGCGGAGACTCACGAGATTCTGGACAAGTGCATCATTCTTCTCATCCCGTCGCTCAATCCCGACGGCAACGATATCGTCAAGACCTGGTACGACAAGACGCTTGCCACTCCCGCTGAAGGAACGAACCCGCCCGAGCTTTATCACCACTACACCGGCCACGACAACAACCGTGACTGGTACGCGTTCACGCAGGTGGAAACGCAACTTACCGTCGATAAGGTTTACAACGTCTGGCATCCGCAGATCGTCCACGATATTCATCAGCAGGGTGACACTGGCTCGAGATTTTTCTTACCGCCTTACGTCGATCCCTGGGAGCCGAACGTCTCACCGATACTTCAGGCTGGCGTGAACTTCATGGGCTCGACGATGGCGTGGGAGCTAATCGCAGAAGGCAAAGCCGGAGTGGTGATCAACGGCGTGTACGATGCGTGGTCGCCGTCCCGCGCCTATCAGCATTATCATGGCGCAATAAGGATTCTAAGCGAGACTGCCTCAGCGCGGATCGCGTCGCCCACGAACATTCCTTTCGAGAAGCTGACCCCGCAAATAGGAGTCGATCCAAAGGTTCGAAGCTGGAACTTTCCACTGGTGTGGCCGGGTGGAGAATGGAAGCTGTCGAACATCGTCGATTACATGCAATCGGGCGCGTTTGCGCTGCTCCGAAACGCCGCGCGCTATCGCGAGCGCTGGCTGCGAGATTTCTATCGTGTCGGCAAAGACGCCGTGCGCGAACGCAAATCCGGCGAACCGTTCGCATTTCTTCTATTGCCGCCGAAGAATTACAGCAATGTATGGGATCGCGATGGTTTGTGGCGGCTTGAATCAATCTTGGAGCGGGGACAGGTCAATATCATTCACGGGGGCGAAGAGTTCACCGTGGATGGCGTCAAATATCCGACCGACACCAGAATAGTTCTTATGCAGCAACCCTATGGATCGTTCGCGGAGACTCTCCTTGAGCGACAGCATTACCCAAACATACGTGAATATCCCGGTGGTCCGCCGAGGCGACCTTATGATGTCACTGCTCAGACTTTGCCCCTGTTGATGGGAGTCGATGTTGTTCAGGTAAACAAGCCGTTCAGTCTGCCTCGAAAAAATCCGCCTCAATCTGGGTATTCCGGCGGTCTTGGTAATAGAGCTTCAACTGGAACAGCGCGTATCGGTCTGTACAAGAGCTATGCCGCGTCGATGGATGAAGGATGGACTCGTTGGACATTTGAACAATACAGAGGCGACGTGTCCTACAAGTCAGCCACTGATGCAGAAATTCGTGCTTGGAATCTTCGGTCCAATTTTGACTGCATCGTCATCCCTGGCCAAAGCTCACAGCAGATCTTCAACGGCTTGTCCAAAGATCGGTATCCGTCAGAGATCAGCGGTGGGCTCGGTCAAGCCGGAGTCGATGCGCTGAAGAAGTTTGTTGAAGAAGGCGGTACTATCATCACGCTCAACGAAGCTTCTCAGTTTGCCATCGATCATCTCGGCGTGCCGGTGAAGAACGTGCTTGAAGGAGTTCCGCCGAAAGACTTCTACTGCCCGGGTTCGATTCTCAAAATCAAAGTCGACACTACAAGTCCTATCGCGCACGGCGCGCCGCTGCTTGAGTCGTCTCGCGATGAGAGCATAGCGTGGGTCGAAGGTGCACTCGCCTTCGAATCCACGAGCAGCAACGCGCGAGTGATCGCTCGATTCGCCGACGCGAAGGAGTTACTTCTGTCGGGCTGGCTGCTCGGCGCGGAGAAGATCGCGGGCAAAGGCGCGATCGTCGAAGTGAAACGAGGCAAGGGACGCGTGGTGATGTTCGCTTTTCGACCTCAGTATCGCGGCCAAAGCATCGCAACGCTACCTTTCCTGTTCAACGCAATCGCGACAAGCGCGACTCGGTAGCCATGACGGTGCCTTGTCGATCTCCCTCGCCCAGTGTCTAATTGATTCGGAGGAATCATCAATGAAACGGTTGATCTGGTCAGTGCTCACCATCGCGGTGCTTACTCTGAGCGGCGTCGCGCAGAAATCTGTTCAAAGAGCGGCTTCCCTTGGACCACCCAAAGCTGCGCTCGACGTGATAACCGCCGACGGCGTGATGAGTCACATCAAAGTTCTCGCCTCGGATGAGTTCGAAGGGCGCGGGCCTGCAACTCGCGGCGAAGAACTCTCGATCAACTACATCGCCGATCAGTTCAAGAAAATCGGCCTCGCGCCCGGCAACACCGACGGCACTTACTTTCAAAAAGTCCCGCTCGCAGGCATCGCCACAAAACAAGACGCGGAGCTGAAGATCAAGGCCGCGAACAAAGATCTCAAGCTGAAGTTCGGCAAAGATTTCGTCGCTCGATCTGTGCGGATTGTTGAGAAGCCACACTTTGATGCTGACATGGTTTTTGTCGGCTACGGTGTCGTCGCGCCCGAATACGGTTGGGACGACTACAAAGGCTTGGACGTGCGCGGCAAAGTCCTGCTTATGCTGGTCAATGATCCGCAGGTTCCCGATCCCAAAAATCCCGCGAAGCTTAGCGAGAAGATGTTCAAGGGACGCGCGATGACTTACTACGGGCGTTGGACTTATAAATACGAGATCGCCGCTGAGAAAGGCGCGGCCGGAGTATTTGTTATTCACGAGTGGGATAACAAGGCAAATGCGGGTCCGGCTGGATATCCCTGGGAAGTCGCCCGTGGGATGATGATGGTCGAAAACTTCGACCTCGTCGCAAAAGACAACAACATGTCTCGCGTGAATGTTGAAGGTTGGATCACCACTGACGCAACGCGTCAGTTGCTCGGCGACCTTGGCCTCGACTTCGACGCGATGAAGAAGGCGGCCGTTCGAAAAGACTTCAAGCCGGTGGCATTGAAGGCCCACGCGAAACTCGATTTGGAACAGAAGATTCGCCGCATCGATTCTCATAACGTCGTCGGCAAGCTCGAAGGCTCGGACCCAAAGCTCAAAGACGAGTACGTAATCTACACCGCACACTGGGACCATCTCGGAATAGGGCCGCCCGACGCGAAGGGCGACAAGATCTACAACGGCGCCCTCGACAACGCATCGGGCTGCGCAGGGTTGATCGAGATGGCTCGCGCGTTCAAGGCGCTCGCCAAATCGCCGCGACGGTCGATTCTCTTCTTGTCAGTCACAGCGGAAGAGAAAGGATTGGTCGGATCGAGGTACTACGCCGAGAATCCGATTTATCCCTTGGAGAACACGGTCGCAAACATAAATATGGATGGCTTGAATCAGTGGGGGCCGACTCGCGATATCACTGTGGTTGGACTTGGCAACTCGACGCTCGACGATGTGTTGCGTCAGGCGGCGACGGAAAAGCACCGAGTGTTGAGACCCGACCCCGAATCCGAAAAGGGCTTCTACTATCGCTCCGACCATTTCAACTTCGCCAAGGTCGGCGTTCCCGCGCTGGATCCGAACGATGGAATTGCTTTTATCGGTAAGCCGGCCGGCTGGGGCAAGATGAAGCGCGATGAATACACCGAGCACGATTACCACAAGCCTTCGGATGAGATTAAGCCCGATTGGAATCTGTCGGGCGCGGTCGAAGATTTGCGGCTGTTGATGACGGTTGGTTACCGAGTGGCGAATGCCGCGAAGTATCCAGAGTGGAAACCGGGCACCGAGTTCAAGGCCCGGCGCGAAGAGATGTTGCGGAGGACGGGAAACTGATGTTCGTAGTACGGCCTTCAGGCGGAAGTTTGTAAGAAATCTGCCTCCCGGTGCGCGAGCCGAGAACCAAGCATCGATGTACGACTATCGCAAAATGAGTCTTGCAAAAAGGATCGAAGTGCTTGAGCACCGTCGACCACGACACGTTCCGTGGGACGTTTATTGATAGCCGTTTATTTATTGATAGTGCTTTGTGGTCCAACCTTTAGGTGGAAGTTTCTAGACTCCGGTGCAGTGAAGGGCTTACAAACTTCCGCCTAAAGGCCGGACTACGAACAAGGAGAAGAGTATGAAAAAACGCAGACTTGGTACTCAAGGGCTCGTCGTATCAGAACAGGGCCTTGGGTGCATGGGCATGTCCGAGTTTTACGGCCCGACTGACGATGCCGAATCTATCGCGACACTCAATCGCGCGCTCGAGTTGGGAATCAACTTCTTCGATACCGCCGACGCTTACGGCCCTTTCAAGAACGAGGAACTAGTCGGCAAAGTGCTCGGCCCTCATCGCGATGAAGTAATCATAGCAACTAAGTTCGCCATCCAGCGCAGCCTTACTGATCCGACGTTTCGCGCCATAAACGGGCGGCCTGAATACGTCCGCCAGGCTTGTGATGCTTCCCTGACGCGGCTCGGTGTCGATTGCATTGATCTCTATTATCAACATCGAGTCGATCCCAATGTTCCGATCGAAGAAACGGTCGGCGCGATGGGTGAGCTTGTTCTGGCCGGTAAGGTCCGCTACCTCGGCTTGAGTGAGGCCGCTCCCGACACTATCCGTCGAGCGCACGCGGTCCATCCGATCAGTGCGCTTCAGACCGAATACTCGCTCTGGAGTCGCGATCCTGAAGACGAGATTCTCAAAACCGTGCGCGAACTGGGAATCGGATTTGTTGCGTACAGCCCATTCAGCCGAGGCTTTCTCACGGGTCAATTCAAAAGCTTCGACGATCTTGCGCCAAACGACTTTCGGCGGAACTCGCCTCGGTTTCAGGGGGAGAACTTCCAAAAGAATCTCGAGCTGGTCGAACAAGTAAAGGAGATAGCGCGCGAAAAGAATGTAACTCCTGCACAACTTGCTCTCGCGTGGGTGCTGGCTCAAGGCAAGGACATTGTTCCGATTCCCGGCACAAAGCGACGCAGGTATCTCGAGGAGAACGCTGCGGCGTCCGAGATCGAACTCACTGCGAATGATCTTGCGCGTATTGATCAGCTTGCGCCGAAAGGGGTCGCTGCAGGCACACGTTACCCGCAGGAGATGATGCGCTTTATCGATATGTGAAGCCGAAGGCGTTTTGTTAGAAAGGCCGTGCCCGAGGCCGGCCCATTCCGTATGCCCGGATTACCAGCGAGGCTCGCGCCGTTGCCCGCGCCCTCCGCCGTAGCCGCCTCTACCGCCGCCGCCGCCGCCGCCGAAATTGCGCTCGGGCCGCGGCCGCGCTTCATTCACGTTGATCGTTCGGCCATTCAGCTCGACGCCGTTAAACTTTTCAATGGCCTGAACCGCTGCGTCGCGATCCATCTCGATAAACGCGAACCCGCGCGAGCGACCGGTGTCTCGGTCCGTCACGATGGTGGCGGACTCTACTGGGCCCACCTCTGAGAACAGCTCGGTGAGCTGATCCTCTGTCGTCTGATACGACAGATTTCCAACAAATATTCTCATTGTGTCTCCTGAGTTTCTAACGAAACGTTGTTAGAAGGAACTCGTTTTTGCTATCCGGCAGAAAGTCGAGCAGTAGAAACTAGCGGACATTCCGAACAGAGAAGACGCGCTCCCGAAATCAAACGTTGCGGCGATTGTCTCCGCCGCCGCTGCGAACAGGATTTATAGTAGCACTTGTGGCCAGCCTCATACAAGCTATTTGTTTGCAAGGGCCTGTTGCGGTTGGTCCGCACCACGAGCCGTGCCGGTGAACTTCAGTCTTTCCAGCATGCTCGCTATCGCTGGATGTAACGACTATTAGCCTGCGAAAATGAACTCCTGAGACACCGAGCCGTCGAGATTTCTTACCTGAAGCTTGTCGCCAGGCTTGATCCTCTTGCCCGCGCTCTTCGCGATTAGGGAGATAAACGGATTCGCGCCATCGTTCTTGGTTCGCTGCTCTTCGCCATTGAGAAGTATCACCGCGCCGGCGCCAAAGTTCTCGCCAACTAAGACTAGCTTCTTGCCCAAAACCGATGCGCTAATGATTTTTGGCGGACTGCCCGGATTGTAGAGTTCAGCATTCGTGAGAATTCCTCGGAAGTCACCTATCCCAGCATAGTAATCACCACCGGCAACTAATACTTGGCCACTGTTCAAGAGGGTAGCTGTGTGAAAGCTCCGCCGCGCGTTCATGTTGCCAATGAAGGTGAAAGTGCCCGTCGAAGGGTCATAGATCTCGACGCTTGCTGTGCTCCCGGCAAAGAAGCAGCCCGGACCGCTGCACTCCTCGGTCTCGCCCCCCGTGATCAACACCCTGCCGTCGGGAAGAAGCGTGGCCGTATGCAGGTCTCGATGTTGAGTCATATCGCCTGTAGCGGTGAAGGTCCCGCTGGAAGGATCGTATAGTTCGGAGCTGCTGAAGCGGCCGAGATCTTCGTGCTCGCCACCGGTGACCAACACCTTTCCATTCCTGAGCAAGGTTGCTGTCCGGCCCTCTATATACCCCGGCGCCAATCCGAAGCGTTGCGTGGTCATAGCTCCTGTCAGACTGAATGTTCCTGAGACAGGGTCATAGAGCTGGGCCCTGGGCTCGGCCGCGATCAAGACCTTGCCATCGGGGAGCAAGGTCGCCGGAGCCGCGAGCAACCCCGCGTCTCCATAGACGGATGGTGCACCAGTGTCAGCAAACTTTCCGGTAGAGGTGAACGTTCCGGTCGAGGGATCGTAAAGTTCAGAAGTCGCGGCGATCGGGCCATTCGTCGATTGGGCGAGACTGCCGGTAATTAGAACCTTTCCGGTCGTGAGCAGGGTCGCAGTAGAGCAGCCTGCCTGTTCGGCCATGTTGCCAGTGATGGTGAAGGTTCCCGTGTCGGGATTGTAAAGTTCCGCACTGCCGCCACCAGCAACCAGCACCTTCCCCGTAGGCAATAACGCAGCACAGACGCCAGAGTGCGCCACATTGAGGTTGCCGGTAGGGCTCCATGTCCCACTCGATGGGTCGTACAGCTCCGCGCTCGTGCCAGCGGCGCCTCCGAAGACCAGCACCTTCCCATTGGGCAATAGAATCGCCGTGTGGCCCGCGCGGGCTGTCTCAAGATCGCCAGTGAAGCTCCAATTCGGAGTAGCCACCTGTGCAGACACCAGTCTCGTTGTCCCAGCCAGCAGTGTGCTCAGAGTACCCAACGCGCCAATTGTCGCTATCAAACAAACATGAACTCGAGCGATGCCTTTTGACCGTTTCATAAATTCTCCAATCAAGACAGCTAGCAATTTCAGCCGGCGCTCTAAGAGCCTGTGTATGTGAACTCCTGAGATAGCGAACCGTTAGGGTTTTTCACCTGCAGTTTGTCGCCAGGTCTCACCTTCTTGCCGGCCTTTTTTGCAATCAAAGAGGTCTTCGGATTCTGTTCATCACTTACGGTCCTCTGCTCCTCACCATTGAGCAGTATCAGTGCTCCGGGATCGAAGCTTTCACCAAGTACCACCAGGTTCTTGCCTGAGACCGATGCGCTGATGATTCTAGGGATCGCGACCGCGCCGTAAATCTCCGCGGTGGCTAGAAAGTCGGTGCCGATGTCAAAATCTCCATCTACGCCTCCGGCAACCAAGACTCTGCCGTCCGGCAGCAGCGTGGCCGTGTGAGATTGCCGAGCCGTGATAAGGTTGCTCGCATCACTCCACGACCCGGTCGCGGCGTCGTACAACTCCGCGCTACGGACAGACGTAAAGCTAGAATCAGCCCCTCCCGCCACCAAGACTCGGCCATCGGACAGCAGAGTGGCGGTGTTATGAATTTCCTTGGGACTGCCGGTAATGCTCCAGTCCCCCGTCTCCGGGTCATATAGCTCTGCAGCCGAAGTGCCGCTTGCGTCGCCTCCGGTGACCAGCAACTTGCCGTTTTGAAGCAGGGTCACTGCCCCGGCAGCGCGGATTATATTGGTATGGGCAGCAGCGGTCCAAGTGTCCGAGACAGAGTCGTACAGCTCCGCTGAATTCCCCGACACTATCAAGACCCTGCCGCTAGGGAGCACCGTCAGCGATCCGAGAATTGAAGGAGCGCTCGCGCTACTCCACGTCTCCGTAGCCGCGTCATACAGCTCTGCACTATAAACAACCGGACGAGAATCAAGGTCGTGACTTCCCACGACTAGCACTTTGCCGTTAGGCAGCAACGTCGCTTTGTTGCTCCCGCGAATCGTGTTGGGGCTTACCGTGGGGCGCCTCTTCTCGGTGGCCGGATTGTACAACTCCGCGGTGTTGATATATTCGAAGCGGCCAATATCGAAGCCCCAATTGTCACCGCCCACCACCAAGACCAGTCCGTTTTGAAGGAGCGTCGCTGAATGGAGAGCGCGCCGGCTCAGGCTGCTGGTGTAGGTCCATCTTCCTGTCGCCGGGTCATATAGCTCGGCGCTTGAGTTAACCGTGGAATAGCAAAAGTTCCCGCTGCACGGAAAGCCTCCGCCACCAACTACCAACACCTTCCCATTAGGCAGCAGTGTTGCCGTGTGCCCATAGCGATTTGTGTTAAGGTTGCCTGTGAAGATCCAAATCTGCGCGGACTGTGACGATTGCGCCAGCGCAACCGAGTCGAAAGCCAACCCGTTCAAGCTCACTGAACCAGTCAGCACAACGAGCAGACCTAAGATAGGGTGAGCGATTTTTCGTGGCGGTTTCATACGGTCCTCCTTTATCCTTGCTGCCGGATTTGCGGCTTCAACTATAACACGCGAGAATCGAATCAAGACCTCCAACGCTTCACATTCTTCCTCGCTGGAGGCGGACTGAGGACTGAGGTTCAATCCATCCATCAGTCCTCGTTATGGAAGGGGTGTCGTGGTGAGTATTATTCAATCCCGGTGAACGTGATCTCCTGCGAGCGCGAGCCGTTAGGGTTTCGCACCTGAAGCTTGTCGCCCGACTGGATCTTCTTGCCGGCTTTCTTGCCGATTAATACGGTCTTTGGATTGTCCCCATCGTT
>DASXSR010000418.1:0-17058 GCA_036505875.1 Blastocatellia bacterium | reverse complement strand
GATCCCGCCGATGTTTATCGCTCGCGCCGGTCTGGACGAAGTGCCTACGATGAATGATTCGATTGATCGATTCATTCGCGAGGCGATTTCAAAGAACGCTTCGATCATTGTTGCCAATCATCCGCGGGGCGTTCACGGCTTTGATAATCAGACGGACGATGACCGCTCTCGCGAGATCATTCGCTCCGCGATTGATTTTATGAAAGTCCACTTGGGCGTCGCGGAGAGGAAGTAACCGCTATTCTTGCCTCTTTCCAGACAAAGTGCAATTATCAGGCATCCGGAGGCTAACTATGAAATTCAACATAACACTCGATAGAGATGAGGACGGCGTTTGGATTGCAGAGTGCCCCTCTATTCCAGGCTGCGTGAGTCAAGGAAAGACCAAGCAAGAGGCCGTGGAAAACGTCAAGGACGCTATCGCCTTGTGTCTTGAGGTAAGAGCCGAGAACGGCTTGCCCTTGACTATTGAGACGCAGCAAGTTGAGGTCGCAGCATAATGGCTTCGCTTCCGGTTCTCAGTGGACAGGAGGTCGTGCGCGTCTTTGAGTCCTTTGGTTGGAGCGTCGCGCGACAGCGAAGCAGTCACATTATTATGACCAAAGGTGGCGAAAACATAACCCTCTCTATTCCCGATCACAAAGAGGTCGCAAAAGGTACGCTGCGGAGTCTGATCCGCTCCGCCAATCTCACCGTAGACGAATTCCTCAAAGGGAGTTGAAGCCACGCGCAGGTTTGACGTTTCAATGGACAACTCATTTCCGAGTGGGCAGATCGAAAAAATCAACGACATCGAGATTTATTACGAAACTCGCGGCGAAGGTGAGCCGCTGGTGTTGCTGCACGGCGGCGGCGGGGCCGGCGTCAACTGGGAGATCATCTTCAGGGAGCCGCCCCACGGATTCAGACTGATCATCCCGGACCTCCGCGGCCATGGCAGATCAACCAACCCGTCGATGAAGTTTACGATTCGACAATGCGCGCTTGACGTATTCGCGTTGCTCGACCAACTTGGCATCGATCGATTCAAGGCGATTGGCTTGAGCCTGGGCGCCAAGACTCTGCTTCACATAGCCACTCAGCAACCCGATCGCGTTCAGGCTATGGTGTTGGTCAGCGCCACTCCCTACTTCCCCGAGCAGGCGCGCGCGCTGATGCGGCAATTGGCCACGCAAGAACACAGCGAAGCGGAATGGGAACAGATGCGCCAATGGCATAAGCGCTGCGATGAGCAGATCCTCGCCATATGGAGAACGATGAGCGCGCTCAAGGACAGTTACGACGATATGAACTTCACGCCGCCTTATCTTTCGATGATCAAGGCGCGCACGTTGATCGTGCATGGCGATCGCGACCCGTTGTATCCGGTGAGCCTCGCTATGGAAATGTACGAAGCGATACCTCGCTCATATCTTTGGATAGTTCCGAACGGCGGACACGGTCCGATCTTCGGCGAGATAACTCAGCGTTTCGTTGAGACTGCGCTGACATTCTTGCGTGGCGAATGGAAGGGCCAGCCAGCCTAGCCTTCATCCCAAAACCGCTCGCTCAGATACTTGTCTCCGCCATCGGGGAATACCGTCACGATCACGCCTGACTCGATGTCTTTAGCGACCGCTAGCGCGCACGCGACCGCGGCGCCCGATGATACGCCAACCAATAACCCTTCTCGCTTGCCGAGCAGGCGAGTGTATTCGTGCGCGGACTCGGTGCTGATCTCGAGATCCGCGTCAGCAATGCTCGGATCGTAGATGCCCGGCACAATGGCGGAATCCATATGCTTCAAACCTTCGAGACCGTGAAACGGTGAGTTGGGCTGAAACGATATCGTCTTGATCTCGCGGTTCAGCTCTTTCAATCGCCTTGCCGTACCGACGAACGTTCCGCTGGTCCCCAGTCCCGCCACGAAGTGAGTGATCCGACCGCTCGTCTGCTCCCAGATCTCGAGCGCAGTAGTCTCGTAATGCGCTCGCCAATTGGCTGGGTTGTTGTATTGATCGGGATAAAAGTAAAGATCGGGACTCTCGGCGTACAGCCGCCGCGCTTCTCGAATCGCACCGTCCGAGCCTTCGAGCGGATCGGTCAACACAATCTCCGCGCCGTAGCTCCGCAGAATTCGTTTTCGTTCCTCGCTGGCATTTTGAGGCAGCGCAAGCTTGACTTTGTACCCGCGCGTCGCCCCTATCCACGCGTAAGCGATGCCCGTGTTCCCTGAGGTTGCATCGAGGATGATCTTGCCGGGCGCAAGCTTCCGGGAGCGCTCGCCGTCCAGAATCATGTTGAGGGCGGGACGATCTTTGACCGAGCCGCCTGGGTTGAACCATTCAGCCTTCGCGTAGATCTCGACGTTGTTCGAGGCGACGATGTTGCGAAGGCGGAGAAGAGGAGTGTTGCCGACAAGTTCCCACGCCTCCATCGGCGAGTGCGCTCGACGGAGAATCGTTTCGTTTAGTCCACTGCTTGCCTTCGAATCCATGTTTTGGATTCGAGGATAACATCGTGATCTGTTGAACTCAAATTCTAGCTCCGGCCGATTTCACGATGTTCAATTCCGGGCTTAGAAAACCTGCTCGTGGACTCTCCTCGATCGGGTTAGTCCGTAGGACTTGAGCTGTCGATAGAGCGTGCTAGGCGATATTCCGAGAATCTCCGAAGCCCTGCCTTGATGCCAGCCCGTCTCTTCGAGAACCGCGAGGATTTGCTTTCGCCGGATTTCGTCCAGACTCCCAGTCTTGGATTGATCGCCGTTGGTGCCCGCAGCGTAAGCCATTCGCTGCGTGCGGAGTTCAAGCGGCAAGTCGTCAGCGTGTATTTCTTGGTTCGACGAAAGTATAACGGCGCGCTCGATGACGTTGCGAAGCTCACGGACGTTCCCCGGCCACGCGTAATTCATCAACACCTGCATTGCTTCGTCACTCAGTCGCACGCCTTCGGCGCCGCCCACCTGCGCGAGGAAGTGCTCGGCGAGCGCGGGGATGTCTTCAGGTCGCTCGCTAAGTGCAGGGAGTTTGATGGTGAAATTGTTTATGCGAAACAGCAGATCGCTTCGGAACTTTCCGGCGACAACATCCTGGCTCAGGTCTCGATTAGTCGCCGCGATGAATCTAACATCGACGCCGACCTTCTTCGTGCCACCCACTCGGTAGAAAGATTGAGTTTCGAGCACCCGCAGCAGCTTCGACTGAAGAGTCAAACTCATTTCACCGATTTCATCCAGGAACAGCGTGCCTCCGTGCGCAAGCTCCAGCAGGCCGAGCTTGCGTTTGCGAGCGCCGGTGAACGCGCCGGGTTCGTAGCCGAACAGCTCTGATTCGAGCAGCGTCTCTTGAATCGCCGCGCAGCTTATGTCGATGAACGGTCCGTCGCGTCGCTGCGAGAAGCAGTGGATCGTGTTCGCGATCAACTCCTTTCCCGTGCCGGAATCACCGGTCACTAACGCCGTCGCGTTGGAGACTGCGATTTTGCGAACCAGCTCCATCACATCGGCCATCTTTTGGCTGCGCACGACGATGTCGGGCGCTTTCTCTTTGTAGGTCAGCCGCGATTGCAAAATCATGTTCTCGTGCTTGAGCTGCCGCTTCTCGTAAGCCTTGGTAATGATCGCCTCAAGCTCGCGAATGTGGCACGGCTTGGTCAGATAATCGTAAGCGCCGAGCTTCATCGCCTGAAGCGCAGTCTCGACCGTTGCGTGACCGGTCATCATCAACACCTCGGGCGGTTGCTCTTGCTGGCGAACCTCTCGAAGGACCTCGAGCCCACTCCGTCCGGGCATCATTATGTCGAGCAGCGCGACGTCGAATTCAGCGTCGTGCGCAGCCTTGATCGCAGTCTCTGCGTCGTGCACCAGGGTGACTTCATGGCCGGCTCGCTCCAGTTCTCTTTGCAATACTAAGCCGAGATTCTTTTCGTCCTCGGCGATTAACAGTCTTACGCTTGGATTTGCGCTCATAGCACTCTCTCCATTTCAAACATCTTTTCTGCTGACGTCACAGCGGCCGTGACGCTCATCTCTTCGTGGGGCGGCAGGAACACGCGGAAAGTCGTTCCCGCGCCTTCGGTTGACTCGACTTCGATTCGTCCGCCGTGTTCCGAGACTATTCCGTAACAGACCGATAGCCCAAGTCCCGTCCCGCGACCGAGCGGTTTTGTTGTAAAGAACGGGTCAAAAATCTTCGCGAGATGCTCAGCGCGAATTCCACAGCCGGTGTCGCTGAACTCGGCACACACCATGCGCGTGGGATCCGCATCGCTCCACGCGGTGCGGATCGTCAAGCAACCCTCAGCCTCCATCGCGTCAAACGCGTTCGTCATCAACGCGATGAACACCTGCTTGAGCTGTCCTTCGTTGACGTAGACCGGAGAAAGAGATGGGTCGATTTCTTTGATAACTCGCATCCGGCCGAGTTTTGGATGGTGCTTGATGAGTTGAAGCGTTTGCTCGAGGATGTGATTTATATTTCCGTTCATTTTCTCGGCCTGGCGCTGGTGAGAGAACTCCAGCAGGCTGTTTGTGATGGTTTTGCACCGGAACGCTTCGTCGCGAATGATCTGCAGATACTCGCCGAAATCCTGCTCCAGAGATTCATCTTTGAGCTCTTCGATGCGAGCGAACAAAGACTCCGAGCAGGCGGCGATCGTTGCCAACGGATTGTTGATCTCGTGAACGACTCCCGCCGCAAGCCTGCCGATCGAGGCGAGCTTCTCGGCGTGAATGACCGCTTCATTCATCTTCTTCTGCTCGGTTATGTCTTCGCCAACTGTTATCACGTGAGTGACGTCTCCGTCGTCTACCCGCATCGGGATCTTGCTTATTGCCCAGACTTTCTTTTGACCCTCGAGCCACGACTCTTGTTCCATGCGCACGATGTCGCCGGTTTCAAAGACATCCACGAACTCGGTTTCGATCTTGCGGCGAGGCTGGCGGGTCAACACCTGAAAGACGTTTCGGCCCAGCACCTGCTCGCGATTGATGCCCAGGCCGCCGACTTCTCGATTTCGGTTCCAGGCGACGATGCGCATATGGCGGTCGACAACATAGAGCGAGACGGGAAGGGAATCGATGATCTTCTCCGTAAAACGTTTCTGTTCTTCGGCCTCTCGCGTGCGACGCGAAACCTCGACGGCAAGGTTTATGGATTCATCCTTTGTGCGTCGGTATAACTCTGTATTACGGATCGCAAGGCTCAATTGCTGCGCTGCCGCGCCCAGCAGTTTCTCGTCGTCAGTGTTGATCGGTCTTGCCGCGAAGCTCGCGCAGATAAGGACCCCGAGCAGTCGATCATCAAACATCAAAGGCGCCACGGTCTCCAGCAAAATGCGCGGATCGTGCAAGAAGCGCTCCGCCGTTCTAATTTGAATTGCGGGCTGAAGTCGCGACTCCGTCGAGTCGAGATACTCGATCACCCGGCCTTTCTGAAACCATTCTTCGCTGGCGGGCATCTCTTCGTGAGATCGGGTGTAGATTGCCGAAGCCAGGTCACCCGAATCGCTGCTCATTACCATGACTGCGCAAGCGTCGCATTCTAGATTCTTGCCGACAGTGAATACCGCGTAGCCCAACAGCTCGTCCATCTCGAGCGAGGTCATCAGGTTATTGCCGAGGTTGTAAACGAATGAAAGCTGTGAGGCAATCTTCTTAGTCTCGAGCTGAAGTCTCTCAGCTCTCTGCCGTCCGTTGCGCGACGAGCGCAGATGCGCGCGCACCCGCGAGAGTAACTCGCTTCGATGATAGGGTCTGGTTAGGTAATCGCTCGCACCGTGAGTCAAACAGGCGATCTTGTCTTGCGTGGAGCGGCTCTTAGCGATGATGAGAATCGGCACGCCCGCTGTCGAATCGTCGGCGCGAACTTCATCGCAAAAAATCAACGCAAGCTTAGCCCATCGCGGCAGATGCAAACTTTCGCTTGAATGCCCGTCGCTGGCCGGCAATGAAGAGACCATACGCGAGCCCGAGATTTCGATGATAACCATTGAAACCGTGCCGCTGCGTAATTCCTCGCGAGCCTCATCGAATGAGTCGAACGACACGGCCTCGAAGCCGGCGGAATTCAGGAACCGCTCGGTCGCGCGGGCTGACCTAAGCTCGTCTCCGAGGATGAGTAAGCGGTCGGATAACCCCTGAGGGTCTGACATGGGAACGCCTGCTTCGACGGGGCCGTTGTACGGCTTGAGGGGCAAAAAACGAATGCTTTGGAGGTAGCGCCACTTTAAGTCAATTTGACGGACGAGTCAATAATAATTGCTGAGTCTTGAAGCGCCTTGACAGGATCGTCTCGCTGCTGATCTATTCGGCCAGCAGTGCGCTCAACTCTTCTGCGCTTAATTGATACGCTTCATTGCAGAAGTGACAGATCAGCTCCGCGCCGCCGTCTTTGTCCAACATATCCTTGATTTCTTCTCGGCCAAGCGCCGATATGATAAGCAGCGCGCGTTCGCGAGAACATTGACAGTGAAACCGCGGCGACTTCTCTTCGAGCACCAAAAGTTCAAGCTCACCGAGCACCGCTTGAAGCATCTCGACGGGCGACAGACCCGATCGCACCATATCGGTTGCGTATGGCGCCCGCGCGATATTGCGCTCGAGCCGAGCGGCCAGGCTTTGGTCGGCGCCCGGCATCATCTGGATGATGAAGCCCCCCGCAGCCGTAACTCGCAAGTGATCAAGCGAAAACTCCGAAGTGCCGTTTCCGTTTCGTCTTGCCCCTGGGCCATCAACCGTCATGAGCACCCCGAGACTCACCGCCGAATTCACTTGTTCCGATTTCGCCAAATAGTAGGCGATGTCTTCTCCGATCTCGCCGGAAACGATCGGCACCATTCCACGATAAGGCTCTTTCATCAAACCGATCTCGAAGCCGGCATCGCGGGTGACGTAAAGCTTTCCGCCTCCAACTACGGCGCGGACGTCGAACTTACCATTTTCGTTCATCGCTGTTGCGTCGGCTTCGGGGTTAGAAACATAACCGCGCACGTTCCCCTGGGGATCGGCTTGGGCAATGATATTGCCGATTGGACCGTCGCAATCGAAATGCACTGTCAGCTTCTCAAGGTCCTTCACTCCGCTTCCCAGGAGCAATCCGCCCGTAAGCGCGCGGCCCAGCGCCGCTGAAGCAGTTGGGAAAGTGCGATGGCGGCGACAGGCCTCGCCGACCAAATAAGTAGTCACTGCGGCCATACAGCGAAGCTGGTTGTCTGCCGCAGTCGCGTGAACTAATTTGTCCTTGGTCATTTAACGACTAACTCGCACACTTTGGCGATTGTTCAGTTAGGAGCCCGATCGCGTGCGGAATCGAGCTGCGAATAGCGTTGAAGTTTTGAACAGCACCGCGTGTGCTCCCGGGTAAGTTGACTATCAACGTTCGTCCTCGTATTCCGCATACCGCTCGCGACAAAGGCGCGAGCGGAGTCTCATCCAAACTTCGAAGCCGCATCAACTCAGCGAGCCCCGGAGCTTCGCGGTCGATCACTGACCGTGTAGCTTCAGGCGTGTTGTCACGCGGGGCAAATCCGGTCCCTCCTGTGGTAAGAATCAAGTTCACATCGCCGCGGTCGGCATACTCTCGAAGCTTCAACGCGATAAGCTCGCCGTCATCCGAGACGATCTCGGTTGCCGCGACGCGACAGCCAAGCTTTTCAAGCTCCCCAACTACCGCCGGACCCGAGCGGTCTTCTCGCTCGCCCCGTGACGCCGAGTCGCTTATGGTCAAGACTGCGGCTACGATTTCAACCCTTGCCATCGATTAGCCTGATCTCTTGCGGTTATTTGTCCCAACGCGGAGCAGGTAAGAATTAGTATCGCAGCGGGAAGAGTGATTTGTAAACCAGGTAGGCTTACGCGGTTACGTCGCAGCTTGAGCGAACAGCATTGCCATCCGCTCAAGCCTTCGTCTGCTAGCCGACTCGAAGGTTATCCAGCGTATCGGCGATAACCATCCCGGTAACCTCGAACGAACCCGTCGCGATACGCGGAGCTGATCGAGGCCCTAAAATGGCTCGAATTGTTCGGGTCGTAACGCCTGCCGTTGCGACTGTCTTCCTCACCTCGATTGAATCCATCGTGATAGCCTCTTTGCTCAACGACCGCCACTGACCCCTCATCGTACCGAGGAGTGTAGTAACGTGGCGAGTAGTACGAGTACGGGTAGACCCTCGGATACGACGAGTACGGGTAGACCCTCGGATACGAGTAGTACCGGTACACTCTTACTCTAGGAGTCAAGAAGACCCGAGGCCGATTCGCTACAAAACCACCTCGAAACCGCCAATTCTGTGCCTGCGCAGTCGTTTGCATAACAGCGCTACCGGCAACGATTAGAATCGCCAGGAAACCTACTTTAAAAAACTTTATCAGACCAGTCTTCATAGTTTTTACCTCCTGCTTCTAATTGATAAGACTCAAGTCCTATGCCAAAAGTGGTCTCTTAATGTCTCGGGCTAGGTGACAAAGTGCGTACTGTTTTGGGACTGAGAGACGTGATAAATCAGGTCGTGAGCCGGCTGTAAATCCCTGGTAATCGCTCGGGAAGGCTGAGCACCTCGTCGATTATAGTGTATCCTACCTCACCATACATATCTCGCAACTGGTCCTCAGACTCGCGATCGATCGTGATGCAAAATGGTGTGATGCCTTTGATCCGCGCTTGCCTGAGCGCCATTCTCGTGTCTTCACGAGCGTACCGACTGTCACCGTAGTCGTGATCGTACGGTCGCCCATCAGAAAGGATAATCATCAGCTTCGTACGCGCCTCTTGACGTGCAAGCCGAGTCGTGGCGTGCCGTATCGCCGCGCCCAATCGCGTATTGTTCTGGTAAGATATCCCACCGATGCGCCGTTCCACTTCAGAGGAGTGGCTCTCGGAGAAATCCTTGATCACATAAAACTTGACGTTGCGTCGGCCTTCGCTGGTGAAACCCTGCATCGAGTAGGCATCGCCGACCGCTTCGAGAGCTTCGCTCATCAACACCAATCCCTCTTTCTCGATGTCGATGATCCGCTGGCCTGGCTGCGTGTAAGGATGGTCGGGATAACGACTGATCGTACGGGCGGTCGAGCTGGACATATCCAAGAGGAAGGAAACCGCGACGTCGCGCTCGCGCCTCAGCTTGCGGGTGTACAACCGATCATCGATCAAGCCCGTGCTGCGCTTGTCGAGCGCGTAGTCGATGACCGCTTGCAGGTCGTAGTCTTCGCCATCGATCTCGCCGCGGATGCGTCTCAGGTTCTCCGGCCGCATCAACTGAAACTGATAGCGTATGGACGAGATCACCCCCGCGTAACGGCTGCGGACGAGCTCGACAAATCCTCTCGAGCCGCGCGCGCCTGGCCGCTCGATGATCCGGCACCAGCGAGTGCGGTAGTCAGCAAGCTCGCGGTCCCACTCGTCGTAATAAAAAGCGCGATCGCCTCTTTCCAGATCGAACTCGGGGCTTTCGGGTCCGCGCGTGCGATTAAAGATGTCCTGGTCTGGACTGACTTCTTGCTGCTGCCCGCTATTCCAGAAGCTGAACGGATCGTCTCGAACGTCAAGTTGCTGCCTCTGGCCGGTTTGGTTCGCATCCGCGTCTGCCATCGATGATTGCTCGCTCTGCGTGTCGCCGCCTTCACCGCTGTCACCCGTCTCCTCGCTTTGGGCATCAGACTGACTCGGCTGCTCGAGGAAGAAGTCGTAGATGTGACGCGTCGCCATCAGCGAATCCGCGACGGTTGCGTTTCTGTCGAAGACATAGCTGCCGAGGATTTGTTCAAGCTCGCGCACCACTTTCGGATAAGCTCTACGAGCTTCGGG
This sequence comes from Blastocatellia bacterium, assembly GCA_036505875.1. Classification (GTDB taxonomy): domain Bacteria; phylum Acidobacteriota; class Blastocatellia; order UBA7656; family UBA7656; genus Onstottus_A. Next base: position 7,273 of record DASXSR010000418.1, on the reverse strand, counting down.
CGTCGCTCCTCCGCAAATCGCAAGCTGAAACAACAGTTCAAACGGCAGCAGATCAGGCGGAATGTCTTCGATACGCGGTCTTCGCTCGATCAATCGTGTGCGAACGAAATCGAGGTCGCGCCTGATGCCGCGGTAGACTGCGCGCAGCAGGAAGTCTATTCGGCCATTCTCAATAGTGGTGAAGAGTCGAGTTGCGAGATCTGTGTTAGGAAACTCACTAAGCGCTGCGAGGAAGTCCACTCCGTCTTCCGTCCGCAAGTCGGCGTCTGGCGGTGCCGTCGGAAGAAACGCCCTCCGAATCTCGGCTAAGGCAGCAAGCGTCTCCGGGGCGTCTCGCTTGAATGTCTGAAACTCGATCTGGCCGGCCGCGTGCGCAGCAAGCACTTTGAAGAGCCGAAAGTTTTCACGCTCGTCTTCAAACTCGGCAACTACCGACGGCAAATAGATCGTGTTGCCGTCACCTATCTTGGCTTCGTCGGGTATCGAGGCCAGGGAAGCAACATGCAGCGATCTTCCAGTTAAACCTTCAACGTAAAGTCTGAGCATATGGGCCACCGAATCGAGCGTGAGGCCGCCTTCGATCTTAAACAGCGCTTCCTGGCTCGCTTTCGATTCGAGTGAATAGTAAGCCTGAACGCGCCGCGAGTTCTCCGAAGTTTTATCCAGGCCACGCCTTGCCCATTCGCGAAACTGCCCGAGGGAAGCCGCCCGTAGTGCAACGGGGCTGGCCTTGAAGCATTCGACAGCCGCGATCGTGCTTCGCTCGGCTATCTCTTCGATGATCTCCAGCACTGCTGCAACTACTTTTGTGCGGCGTTGCGGACCAACCTGCGAGGCAAGCTCTGCAATGATGTGCGGGCTCTGTTTCATGAAGTGGTAGCTTGCGGCGTTTCCCTGAAGTCCGACGCGTTTAGCAAGCGAAGTCCAGCGCTCGAATGAGTCCTTGCCGGCGATAGTCAGCACCCGGCTAGCTGCTTTGAAATATTGCAGCGCGACCCCGCCCGACCGGTCGAGATAGGATTCCGTGATATCGAAAAGCTTCTCGACTGACGCCCGATCAGCGCCGATCAGAACGGTTGGCAGTTCACCAAAAAACTCAGCCGCCGTGCCTCCCGACCTGAACGCGAATGAGGATGTCAATGTGAGCGCCCGATCAATCAGTTGGCGAGCTTGTTCGTCCCCGTGGGTTTCGATCTGTGACAGCACTTGCGGCGCGGAAGTGAAGAGATCGGAGCTGTGCCTTACCGAATGGCGAGCGAGTTCCAAGCAGATCGTCAGGATCTGGTCGACATTTTTTGCGTTGCCGATCGAATCCACGATGCCGGGCGAGGACTTAAAACTCTCAATTGCGGTGCTGGGTGAAAGCGCGGCCTGCTTGTTGATTAACTTGAGCACCGGTGAGCGCATTTCTTCAGGCATCGCTTCAAGAGTGGCGGCGCTCGACTGGAAGAAATCCGCGGCGGACTCGGCGCTGGTAGCCGAGAGTCGCTTGCCGGCCTCAGCCCACACTCGGAGGTCGCTCACGTCGATGAACCGCGATACATCTGGAGCGGCCTTAAGCATTTCAAGCGCCGCTCGAAGGTTCGTGGCGCCCAGAGCGAAGGCTACGTCGGTGATGAGCAGCACTTTCTCGTACGGCAGGGCGCCAAGTTTCTTAACAAGACTCTCAAGAGTCGCATTGCCGACACCTCTTAGATTTCTCTTAAGTTCTTTCTTGAGATCCTTCTGAGACTCGCTCATCGTTCATTGATCATAGCAAAAGCGGGAGACGATAATTAAGGGCGTCGACATGAATTTTCTGCTTGCAATGAGAGGGCGCTTTGGGGTAAAAAGATGAATGAACCATCATTCAGTTTTTGGGGAGTTGGCTATGGTCTCCGCAAAAAGCGCTGCGCAGTCCGTGCGCAAGCCGAACGGAAAGTATGAGTCCATCCTTCGCGCGGCTATAAAAGTTTTTGCCGGGAGCGGGTACTTCAACTCTAAAGTCGCCGACGTTGCGCGCGAGGCCGGAGTGGCGGATGGAACCGTCTATCTTTACTTCAAGAACAAAGACGACATATTGGTTTCAATATTCAACTACTATATGGAAGAAGCAATGGCCGCAGGCCGGGCGAGTCTTGCCCAGACAAGCGACCCTGTCGAGAAGCTGCGACGCATCGCCCGCGCTCATCTCGAACGGCTAGGTCGGGATCGGAATCTCGCAATTGTTTTCCAGGTCGAGCTGAGATCCTCGACGAAGTTCATGGAGCAGTTCTCCGCGACGGGCGTTGCCGAATATTTGGAGTTGATTCGTGGAGTCATCGAAGAAGGCCAACAGCACGGCGTGTTTCGTTCCGAAATCAACACCAAGATTGCAGCAAAAGTTTTATTCGGAGCCTTGGATGAAATGGCGACTAACTGGGTGTTGAGTCACAAGCGTTACAGCTTGGCGTCTACGGCTGAACCGGTGCTTGATCTGTTCTTGAACGGCCTAGCTTGCGCGAAGCATTAGCGAAAGACGGAGCCGATGGATTTATGATGGGCAGCCGGCCCACAACACTAAACGAATTATTCAACTTCGCGGTGGAGCGCTATCGCGCGTCGGAGTTCCTCCGTTTCAAAGTGGAGGACTGGCGTTCGCTTACCTTCGGAGAAGTTGCAAGGCGCGTGAGAGAGCTGGCGCTGGGACTTAAACGGCTGGGGCTTCAGAGTGGAGATCGCGTTGCCATCTGGTCCGAGAACCGGCCCGAATGGAACCTGGCCGATCTTGCGACGCTCGCGATCGGAGCGGTCGACGTGCCCATCTACGCAACGCAGTCACGCTCGCAAGTCGAGCACATCCTGGCGGATTCGGCTTCCAGAGCCATTTTCGTGTCATCGATGTTTCTGGAAGATGTGCGGTCGATGAAAGATCGCCTGCCAGCCCTCGAGTTTGTCATTTCGTTTGACGAGACATCTGTGTTGCCCAACTCCATGGTAAGTGTCGCGCAAGAGCTGACCGACAAAGGCCGGGTGCTTCACGGCAAACAGCCCGATCTTTACGAGAGTCTCTGGCGTAGCGTTACCCCCGACAATCTCGCGACTATTCTTTACACGTCCGGTTCTACCGGCGATCCCAAAGGCGTGATGCTGACGCACAAGAACCTGACTGCAAACGCTTTGAACAGCGCGCGGTGGCTTGGACTCGAAGGTCGTCACCAGCTTGTGCTTACGTACCTCCCTTTCAGCCACATATTCGAGCGCGGAGTTTGGTATCTGTATGCCCATACCGGCGCGACCATCGCTTACGCCGAGAGCATCGACGCAGTTGCAAAGAACTTGGTCGAAGTCCGGCCCGCAGCGATGACAAGCGTGCCGCGAATGTTCGAGAAGATTTACGCACGGATCGTCGAGCGCGGGCTCGTCGCTGGATTTCCCAAACGGCAAATCTTTTTGTGGTCGCTCGGAGTTGGCAGGGCGTGGGCCGAACGCAGAGACCGCCGCCGCCGAATCGGCTTTGTGCTCGCGCTCGAACACAAGATCGCGGATGCTCTTGTGTTCAAGAAGTGGCGCGAGGCGCTCGGCGGCAACATTAGCCTGTTTATATCGGGCGGCGCGCCGCTGGCGCCGGAGATCGCGTATCAGTTCCTCGCGGCTGGTATGCCTATCCTTCAGGGCTACGGTCTAACCGAAACATCGCCTTCAGTTTCCTGCAACACCGAAACGCGAAACCGAATCGGCACGGCGGGTCCCGTCATCGATGGCGTCAGCGTTCGGATCGCAGAGGACGGCGAGATATTGGTCAAGGGCGACACCGTGATGAAAGGCTACTATAAGCGTCCGGATGATAACGAGTATGCATTCACTTCGGACGGGTGGCTTAGAACGGGAGACATCGGGCACATTGACTCGGACGGCTTTCTTGTCATCACCGATCGCAAGAAAGATTTGATCAAGACTAGCGGAGGAAAATACATCGCGCCGCAGCGGCTTGAGAGCTTGATCAAATCAAGCCGCTTTGTGTCGCAAGTCGTTGTCGTCGGCAACGCGCGCAAGTTCGCTTCGGCGCTGGTCGTTCCGAATATGGAGTTGCTGAGATCATACGCCGAGATGAAAGACATAGATTACGATGACCAGAACGATCTTCTGAGCAGTCCGCGAATCATCGATTTGATTCAGCGACAAGTTGACAAATACACGGCGGAGCTCGCCAGGTTCGAGAGAGTGAAGAGAGTAGCTCTGCTCGAACACGAGTTCACGACGGAGTCAGGTGACCTGACGCCGACGCTGAAGCCTCGGCGAAGCGTTATCGAAGGGAAGTACGCGAGTGTGATAGATCGGCTTTACGAAGAGGAAGCTCAAGGCGTGGCGGTGGTTTGAGTGGCGGGATGAAAGCGTGATTCCGCTTACAGTCCCTTCTCATTAACACCTCGATTCATCGAGGTGCGGGGACGGGCATGCCGCCCTCCGAACTGTTTGAACAGTTTAGCGAAACCGTTAAAACGGTTTGAGCTCAATGACGGGCCGGCGGACACCTCACTGAAGTGAGGTGTTAATGAAATGAGGGGAGATGGATTGTGAGCTATAAAATCAACAAGGTGGCGGTGCTTGGATCGGGAACGATGGGCGCGCAGATTGCTGCTCACTGCGCGAACGCGGGATTGGAAGTTTTGCTGCTGGATATCGCGCCAAGAGAACTGACCAAGCAAGAAGAGGCACGCGGGCTCACGCTCGAGAGCAGGCAGGTTAGAAATCGAATCGTTAACGCCGGCCTGGAAGCCGCAAAGAAAATCAAGCCGGCCGCGTTCTTTTCGGTGAAACTCGCCGGTCTCATCACGACCGGAAACTTCGACGACGATTTGGAGAAGGTCTCCGGCGTCGATTGGATCATCGAAGCAGTCGTTGAGAAGCTGGAGATCAAGCGTGATTTGTTTGCTCGCGTCGAGCGGTTTCGAAAACCCGGAACCATCGTCAGTTCCAACACGTCGGGGATTCCCATTAGATCGATGGCCGAGGGAATGTCCGAGGATTTTCGCAAACACTTTCTCGGCACGCACTTCTTCAATCCGCCGCGGTACTTGAAGCTGCTTGAAGTCATTCCAACTGCCGACACTCTTCCCGAAGTCGTCAATTCGATCGCCGACCTTTGCGATCGGCGACTCGGAAAAGGAATCGTGTTAGCCAAGGACACACCCAACTTCATTGCCAACCGCATCGCGACCTTCAGCTCGCTCAACGCGGTCCGAGTGATGATGGAAGGCGGCTACTCGATCGAAGAGGTGGACGCGATTACTGGTCCACTTGTCGGGCGACCGAAGTCGGCTTCATTCAGGACGACCGACATAGTCGGCCTGGACACCGCGCTTTACGTCGCGGAAAACCTTTACGTAGCCGTCCCGAACGATGAACGGCGCGATTCGCTGGTCCCACCGGATTTCATGCGTGAGATGGTCAAGCGTAGGTGGATCGGCAACAAGGCTGGCCAGGGCTTCTACAAGAAGCAAAAGGGCGAAGGCGGCAAGACAGAGTTCTGGGCGCTTGACTACATCGCGATGGACTACAAGCCCCCGCAGAAAGTCCGCTTTCCCTCGCTTGACGCCGCGAAGTCCATTGAAGACACAGCCGAGCGAATCCGCACGCTGGTCTACGGTAAAGATCGAGTCGGCGAGTTTCTCTGGAAGACTATAAGCGCAAATTTGATTTACGCGGCGAATCGAATACCAGAAATTTCGAACGACATCGTCAACATCGACAACGCGGTGAAGTGGGGCTTCAATCACGAGCTGGGCACGTTCGAATTGTGGGACGCGATCGGCGTCGAGAAGTCGGTCGCCAAGATGCGCGAAGAAGGATTGGAGATGCCGCCGCTGGTTCAGAAGCTGCTCGAGTCGGGCAAGAAGAGTTTCTACGAGCGTCGCGAAGGCCGAAGCTTCTATTTCGATTTGGCTGCGGGCGAGTACAAGGAAGTTGCGGCGCAACCTGGCGTCACGATTCTCAAGTCGCTCAAAGATCAAAACAAAGTAATTAAGAAGAACGCGACGGCATCGTTGATCGATCTGGGCGACGGCGTCGCTTGTCTCGAGTTTCACTCGAAGATGAACGCGATCGGCGCGGACACGGTCTCGATGATGAACTACGCGGTCAAAGAAGTGGGCGAGAACTTCGGAGCGCTGGTGATCGGCAATCAAGCCGAGAACTTCTCGGTCGGCGCGAACATCATGCTTCTTCTGCTCGGCATTCAGGAAGGCGAGTGGGAGGAGATCGCGATGTCGGTCCGCCAGTTTCAAAACGCGAATATGAATCTGCGCTATTCACCGAAGCCCGTCGTAGTTGCGCCGCAAGGCATGGCACTCGGCGGGGGCTGCGAGATCGCAATGCACGGCGATAAGACTCGCGCGGCAGCTGAAGCTTACATCGGGTTGGTAGAAGTCGGGGTGGGCTTGATACCAGCAGGCGGTGGCGTGAAAGAAATGGTTTTGCGCGCGGTCGAAGACGCCGCGCCCGACGAAGACCTGTTCCCTCGGATCAAAAACGTTTCGCAGACTATCGCAATGGCTCGGGTATCAGCGTCGGCGGTCGAGGCTCGTGAGCTTGGCTTCATGCGCGAGACTGATCCGATCACGATGAATCGAGATCGCTTGATCGAAGACGCAAAGCATACGGCGCTGGCGATGGTGCATGAGGGCTACACACAGCCTCACCCTCGAACCGACATTCCGGTGCCGGGCGAGCTGGCGCTCTCAACGATCAAGCTTGCCATTCATATGATGGTTCGAGGCGGGTTCATCAGCGAGTACGACGCTCACGTCGCGAAGAAGTTAGCTTACATAATCACGGGCGGTGACTTGTCGCATAAGACGCTTGTATCGGAGCAGTACTTGTTGGACTTGGAACGCGAGGCGTTTGTGTCGTTGTGTGGCGAGAAGAAGACGCAAGAGCGGATTCAGCACATGCTGAAGACAGGCAAACCGTTGAGGAATTAGTTCAGCGTCTGCGTGGCTGTTTCGGCAGCATGTGAGAGGAAGAGAGATGCCGATTCTATCAATGTTCTACGGTATCGTAGTACGGATGTATTTCCGTGATGATAAGCACCGCCACATGCCGCATTTGCATGCTGAATACTCTGGTGATGAGGCGGTGTTTGCGATTACAACGGGCGAAGTCCTTACGGGCAACTTGCCTGCAAACAAAAAGCGCTTAGTGCAAGCATGGATAGAGATACACAGGGACGAACTGATGGCTGACTGGCAGTTGGCTGTCAACGGCGAAGACGTTTTCAAGATCGAACCTCTGAAGTAGGAGAAGCTATGGAGCC
>DASXSR010000417.1:0-11357 GCA_036505875.1 Blastocatellia bacterium | reverse complement strand
CGGCGACCTTTAACGCATCGAGCGGAACGGTGACCATTGCCAGCGGTAACACTACAGCCACCGTGACGATTGATCCGACCGCCGATACCACCGTCGAGCCCGATGAGACGGTGATCCTGACAGTCACCTCCGGCTCAGGCTACGTCGTCGGCTCGCCAAGCGCGGCGACCGGAACAATCACCAACGATGATACCGATGTCTCTGTGGCCGTGTCTCCATCGTCGGTTGCCGAGGACGGCGCCACCAACCTGGTTTACACCTTCACTCGTACCGGCGTGACAACCGGCGTATTGACGGTGAACTTCTCTGTCGGCGGAACCGCGACCTTCAATACTGATTACACCCAGACTGGAGCCGCGACTTTCACCTCGTCCACCGGAACGGTTACTTTCGGCGCGGGCAGCTCTACCGCCACCGTGACCGTTGACCCAACAGCGGACACTACTGTTGAGCCTGATGAGACGGTGATCCTGACTGTCACATCAGGCGCCGGCTACAACGTCGGCTCGCCAAGCGCGGCCACCGGAACGATCACCAATGACGACACCGACGTGTCGGTCGCCGTGTCTCCAGCGTCAGTGCAGGAAGACGGGCCGACAAACCTCGTCTATACATTCACCCGAACCGGCGTGACCAGCGGCGCGTTGACCGTGAACTTCTCAGTTGGCGGCACCGCGACGCCTCCCGGCGGAGCGACTCCCGATTACACCCAGACCGGCGCGACGACCTTCACCACGTCCAGCGGAACGATCACCTTTGCTGCGGGCAGCTCGACCGCTACGGTGACCGTTGATCCGACTGCGGACTCGACGGCCGAGCCTGACGAGACGGTTATCTTTACTGTAACTTCGGGCGCGGGTTACAACGTCGGTAGCCCAAGCTCTGCGACCGGAACGATCCTCAACGACGACGCGGTCGATGTTGCCATAACCAGCAAAACCGACGATCCCGATCCGGTCTGCGTCGGTGGGAACATTACCTATACGGTCAACTTCGTCAACAACGGGCCGGGGTCGGCGCCCAACGTAACGGTCACCGATGCGGTGCCGGCGAACACGACGTTCGTGTCGGCTTCCGTTACCAGCGGCACCGGCTGGAGCACAACCGCGCCTGCGGTGGGCGGAACTGGCAACGTCGTCTTCTCCAAGGGGAGCACGGCTTCAAGCGAGACTGCGACGTTCCAGATCGTGGTCAAGGTGAACGCGGGCGTGATGCACGGGACTGTGATTAGCAACACGGCGACTGCCGCAAGCTCGTTCCCCGATCCCACGCCCGGGAACAACTCGCAGACTGCAACGACGACCGTTGATCCAATACCGCCGACGATTAGCTGCCCGTCCGACGTCACCGCGACCGGCGCCGCCTCCTGTCCGTTCACCGCCGGCAAGGTTGTCACTTTCGCCAATCCCACGGCCAATGACAACTGTCCGGGCGCGACTGTCGCTTGCAACCCGCCGTCGGGCTCGACCTTCCCGGCGGGCACGACTACGGTGACCTGCACGGCCACTGACACCGCAGGCAATATGTCGGCGCCTTGCACGTTCACCGTGACGGTGTTCCCGATGTGCCTGCAGGATGAGACCAACACCGGCAACTTCGTGTTGTTCAACCCGACGACAGGGGATTTCCAGTTCTTCTGCAACGGGATGCTGATTGCGAGTGGAACGGGCACGCCCAACATAAGGGGTTGCGGCGGAACGATAACCCAGGCCAAGGGAGAACGGAGAGTTACGATCGCCTTCGACACGACTGCCAACGGGGGTAAGGGCTCGGGCACGGCGACCGTTTCCAACCCGCCCAGTACCGTGAGGTGTCAGATCCTGGACAAGGACATGAGCAACAACACCTGCTCGGCGCCTGGCCCGGTCGCCGCCCCGGAGCGAGGCAGAGAACGCGTCCGCGAACCTTGAGAAGCGCGGCAATGAGAATCCGTCAGATCAGTCTCATCCAAGGTCGATGATAGACCAAGGGTCGGACGATCTGACGGATTCACAAAGAACAAAACTATTGATTGATGTCCGCCTGTTCGTATACTCTGTGAACGCATGCCCCTAAAGCGCCGGTCAACGCTCACCCACCTGAGCACTCACTGTAAATAAGACGCAAGAGTCATCGCCCAACTGCTGTTTGTCACCGGCGAGGTAGGAGCATGTTTGAACACGGCGCGGCAAATCGAGGCGAATTAGCAAAGGCTGAACTGACCCTGCAGGAAGCAGAAACCAAGCTTGAGGACGTTCGAGGCCTGTTAGTCGAGCGCAAAGCCGAACGAATCCGCGTCGAAGCCGATCTCCAAACGATAGCCGCGAACGGAGATATGCAGCAGCTGGTGACGTTCCAGTCGCGCGCGGTGTCGCTGGATAAAATAATCTCCCAGTTGGCCGCAGCGGAGACCGAGTGCATTGAACGTGTTGACTCCGCCAGGCGCTATCTTTACACCCTTTACGTTCGGTTAGAAAAGTTACGGCACGAATTCTCGCTCTTGATGCGACAGCTCGCATCTCGCGATCAAGGCGACATACCATCCGACGTTGTGTCGAGTCTTGGCCGAATAAAAATCCAACTCAAGGCGATAACCGGCGAGAACAACACGGGCCGCTTGTGAAAGCGGCTTGATGACAAGCGATCGTTTCTCGGTTATTGTTTTCCGCTTGCACAACCTCAGGAGGAGGACTCTATGCGACTCGGACTCAATCTCGGTTATTGGGGGTCGGGGCCTTCGGACAACATTGCGATGGCGCGCGAGGCTGAACGGCTTGGCTACCACTCGTTGTGGACCGCGGAGGCTTATGGATCAGACGCGGTGACGCCGCTGGTATGGCTTGCCGCTCACACCGAGCGAATAAACGTGGGCACGGCAATCATGCAGATGCCCGCGCGGACGCCGGCGATGACTGCGATGACCGCCGCAACCCTGGATCTCTTGACCGGCGGGCGGTTCTTGCTTGGAATCGGGGCTTCGGGACCTCAAGTCGTCGAAGGCTGGCACGGAGTGGTCTACGGCAAGCTCTTAACGAGAACGCGCGAGTACGTTCAGATCGTCCAAACAATCTTGAAGCGTGAAGCTCCGCTGGAGCATCACGGTGAGTATTACGACATACCAGTGAGCGGCGGAACCGGGTTGGGCAAGCCGCTCAAGTTGATCGTTCATCCTCTGAAGTCAAACATACCGATTTACATCGCCGCGATCGGCCCGAAGAACGTGGCGCTCGCCGCAGAGATTGCCGACGGCTGGCTGCCGGTTTTCTTCTCGCCTCATCGAGCGGGCGTGTTTCGCGAGTCGCTCGAAGAAGGTTTCGCGCGGAGAACTGACGGAAAGACACTGGCGGACTTTGACATTGCGCCTACCGTCAGCGTTGTCGTCGGCGACGACGTCGATGCTTGTCGGATGAAGGTGAAGCCACATCTCGCGCTTTACATCGGCGGGATGGGCGCTCGGGGAAAGAACTTTTACAACGATCTCGCGTGTCGTTATGGCTATGAAGAGGCAGCGAAAAAGATTCAGGATCTCTACCTCGCCGGCATGAAGAATGAAGCCATTGTCACAGTGCCGGATGAGCTTGTCGATGAGGTCGCGCTTTGCGGACCTCGCGAGCGAATCAAAGACCAACTCGCCGCCTGGCGCGAAGCAGGCGTGACTACTTTGATCTGCGCGACGGCCGGCATCGAGGCAATTCGGACGATGAGCGAGTTGGGGACCTGACTTCGGGACCGAGGTTTTGAGTAACCGATGCCGCTTACTAGTTCACGAACTTGTCTTCCAGTAATCGAGGAACTGTTTCGGCGTGACAATCTTGAACTTGAGCTTTCGTTTATCTTCGTCGCTGATATCCAGCAGATCGCGATCGTTTGTTATTAGGAAGTCAGCCTTGCCGGTATCGGCAACAGCGAGAAAAATATTGTCTCTTGGATCTCTACTGAAGGTAAATCGCTTGCCCAGAGAAACTACATCTGCTCTATGCTTCAGGAACCGACCGTCCCATCTCTTGAGAGACTCGTCTGAGACTGCCAACACAGACCTCATCGTTTCAAGAAACTCTTCGATGATCTCGGGGCTCACAACCAGTTGAATCTGGTTCTTGATGAACCACAGTTCAAAAACTCGTCGGTTGTAGTTCTCTTTCTGTCCTTTGCGATAGCCGATGAAGTGACGGACCACAACGTTGGTATCGAAGACAGCCCGAAGGCGCTCTTTACGCTTTGGCAAGGCGCTTCTTCCTCAGATGTTTTATCATCCCCTCGATGTCGTCACCTTGGGTGAGACCGCTCCGCTTCGCCTCCCTGATAGTTTGCCTGTTGAGTTGCTCTCTTTCCTTCTGATCGAGGTAGTCGCGCAACAGGTCTGCGAGAAGGCGCGCCGGGTCTGTCTTTGAGCGCTTCGCTTGTTCCGCGAACTGTTCCCAAAGCTTGCTGTTGATCTTTATGCCGTTGAGTACTTGCGCCATCGCTGAACCTCATGAGAATTATACCAGCGAAGCTCGATACTACTAATCTAACTTTCTGAGGTCTATTGAAAAACCCCCGACATCATTGTCCGGCTCGTCTCATGACGACTGCCGGTTCGGGCCTTTCGGCTTCGTCGTCCCATCGACAAAGTCCGCCCTCAAGCTTGCCTGAAGAATCCCGCTTGAGATGTAGAAAGGTGTATGTCTTGTCCTCGCGGATCTGGGCGTTGGACAATTCAACGATCGGAATCCACGTGCCCGTGTTGTAAAACCACCGCCCATCATCTTTGAACTGATCCGGGTTATGTGTATGGCCAAACGTGATCAGTCGATAAGGCTTGTTATCGCGAAGCTTTTTCCGCGCATCCTTTGTCAGGTCGTCCGGCTCTTTCAGATTGAGCCAGCCTACGAGCCGACCCAGAAAATAGGCAGCAATGAGCGAGCCGATGCCCGTCAGCGCATTGAACACAAACTTGTGAAGCGGGCTCTCAGGGCGCGATGGCGTAGTTAAAGACGCCGTTAAATCGAGCCCATGCCCGAACATGCCTAGTACTATCCAGATGATAAATAACACCGGAAGAACGACTATAAGGATAAACCAGAACGCCTGACGAAACATGTAGCTAAAATAGCCTTTCGGAATTATTCGAAACAGGAACGGGATGTGGAGGAATATCAGTTTCAACGCAAGCGGCAACCGCTCCCTGAACAGCAGCGGGAGGATGTTGGTCGACGGGCGAACGTTATCGAGAAACGGATAGTTCAGCTCGATGTCATTTAACAAATAGCGATTCAAGAAAGAGCCGAACGGTATGTTCAACTCGTCGCCGCGCAGTGTGTCGCCTGCGACGTGAGCATAATGGTCGAAGCGGTGCCCGTGCTCCAGATAGAAATCCTCGTCAACGATCATCGAATCGTCGATGAAAGTAACGTTTGGCAGGACTTTATTCTCGAGGACGCTCTTGATGTCGCTCGTGCCTGACTGCCCAGCGAGCTTTTGGGCGAGAGTGAGGCGCAAATAGTTTCTAACCGGCCGCCAGTGCCACTCGAGGTCGTGGTTGCCTTTGGCGATAACCAATCTGTGACCCTTGCTTAACCACTCTGCAAGGGCTTCGAAGAACTCAACGTGACCGTTGACGGCGACATGCAGTCTCAAGACCGACTTGTAATCGTGAGTCTTCAGCCCATATTTCTTTTCCTTTTCGCTGATCGATGATTTCAACTCGTCAACGCTTTTCTTAATGCCGATTTGCTCGAGGATCTCCTGCCATTCGACGAACTGCGAATTCTCCTCGGGCAGGTACACTATACGCAGAAAGTCGATGAAGTCCCCGTTGATAATCAGGATTGCACTGTTTGATTTCAGATTGACGTGAGCACGGCGCAGGAATCGCCGAAACGACGAGTCGCAAAAAAAGTTCTCGTTGCCGCTGTACGTGAAGTCCTGACTCAGGCCGTCGGCGAGGTGCAGATCACTGACTACGAAAATCTCGGCTCCGCTCGAGGCGATCGGAACGGGAGGCTGCGGATTGTCCAGATTGCTTTCAAGAAACTTAGGCGCCGCGCCGGTCGTCTCGCAAGAATCCAGCAGCTTCGCTGTTTCGGAAGCTTGATCGGCCATCTGGAGACCTCTCCTCGCGGTCACTGGCGATGCTGGCTGGGGTCGTCGTCTAACGCCAGCAGGAACGCGACCAGGGCGGTTATTTTATCGCCGCCCGGCTCGTCTTGGATCCAATACTTATGCCCGATGCCCTGGATGTGAATGGATGCAATTGAGATGCGATCAGGGCTGCCGGGTATAGAGTAGACCTTATCCTGGTTCGCGCGAATCACTTTCTCCCGCTCGGATTCGAGCAATACGGCTTGCAGACTCAACGCTGCATTGGCTCGCAAGTACGACGCCGGGTTCGCGTCGCGCCCGGCCAGTATTTGCGCGACCCCGTAAATCTTTTCGCTGTCGGCGCGGCGAAGCAGAGCTTGCAGATCGTCGCCCGCGGGCTGTGAGTCTGGACGTAAAGTTACCGCAACTCCGCCGTCGTGGAGATAAGGCGCCGAGCCCCACAGGTATCTCAGCGTCACAACCTTGTAGCCGGTTCTTTCGCCTCCGAAGAACTTGGAAATAATCCCACGCAAGCCGCTCGAAACGGCCAGCCCCGTGCGCGGGTCGTACTGGGGCGCCAGGAAAGCCTGGAGCGGCCTGGTCGCTTTCGCGCGAGCGTCATCGGTTCCAATCACTTCCAATGGAACAATGAGGTTGTTGGTAAAGTAAGGACCCGCGTGACAATCAGCACATCCCGCGCCTTTGAAGGCGTCGTATCCTTTGTCAACCAGGCCGGCCCGACCCGCATTGGCCAGCAGCGTCGAGCGATTCGGCGGAGGCTCGACCCAATCGAGCATCATGCTGACGGCTTCGGTGACAAACTCGGCGCCATTGAGACCGTACCTGCTTTCGAGTTCACCGACATTGTATTTCTCACGAATCGATTTAGGCGTTACGACTCGCGTTCCCAGCAAACCAATCATCGGCCCGCGTTTGGCTCCATCGATTCCGAACTGAGCCGGCTCCCGTATTCGATCCTTGTTCTCGGGCTTTTGAAAGATGTCCTTTGGGATCGCATTGGGCACACCGCTGATGAAAGCGACTGCGTCACTCTCCAACATGCCGGGCACGCCGTCTGAGGTTCCAAGAATGTCGTCGCGCAATCGCTCGCGCGCGGCGGGATCGTTCTCGCCGGCGGGCGAGTGACGGACAAAGATGTCGGCGTACTCTTGCGCGGTCAGCTCGGTGTACAAGCCTTTCTTCTCCCAAAAAACCAGCTTGGCAGTCTGGCCGCCGCGGTCCTTGCACAACGCGATCAGCTCGGTTGGATCGATGCCCGCAGTCCAGACGTTGTTGTTTCGATCCGATGCGTTGATCATCACGCCGTCGTAGTTGTAAGGCCAATTCCTGTGTGTGAACAGCGATGGAAATTGCAGCGGGTTGTGGAGCCCATCGGGCGTGTCATCAGCGAAGCCCCTCGGAAATAGAAGCAGTCCTCGATCGATCTCGCGCTTGGTCTCCGCTGCATTTGTTTCGTAGTTGTCGCGAACCCATCGAGCCCATGCTCGCGCGTCGTCGGGAGAGGTTGTGCCCACTCTCGCTGAGTTCTCGAAGCCGGCAATTGTGTTGAATGAAGAAGCGAAGATCCACCCGAGGGCAATATCCTGGTTGCCGATCGCCCAGGCGTGCTCCGGTCTGTAAGGGCTGTTCGGAGTCGGTTCGTTCGGCTTGGCTGATTTGAGATCGGGCTTACCATCCCAGTCAACGTCAAGCGAATAATGGCAAAGGGCGCAGCTCAGGCCGATACGGTATTTTCCGCCACCAGGTAATGGCCCTACACCCTGCGGACCCGTCGCGTAAGCGCCCGGATCGAGTAGATAAGAAAGGCTCTCTTCTTCAGGCGCGACGCGAACGGGCACAATGCCCAGAGGCCAGGGGGAGCCTGCTTCTACATCCAGGCCGGTATGAAGCTTTTCGGGAATTGGTAAGGTCTTGTCGAGCATGCAGCCGGGCGGAAAGGTGATCACCAGATCGCTTGTATAGCCGCCGCCGTTGCCGGTGTAGAGATTTCCGCGGACGCCATCAAGATCATCAATTGCTTGCAAGAAGTACTTGAAAAAGGGTTCGCTGCGCCAGATTCCCGGACCTGCTGGGACATCGATGCTACCGTTGAGTAGCCCGACTACATCGGTCCACACGCGCTCGTTGCCGAACGTCTCGCCACGAAACCACTCCTCGCCCCAATAGACCCACTTGATGTATTCGTCGTAGGGCAACTCTTTGCCGTAGTAGACGGGCATCGCAGGACGCGGCGCTTTTTGTCGCAACACGTCGAAACCGCTCCAATCTTCGGGCGGGTAGCGTTTCTCGAATATGAGGGCGAGCACGAAGACCGCCAGCGCTACGAGGAGAGCGATTCCGATCCAACGCTTTACTTTCATGGCCATGCCTCTCGCTTTAGAGTCTCCGTCTCGGGGCGTCAGCTTGGGTTGCCTGTCTGGTCAGGAAGCTTTCTGGCTCGAAACATTCCGATCGCCATCGTGAAGAATGAAACTCCGACCAGGAAGCCTCCAATCGGCACCATAATGAATTCCTTGCCGGGTTCCGTTGCGCCTTCCTTCAACACGCTGATCAGGAATCCTCCAGGCATCAACAGCACGCCGATGATGAAAACAGCGGCGGCCCAGTTGCGTGTTTGCTGCGAGAAATTGACCTTGTCCAGGTACAAACCGTACAGCAGCGTCACGATGCCCAAAACTCCTGCGTGCGCGTGTCCAAGCGGTATGAAATGTTGCCGCAACGGGCTCGCCGTCCAGAACGGGTTGTGGGTCAGGATTAGATAAGACATCCCACCGCCGCTGATGAGAAGAAACGAAAGCAACAGCCACCCAAGGATCTGACAGATACGTTGCATGATCCACCTCTCAGTCTGCTTCCAAAGGGGTTAAGTCATCTCAGCGATGCGCCCGGCAGCTTCGGATGCGAGCGCCATTATCGTCCATTGGGGATTAACGCGGATCCCGCGCGGAAATATGCTTGCATCGCAGACGAACAGGTTTTCACAATCACGAACGCGAAAATCCAAGTCGACAACGCGTTCGTCGAAGGAGTCGGAAGCCATCATGTTACCGCCCTGCGGGTGGGCAGTGACAAAGTTGAAGTAGCTTTTGTCACCGAGCACATGGTCGAAGGCTCGCAGGGTTTCATCGGTTGTGGAATCCAGGTTGATCTCGAGAACCGGATGTGTGGGAAGCAAGATTCTTTTTGCGCCTGCGGACTTCGAGATCCGAACGATTGTTGCAACAGCTTTCTTGATTCTAACGACGTCGTCGGCGGTTTGCTCCCACTGGACTGCGCGCCCAAACATCACGTCGCGCTTGCGAGAGACTGAACCGCCCGGATCGCTGCCGACCAGAGCAGTGAAGTTGGCCGATTGCCTGTATGCCTCCATCATTCCCGAGTGCCGATCGAAATACAGCGGCAACGCGATCGAACAGGAGCCGGGAGGGAAGAATGTCGTTTCAAAAATCGCCTCGAAGGATTCCGGCGCCGCAAACAAAGTCATCTGGAGACCATCGAACGCGTCGGTCCTTTCGGGGAACTGGACAAGCGGCGCAATCGCGAAGTTGCAGGCCAGTCCTTTGCCCACGGCTTCGCCCCCGACGTTGCTGCGCATCAAAAAGCGGCTGCTTGCAATCGCCCCGGCGGCCACGATCAACGCCTTGCGAATTCGGAGCCTCCTGAACTCGCCGTTCGGCATTCTGATTACGACCGCCGTTACTTTCTTCCTCGGGCCGTTCTCTGTTTCGCATTGCACTGCGCCGACGTTTGGGACTACGAGGGCTCCGTGAGCTTTCGCCCATGGAATGAAGGTTTCCAGCATCGACAGTTTTCTCATTCGCCGACAGCCGATGTTACACAGCCCGCAGCCGAGGCAGTTGCTGAAGTTGCCGCTCAATCTTTGAGCGGCCGAAATCCGGCCCATACCATTATGTGCGGCATTGTAGCCGTCCACTCCTTTGATGAATAGATTCTCGACGTTCTGGTTGACGGTTTCGGGCTTTATTACTGAGATATTGATCTCATCTCTAACCCGCGCGTAGTGCTGAGTGATTGTGCCAACATCAACACCAAAACCTTTCCATTCGTTTTGCGAAACTTGCGGCATCTGGAAACAAACAGCGTTGTTGATGACGGTGGTTCCCCCAACACACTCGCCTTGCAGGATCGTGAAATCGAAGCTGCGCGAAATTTGCAGCCCGCTTTCGGCATACAGCATTCGTATCATGCGCATCTCGTCATCCGAAAAGTCCTGGCGCGGGCTGTAATATCCTCCACGCTCGAGCACGCAGATCGAAGCCTCCTTTCCTTTAGCGGCCGCCAGCCGATAAGCGAGCACGGCGCCCGCGGCTCCAGACCCGACGATGCAGTAATCAACTTCGTTCGGAATCTCCGGTGTGTCCACCGGCACACCGACGCGCGGCGTCAGCAGCGAAGCCGCAGCCGGCAACGGCGCAACCGGCTTTCTGCCGGCCGGGTCCTGGTTATCCGACGGGAGCGGCGGCGGGTCGGCTCCAATCGGCGGGCGCTCGGTCGCAATATCGCTCTGCAGGCGCTTGCGTGCGTCGGGCAAAACATAACCAACCTGCGCTTGCGCCCGGGTCGTGCTGAAATACGCCAGCGTCACCAGCGCGTGAACGATGTCACCGATCTTGAACATGAACTCCGCGATCCCCGGTACCTTCGCTTTCACGCGCTCATAGTGTGGTCGGAGGATGTATCGTCGCAGGAACCAGCGCTCCTCGTCTCGCGACATCGTTGAGAACGGCGGTCTGAACCACTTCAGAAACGGGAACACATTCTCGACGAGCCAGAACGGAAAAGAAAGCAGCCCGCGTCGCCTCCCACGCATTCCAGCGATGTGTTCGTCTATTCGCTCGAGCACTTCGCGGGCGGAGAGTTCCGGCGCCTGGCTCGATTCGCGGAATGCGCGGTGCAGCGCCATGATGCATTCGGCGGAGCTCGGTCTCAGCGATACGATTTGATAGTCCACGTGATACTGCAAACGACGCAGTCCCAGGATCAACATCAGGCCGCCACCGTCTACGATCACGTGCAGCATCATGAACCAGGGAAGAACCGCGATGGTGCCGCGACGCGTGATGAGCGTCGTGCTTCCCTGCAGTCCATAAATAATCGTGGCCAGTACTGAAAGCGAGAATGCAATCACCAGGGTTGGCGTGAAGTATTTCCTCATCGCAGGCTTTGCGAACAGGAAGTACCCGAACGCCGCCAACGTTCCATACTTAGTCAGACTGTTGCTGACGAGCGGATCGGGTCCGCCAAACACCGCCCCTTGTCCAGCGTCCGGCGAG
>DASXSR010000416.1:0-19878 GCA_036505875.1 Blastocatellia bacterium | reverse complement strand
CGTCCAGCAGCTTGAGCGGGACTTGACGCTGCGAGGTGGCGGTCGGAACGGCGAGGCTCGCTTCCATATTTTCCGCGATGCGCAACGCGGGTCCACGAATCGGAATGCGCTCGGCGGTTTCAGCCTCGGTTGCGCGGGTCTGAGCCGGCGCGGCGGGTGTCGGCGCGGTAGCCTCACGCGCCGGTTCGGGCTCCTGTGTCTCAGGCTCGCGTTCAGGTGCTGGCGCGGCTGCCTGGCGCCCCCACTCATAAGTGGCGTGTATGACGGGCGGCGAGACGTTAATCGAGGTTGGTTGAGCACGCCTTGTCGCGGGGCCTTGCGGCTCCGCGGTCTCCGGTTCGGTTACGACACGGCCGTTTTCGAGCAGCTCATCAAACAGAGAACGCCACTCGTCATCGACCGAAGACGGATCTTCTTCGAACCGGGAGAGAAGCTCGCTGACGTAATCGGCGTTGACGCCGAACTCGTCGGCGATAAGCTGTTCGACTTGATTGGTTGGCATCGCCGCTTAACCTCTTGCCTATAAATGAAGTCTAATGCGCAAGAAAGCGGCAAACAACCGCGAGGCGAGTTTATGCTCAAGAACTTGGATTATCATATTGTCTTGGCACACCCGTCGTGCTATGATTCGGACGCTTTATACATCAGCCATCTTCTTTTTAGATTATTGTCTTTCGTCGGGTCAACGGGAGATCGCATTGCGCAACCCCATGACCTGCGACTATGCGCTTTAAACTCTCAGCGCGGTGCGCGGGTTCGACTTTCCCTTGTTATCTATGAGAGCC
This sequence comes from Blastocatellia bacterium, assembly GCA_036505875.1. GTDB lineage: Bacteria > Acidobacteriota > Blastocatellia > UBA7656 > UBA7656 > Onstottus_A. Next base: position 19,093 of record DASXSR010000416.1, on the reverse strand, counting down.
CGCCACGGTCGATTAGACGGCTTCGCTCGCTTCATCGCTCTTTGCATCATCCGCTTACTAATCTTTTTGAGGAGGAACAGCGACATGGATAATCGTACACCACTCGGACAAACGACGAAGAGATCTCTGAGTCCCGTTGAATCTTCGAGTCAGAGAGGTTTGGTATTGGCCATGGCCCTATTTATGTGCCTGTGCATATCAATAAGCGTCTTCGCGCAATCCGACAACGCTCAGCTTTCAGGATTTGTGAAGGATTCTGCGGGAGCCGTTATTTCCGGAGCGAAGGTTGTTGTGAAGAGTCAAACCAAAAGCGTCGAACGAACTGCTGCGACGAACGATCAAGGGTACTATGTCATTTCAAACCTGCCGCCTGATACCTATTCGGTTACGGTGGAACATCCCGGCTTCAAGCGTCTCACGCTTTCGGACAAGAAGGTCGATCCTAACATCGCCGCGACGCTAGACGTAAGCCTTGAGGTTGGCCAGGTCACTGAAGCGGTCACCGTAGTTGCACAATCGGCTGTCGTGCAGACTGAGACAGCTACGGTAGGCAAGCTTGTTGAAGGTAAGCAGATTCAGATGGCAATGCTGAATGGGCGCAACCCTTTGTTTCTGGCGTTGCTCAAACCAGGTGTCAGTGGTGGCACGCTGGGCGGTTTCAGCTTCGGCTTGACTACCGGAGGGTTGAACATCAACGGTTCCCGCACTCAGGATAATCTGATTACTTTTGACGGCGCTGTTGCGGTGCGCACGCGATCAAACGGCACCAGCATTGGTGTTGCCGATGTCGATGCGACCCAGGAAGTTCAGATCCTGACGGCCAACTACAACGCGGAATACGGACGCTCGAACGGCGGGCAGATACGAATCGTGACCAAGAGCGGCAGTCGCGATTTTCACGGCACGCTTTATGAGTTCATGAGAAACTCCGCCTTTGACGCCAATAGCTGGACCCGCAAGCGTACCGGCACAGCAGACAGGCCGTGCGACCAGTTTCCAAAAGACACTGCTTGCCGACCCGAGCCGTTCCGCTACAACCAGTTTGGTTATAGTCTCAACGGCCCGATCCCGCTTCCATTTACTAATTACAACAAAGGGCGCGACAAGCTTTTCTGGCTCTGGGGACAGGAATGGGTCCGACGACGTCGGGGCGTAACCAGGACGCTTACCGTTCCAACCCTCAAGATGCGCAACGGAGATTTCAGCGAATTGCTTGTGCCCAACAAATTCTTTTCGGCGCCTGTAATAATTAAAGACCCTACCACCGGTCAGCCGTTCCCCGGAAACATCATTCGGCAGGATCGACTGAGCCAGAGCGGAATCGGATTGCTTAGGGCGTTCCCTGAGCCGAACTTCGATGGCCCGGGTTCAAGCAACTGGTTTGCGGAGCGCGGAGAAACTCAAGACCAGCGTAAGGATACGATCTCCATCGACTTCTACCCGACCGAGAAACACTCAATACGATGGCGGGCACAGCTCTATCACTTCCTGGAGTTCGCTCCGTTCCCGTTCGACAACGAGCCTGGTCTGGCGCCTCGGATTTTTGATCGCCCCAATCAGACGACTTCATTTAACTGGGTCTGGTCTATCTCTCCGCGATGGGTCAACGAACTGCTCGTCGCGGGAAGCCGTGACCAAGTGTTCATTAGGGTCGGTCAGACGGATCTGTTCAAGCGGAGTCTCTATGGTATTAGCTATCCGTACATCTTTCCAGACCGGAAAGAAATTCCTGACAAAGTTCCAACGGTTGATGGGCTTTCACCCTTCAGTCGCATAGATGGTGGGCCATACCCGTCTCAATCGACAGGTCCGATCTACCAGGTTTCGGACAACATGACGAACATCCGCGGCAGCCACACTCTCAAGTTTGGCGGGTATTTCGAGAGAGCTGGCGAGAATGACTTCGATCAGATCAATGTGGCGGGCACTCCAGGCGGCACCAACAACCAGAACGGCCGCTTCGTCTTCAGCAATTCAACGCCTAACGCAACCGGGCAGGCAATCGGCAACGCCGCACTTGGATTGTTTGACACCTATGCCGAGCTAGGCGCCCGCTCGTTCACGCCTTATCGCGGCCACATGTATGAGTGGTTTGTCCAGGATTCCTGGAAGGCGACGCCGAAGCTGCGATTAGAATTAGGTCTCCGTCACAGCATCATTCAGCCTTACTACAGCCTGTGGCGGAACATGACGGTTTTTGATGCGAGGTTCTATGATCCGTCAATTGCGGTTACCCAGGATCCGAAGACGGGGTTCATTACCAAAGGCGACTTACGTGCACGCTACAACGGTCTGGTGATTCCAGGCGATGGCTTCACAAATGCCGCAAAAGGTCGAGTCCCGATTGCTGATACCGGAGAGTTCAATTTTCTGTTCCGTGGGGCCGACAAGCAGTACTCGGAAATTCACAAAGGGGACTTCCAGCCGCGGATCGGTATCGCCTACGCGATTAATGACAAGACAGTCCTTCGCTTCGGCGCGGGCCGGTTCTTCACTCGACTTGGTGTAAGTGATTCAGTTTTTCTGGGAGGCAATCCGCCGTTGCAGCCCTCTGCCTCGATTACGCGTGGGCGAGTGGATAATCCAGGCGGAACCTCGGGCAATGTTTTTCCTTTGGTCATCACCAGCCAGGATCCGATTTTCAAGAATCCGGAAGCATGGCACTGGAGCGCGACCTTTGAACGAGAGGTTGGATTCAGCACGGTCGTTGAAGTCGGCTATGTCGGTCGCCGGAGTTTACACGGACAGCGCGAACGTAACATAAATCAACTTCTGCCGGGAACGGTGCAAGCTAATCCGGGAATCAACCCGGATTTTCTGCGACCATTCAAGGGGTTCGGCGTAATTCGTGTAACTAACAACGACGCAAACGCCATTTACCACGGTCTTCAGATCGGCGCCACTCGCAGATTTACCAAAGGCTTGAGTTACGGCGTGGCTTACACGTACTCCAAGTCAACGGATGATGGGTCGGCTCAGCGCGATGTAATACCAAACGCATTCGACGCCGGGGCGCTGTGGGGACCATCTAGCTTTGACCGACGCCACGTAATGGTGGTGGCTGGCATTTATGCGCTGCCAGTGTTCCAGGATCATTCCACTTTGATGGGCAAGGTCCTGGGTGGCTGGACCGTTTCAGCCATCTCACAGTTGCAGACCGGTTCGCCGCTCTCAATCACTACAGGCGACGACTTCGCCGGCGTGGGACCCGGAAGCGGCTCTCAGTTCTGGATCGTGAATGGCAGCCCCGAGCTATCCAGGGGTAACCGAAAATTCTCCAACAGCACGTCAGATCAGAACTACTGGTTCGCCGTAAAGAACCCGGATGGCTCGCCAATCTTTACGCAGCCTCCTGCCGGGACGTTCAATACGCAGAGGGTGCGCAACTTCTTGTATGGTCCAGGGTTCCAGAACCATAATCTGGGCTTGTACAAGGATTTTCACATAAAGGAGACGCAGAGAGTCACGTTCCGGGTCGAGGCTTTCAACTGGCCTAATCATCCGAACTGGAACAACCCATCTACGGATCCACGTAACGCCAATTTCGGTAAGGTAACAACCAAGAGTAGTGAGCGCAACCTACAGTTCGCTTTGCGCTACTCGTTCTAAAATCAATTCGCCTTGCCGAAAGTTCCTCGTGGCAGCTTTCGGCAAGGCCGCATCCTAAGCGCGTCCAATTCCAGAGGGCAGGGCGTCTTGCTTGGCGGCCAGCCAAAGCGGTGCGCAACAGCGCGCAGCGCTCCAGGTCTAAACGATCGCAAAGTCGAACTGCTCTTGGTGAAGATGCGGATCGGGCTCAATGGCCACCGGAGTCCCGAAGTTCGCTTCGATCTCTTCCATCACTTCGTGTTCGGTCGTGCGCAAGCTTTCGGCTACGTTGGGCGACACTCTCAACATCACATCGCTCGCCCCTACTAATTCCTTCGACATCGCTTTCGCCTGCTCGAGTATCTCGAAGCACATCGTCTGCGCCGACTTAACCATCCCCGCGCCAGAACAATATGGGCACGGCGCGCAAAGGGTCCTTTCGAGCGACTGCTTCACTCGCTTACGAGTTATTGCAACAAGGCCGAAGTCGTTAATCGAAAGAATCTTTGACGGCGCGCGGTCGTGCGACAGCTCCTGCTGGAGAGCCATCATCACCTTTTGGCGGTTCTTGCGCTCCTCCATGTCTATGAAATCGATTACGATGATCCCGCCCAGATCGCGCAGTCTCACCTGACGAACGATCTCTTTTGCCGCTTCCAGATTTGTTCGTGTGATCGTGTCCTCCAGCTTATCGGATTTGCCCACGAACTTGCCGGTATTGACGTCGATGGCGACCAGCGCTTCAGTCTGATTGATTACGATGTAGCCGCCGGACTTCAGCCACACGCGTGGGCGCACAGCCTTGTCGATCTCCGCTTGCACTCCGTGTTTCTCGAGTATCGGCTGACTGCTTGTGTACAGCTTCACTCGTTTTACGAGTTTTGGCTGGACGCGGTTAACGAACTCGACTATCCGCGCGTACTCGACTTCGCTGTCGATGCGGATAGCCGCGAATTCTTCCGACAACTGATCGCGCAGAATCCGTTGAACGAGATCGAGATCGCGATGAACCATCGAAGGCGCCCGAACGCGTTCGGCTTTCTTCCTCAAGTCAGACCAGGTCCGCAGAAGGTAGCGAATGTCGTCGGCCAACTCTTGCTCGGAGTGACCCGCGCACGCAGTGCGAGCTATGAAGCCGCCAGTCGCGCCTTCACGGTCCCGTAGCCCGGTCACGATTCGCTTCAATCTCATGCGCTCGACTTCATTTGGTATCTTGCGTGACACGCCGATATGGTTGACTGTCGGCATATAAACAATGAAGCGCCCGGGCAGCGCAATGTGCGAAGTAATTCGCGCGCCTTTTTTGGCGATGGGTTCTTTGGCGATTTGAACCACAATCTCCTGGCCTTCGTGAAGCAGGTCGCTGATTGTGGAAGGGCTGCCACGCTCTGGCCGTCGGGACGGAGCATGATCCATTCTTCGCGGGTCAGGTCGGCGTTGGTTGGGCCGGCGTTCGCGGCGATGATCCGGGCGGGCTTCAACCGGCCGTGGCGGACTTGGCTGTGGTTCTTCAACTTCGATTTCTTCTCGCGGCGTCTCCGCAACTTCTTCTTCAGGCTTGGCGGCTGCTGTCGAAACGTCGCGACGACTCCCACGACCGCGACGTCCTCTCCCGCCTCGTCGCGCTGCAAATTCAGCGCGCGGATATCGCTCACGCACCTCAGCTTCCCGATCCTCCTCGTGAGATGTCTCTAGCCGACCCTCGCTGCTTTCGACAGCGGCTCCGTAGGCCGACGATCCCAGGGCTTCGCCCCCTTCACTTTCGGAGACTTGACTCTCAATGGACCCACCGGTCGGCTCATCTGGCTCACTTGTTTCGGCGGCGCTGGACCCGATACGGTCGTACAACCCGCGCACGACGTCTGAGATATGCCGGAAGGGAGAAACCTTACCTTCATCGGGTTGTTCTACGACTCCGCGTTCCGGGGCCGCTTCAGTCGATGCAACTGTCTCGGTGTTCTCATCTACCACCCGCTGGAAAGCTGAAACGCCTTCATCTATTGAGCGATGACTGCCGACTCGCCATTCAGGCTCGGGCTGAGGCAGGGTTTGAAATTCAGCAGTGTGGACCTGCTCAATGATCTTTTCCTGAACAATGGCGTCCTTCAAAAGCTCGCCCGCTTCCTGGACGACGTCTTCGTCCGTCACGCGTTCAAACTGGGGCCCCAACTCTTGTGGTGCGGCTTCAACAATAGAGTCGATAGCCGGCTGTTCGCCCCCGCGCCTCGAACGCTTTCCGGCGGCCTTTGACGTTTTCCTGGCTCCCGCCCTGGCCTCTTTCTCGTCGGCCTTGGCGGATGATCTTCTCTTGGGCTTTGTAACTTCGATCTCTGTCTTTTTTCGGCGCCCGCGGCCGCGCTTCACTTCCGGCTCGGCTTCCAGCGCCGGTGGCTCACCAATCCTCTCGGCAGCGACAGCGGACTCCTCTTGGTCAGTCACGCGCTCGACTTGGGCTTCGGCGGGAGCAGCCTGTTCGGCCGGCTCTTGCTCAGGCAGCTCTTCTTCGGGTGGCGGCGGGGGAATCAAGCTCTCATGCGCAATCTCGGCCAACTGCTCGACTGCGTCTTCGATCGACACCGGTCGCTCGGCCTTCAAATCTTCGATTGCTGGTTCGGTCGCGGCTATCGGCTGAATGGCTGGCACGCGTTCGGGTCTCGGCCGTTCGCCTCGACGGGCGCGGTCTTCGATTCGAGCCGGCGCGCGCTGCTCCTCGCTCACTTCGCGGAAGTCAATCTCCTCCTCTTCTTCCATGAACTCCGTGAAGTCCGAAACATAAAGGAACGCGTCGCGCTCAAGCCCGATGTCCACGAAAGCGGACTGCATCCCGGGCAGCACTTTCATAACCCGGCCTTTGTAAAGATTCCCGACCACACCTTGGTTCTCGTCTCTTCGCTCAACATAAAACTCCGTCACTACGCCGTCTTCAAGTACGGCGACTTTCTTTTCGTGCACGTTTGCACTGATGATCAACTCTTTCGACATGGATTTCTCCTGATGTGGCCGTGCTGTTGGCTGGGTAGTCAGCGTGCAGAAGAACTTAGAGCAGAGGCGCCAATGCGCGCCTACCAGTTAGCGCAAACGTTAGCGCTTGAGCACGCAAAGCGCTCGTCTGCGTTTTCGATTCTCGTCGACCGCGTTCAAATCAGCCTCGCTCATCCCGATCAGGTTAGCTCTGGATTTTCTCGCAAGGCTGTCTCAAATCTTACCCGTGCTGCCTTCCAGCACAAACCGCTCAATTTTTTATGAGTGACAAGTCACTCTCAACTAATCTCCTTGCTCCGGTTCAGAGTTCAGCCCTCTCAGGCTGCCATTTCTTATGCCTGGCAAGCTGAAGCTTGAACTCTGAACTCGCTTGTCTGATCTTCACGATACAACCGCAGTCGCCGCACGCGTGAGCTGAGTGAAACTGCCTCGGTTGTGGTCAGGTCATAAACTGCGGCCATTACCTCGATTGGCTTCACTCCACCGCTGGGCGACACTTCGGTTACAATGTGAAGACTGTTCTTTTCTTCAATGAACTTCAGCGCTTTCGTGAAGCGCCTCACGTCTACTCGCTGGCGCTTGTCTTTTCGCGCGCGCTCGATGACGCACGACGCGCGCGACATAAAGTCGTCGATTAATCGGCGATGGGCGCCGCTGCTACCGGCGGGGAGCTCATCGCGCGCCGCGCGTCTTCGGCTAAGCGCCGCTTCCATCTCGGGCGTATCGAGCATTACCGAGTACTCGGCGCGGTTCACGTCTTTGATCAACGACTTGGCTCCGGCGTGCAGTCGCGACAGCGACTTAAAACGCAAGCCCGTAGGCGACGCGCGATTGATCTTTTCGAGGAACTCGCGCTCTTCAAGCATGTCCGGCGAGTCGAAATCGATCAACTCGTTATGTCCTACAGTTCCAACGCCGAGCGCCGGCCCGTATTGGATCAAAGGCATCGGATGGAATCCGATGCTATAACCAAGCCTTATCTTCGCACGTCTGAACGCGCGAGGCAACGCGCGAGTCAGATCCAGATGTGAGAGATACTTTACTTCTTCACCCTTTTCAAAAGTCGCCCGATAACGGTAGATAGTGGTTGGGGGTTGGGTGATGGGGCTCGGGCTCAACCCGCGAAGCTCTGTGAGAGGGCGATCAATGACATCTTTCACTGTCGCGATCCGCTCTTGATAGGTACGCACCTCTTTGTGCAGCGCGTAAGCCTTGTCAAGATGCTCCCGCGACTGAGTAAGATCGCACTCAAGCCCGCACGCGTAGCACAACAACGGCTGCGATGCGACACGCTCGAAGTCTTCGTTAGAGGGCGCGATCGCCGTCGGACGCCCGTCGATGACCTTCACCGGCAACTCGCAAGGCGGCGAGATCTTCGCCTTTATGCCCTTCGTGTATTCGCGCGCGTTAAATTCGCGCTTCACCAGCGTGTCGATGTGGTCCCAGGGAAGCTGAACCAGCGGCGCGCCCGGCTTATCAAATTCGCGAACCGGGAACTCCTGAAGATAAGGTTCGATGTTCACGCCTTCGCTACGGAAAGCTTCCATCCATTTTTCGAAATCGAAGTGCTCCGTCCAGCCATCGAACCTGCAGCCCAGTCGCCACGCGCGCTCTATGACGTTGCAAAGATTGCGATCTCCGCGCGAGACGATACCTTCCAGCAGCGACGTCTCGGCGTGATGAACCTTGACCTCAATGCGATAACGACGGCCTGACTCCTTCAGCATTCGCTGCTTGCGCTTGATTGAATTGACCTCTTCCTGTTTGCACCACTGAAAAGGAGTGTGGGGCTTTGGCACGAAATACGAGGCCGAGCACGTCACTTTAACGTGCTTGTTGTATTTGTTCCTGCCAAGCTCGCGGACCTTTCTGCCAAGCTCGGCGATTCCGAGCACGTCGTCGTCGGTTTCGGTCGGCAATCCGATCATGAAGTACATCTTCATCGCCGACCAGCCTTCTTCGAACGCGACCGAACAAGATTTCATTACGTCCTGCTCGGTGATGTTCTTGTTGATCACGTCTCGCATGCGCTGAGTGCCGGCTTCGGGAGCAATCGTGAATCCGGTCTTGCGAACGCGGGCGATCTCACGAGCAAGCGACTCGGTGACCCCCGACGCGCGCAGCGATGATACAGAGAAGCTGACTTTGCGGCGCTCGAGTTCTCCGCCGAGCATCTTCACCAGGGGCTCCAGGCACGTATAGTCGGCAGTCGAGAGCGATGTGAGACTTGTCTCGTCATAACCGCCCTTTTCGATTCCGTCGATAATCGTGTCCACTATTTGCTTTGGGTCGCGCTCGCGAACGGGGCGATAGATCGTTCCAGCCTGGCAGAACCGGCAGCCGTCGACGCAGCCTCGCGCTATTTCAATCGCCACGCGATCGTGCACGGCTTCGATCGCTGGCACAGGCGAGTCTGACGGGAACGGATACTGGTTTATGTCCGTGACTACTCGCCGACGAATCGGAAACGGAAGGTCTGGATCGTCAGGCTTGTCGACGATCCGCAAGCCGTGATGCGGACTGACTGAAGTTGTGTACAGCGATGGAACATACATCCCTTCGATCAATGCAATCTCTTTCAGGACCTGTTCTCGAGTCAGCTCCAAGTCGGAGTCTCGTGACTCGACGTAGCGAGAGACCAGCTCGGGGAACGCTTCTTCGCCGTCGCCGATGACGAAGACGTCGACGAAATCTGCGATCGGCTCGCCAGAGTAAACGGTCGGGCCCCCCGCGATCACCAACGGATCGTCGAGACTTCGCTCGCGCGTACGCAGCGGGATACCTCCGAGATCGAGCATCGTTAGCACGTTCGTGTAGGTCATTTCGTACTGCAGCGAGAAACCGACGACATCGAAATCCCGGAGCGGCGTGTAGCCCTCAAGCGAGAGCAAGGGGATGCCGCGCTCGCGAAGCTTGGCCTCCATATCGGGCCACGGCGCGTAAACTCGCTCTGCTGACCATCCTTCACGCTTGTTGAGAAGGCCATAAAGAATCTTGAGTCCGAGGTGGCTCATCCCGATCTCATAGGTGTCGGGAAAGCAAAGCGCGATTCGGGTATGAACTTCGTCGGGGGATTTACGGACGGAGTTCCACTCTCCGCCGACGTAACGGGCAGGCTTTTCAACAAGAGGAAGAATTGAGTCCAATTCGACTCGATAATTCATTTTCGATTCGACTTACCAAATATCTTTCATGCTCAAAACGAACTCCGGCAGGACGGGCTCGCATGTGACACCAGCAGGATCATCCAGCTTTTCCACCGGCTGATCGGGGCGGTACAAATAAACCAGTCTGGACTTGCGATCAATCAGCAACCCCAAAAGCGCCCCGTTAGCTATGTATTCTTGCATCTTTTCTTGAAGGAAGGACAAACCGTCGGTCGGTGAACGCAATTCCACAACAAAATCGGGACAAAGAGGCACGAAGCTCTCTTGTTCTTTTTCGGTGAGCGTATTCCATCGATCGAATCTTATCCAAGCGGCGTCAGGAGAACGTTTTGCGCCGTTGGACAAACAAAACATGGTGGAAGAGTCAAAGCTCAGCCCGCTGCCATCCTTTTTTGCCCAAATCGTGAGTTGAGTCGTAAGGTCGGCGTTGCGCGATCCGGTCGTTCCACCTGTCGGGGCCATAATCAGCAATTCTCCATCTGCGGTTAATTCCAATCGCAGGTCTTCATTGTCGCGGCACAGTTGCTCGAACTGCTCATCGCTGAGCCGGAGGGAATTAAGATCCAGAGCCAGGGCGGGTGCTTCTTCTAACAGTTGCTTGCTCAAGAGTCCTCCCTTGTAGGTTCACCGGCTAATTAACGAACCTTCTCATCCTTACGCTCAACGCCAACCCTACACCGACAAACATCGACATCACCGCCGTCCCCCCGTAGCTAACAAGCGGAAGCGGGATTCCCATAATCGGCATCAACGCAACTATCATCCCCAGATTGCACAGAATGTGAAAGGCTATTAACCCTACAAAACCCATAACCATCAATGCGCCCGAGCGGTCGCGCGAGGCTTTGGCGACGGCGAGCAGCCTCCAAATGAGCAACAGATATAGCATCATCAACACCAGCACTCCAACCAATCCGGTTTCTTCCGCGATGACCGCGCCGATGAAGTCGGTCCACGCAAACGGCACAAATCCGAGCTTACCTTGAGTGCCGTGGCCGATTCCCTTTCCTGTCACGCCTCCTGAACCGACCGCGATTACAGATTGAATGGTCTGATAGCCGAATCCCCTTGGGTCCGCTTCTTCGGGATGAAGGATCACATCAATGCGTTGTTTTTGATAGCCCCTCAAGTGCGGATACACACCTACGAGCCCGACGGCCACCGCGACGAGGCCCGCTGCCAAGAATATCTTTCGCATGCCCCCGAAGAAATAGAACGTCCCCAGGATGGCGCCGAAGGTTATTGTGGTTCCTGTGTCGTGCTCAGCAAAAATCAAGATGACCGGCGGCACGACTATCGCTGCCATGATCAGAATGTCTTTTATGGAAAGCGCGCGCTGGCGCGGAGTTGCGAGATGACGCGCAAGCATTAGAATCGTAGCCGCCTTCGCAAACTCGCTCGGCTGCAGGCTGAAGCCTGCCACCCGCAGCCACGCTTTGTTCCCGTTGATCTGGGTTCCGGCGATCAGGACAAGAACCAATAACAGCAATACGGCAACATAGAAAAACGGCGCGATGTTGAGGATGATCTTGCGATAGTCGGTGAACATTATCACGATAGCGATTGCGACGCCGATCGCCAGCGAGATGATCTGCTTTTTGACAAAACTCCCGTCTGGCGCGCTGCTGCGGATCGCCACGCAGCCAAACGCCGTCAGCGAGATTGGCGCTAAGAGCAACAACCAATCGACGTCTTTTAGTTTTCTTTGATTGATTTCGACCATTGCAACTTACTGAGTGACCGGCTTCCGCTTGCGATCGGCAGCGCCCGCGGAAGGCTGGGCATTCATCGCTACGAGTTCGGGAAGAATAGGCCGGCCCAGCTTCTTCGAGAAGTAAGCCGCTTCGATCATCTTGGCTTTTGGCGCCGAAGCTTGAGCGCCCCAGCCACCGTTCTCGGTAATGCACACAACGCCGATCTCAGGCTTCTGATCGGTGTGCATCGGTGCAAAGCTGATAAACCACGAATGGTCCTTATGCTCTTTCCCGCGTGCCTTTTCCTTTGCGATTACTTGTGCAGTACCGGTCTTGCCCCCGGCGTTTATCTCGCGCGGGAAACCGACGCCTCCCGCCGTGCCGCCTTCGTTGACGACCCCCCACATTCCGTAGTCGACCGTCTCTATTGTCGTTTCCGACAACTTCATCTCGACAGGCTTGTCGTCGTAATACTTGACCTGCGCGAGTTGGGTCTCGTTCGCCTGTTTGAACACATGTGGCGTGTGAAACTGCCCGCCCATCACGATTCCGGCTTCGGCGTGAATCAATTGAATGGGCGTCACAGCGACTGAGCCTTGTCCGATCGAAGCGAGCACCGTGTCAAAGTCCTTCCAGACCGGATCGCGCGGGTTGACTCGTTTCTTCCACTCGCGGCTCGGTATTATGCCTCTCACTTCGCCGGGAAGATCGACGCCGGTCCGCTGACCCATTCCGAACCGCGAGACCCAGTCGTGAATCATGTCGACGCCCATCTTCAGCCCAAGCCGATAGAAATAACCATCGCACGAGTGGACGATTGCAGCGTGGATGTCGGGCACGCCGTGATTCTTGCCGCAGTGAACGAACCGGTTGCCGACCTGAATTCCTCCGCCGCAAGGGATGCGGGAATTCTTGAGTGTGATGACTCCTTCTTCAAGCGCCGCAGTCGCCATCAGGATTTTCCAAGTCGAGCCTGTAGGATAAGTTCCCTGAATGGCTTTGTTGTAAAGCGGGTTCGACGGGTCTTTGAAGATTGCGGCAACTTCCTTGCGGCTCTCTGGTGACACGACGTTGCGGGCAAAAACGTTTGGATCGAAACTCGGCAGAGATACCATCGCCAGTATCTCATCGTTTTGAGGATTCAACACCACCGCCGCGCCGGTCTCTTTCTTGGAATAAAACTGGTCCTCAGCAACTCTTTGAATATCGAGATCGAGCGTGGTGACGAGGTCCTGCCCCTTGATCGGCTCGACTTCCTCGAGGTCGGCAATCGGATGGCCGCGGCTATCAACGATCACGCGCTTCATGCCGTCTTTGCCGCGCAGTGTCTTGTCATATACCGCCTCGAGTCCGCCCTGCCCTACGATATCGCCGGATTTGTATCCCGAGTACTCTGGAAGCTCGAGTTGCTTGGGACTGATCTGGCCGATGTAGCCGAGAATGTGAGCGGCCGTCTTGGCGTACTTATATAGCCGTTGCGGTTGCGTTTCGACTTTTATTTCGGGATGCTCGAGCTCGTGAGCCGGCACCCATTGCAGGTCGGCATCCGAAGCGTTTTGCTTTACAAGTATCGGCTGCGACTTCGGGCGGTACGGGTCATTCAACAGGGAAAGGATCTCGTTTCGATCGACTCCGAGGTTTTGGACGAGAGCGTTAACGGTCTCTTCTTTATTGGTAATGTCCTCCGGCGTGACAATGATGTTAAAAGCGGGCGTGTTATCGACGAGAACATTGCCGTTGCGGTCGAATATCGCGCCTCGCGGCGCAGGGATTGGTATCTCTCTGATACGGTTGTTCTCGGCGCGCGCCTGGTAATCATCATGCCGCGCGACTTGCAACACATAAAAGCGAATCCCCAGTGCGATAAACACCGCCAGTATCAGATACTGGATCAAATACACCCGCATCTCTAAATTGAATCCGTCGTCTTTCAGGTTCGAGCTACTCATAGAACCTCTTCCTTATCGCCATCCGTCTCGCGGCCGCCTGTTCTGAGAAGATGCGATCGAGTATCACAAACAATACGATCGACGCTAGACAATCCGCCAACACTTTCCAGGCGATCGTCTTGCCGAACTCCGCCCACGTCGAAACGTAAGGCAGAGACTGCTCGAGCATCTGGTTCAACCCGACGAACAACACGGTGTTGGCCGTCGAAGCAATCGCCGCCACCGAGAGCCTCGCCAGCGGGTTCTCAAGCGAAAACCTCACGCTTGCCAGGCCTACTAAATAGCCTATCAGTGTCTTGCAGAATCCTCCAACGCCGAGCACCCCTCCCTGCACTGCGTCGCCGCCCAATCCCGCGACCATTCCGGTTACCATCCCCATCACGGGCGCGCGCTGCAACCCGAAATAAACCGTTACCAGCAGGGGCAGATCGATGTACTGAAAGAACCTCAGATAATTGGAGAGAACCATTTGTAGCAAGAGCGCAACGACTATAGTCAAAGCGATTTTGAAGGTCTGCACTCTTTAGGCTACCTCGACAGTTCTGCGTGAAACGTGATTCGTGATACGTGATTCGTGAACTCGAAGCCTGCTCACGCATTACGCATCACGCATCACTCATCACGGATCACGCATCACGTATCACTTTTCATCGAGCTTCAAGTCTTTTTGGTCGACCAGAAGCACGAACACGTGCTCGGCTCGATCTACGGGGGCTGCCGGTTTGACGAAGATCCTGTGCCAGGGGGCATTGGGATCAGCTTCTATTCGTTCAACGGTGCCAACCAGGAGTCCCTTGGGGTATATCCGATCCAGGCCTGTGGTCACCACCGATTCGCCGACTTGCACGTTGACACTTGTCGATACATTCTTCAATTCGCAAAGATCGTGGTCTGTTCCACGAGTCTCTCCCATCGCGCGCGAAGTTTGGAGCATTGATCCGACGCCCGCGTGCTTATCGGTGATTACTTGCACCATCGCGGAATTCGGTCCCACGGCAATGATGCGCCCGACAATGCCCACGGCTGTGGCGACAGGCATATCGCGCTTTACTCCATCCAACGTGCCGCGGTCTATGATCAAGCGTCGAAACCATAGGCTGACGTCGCGCGAGATTACATTGGCAGCCAACTCGCGATATTGAGGACGCGTCGGCAGTGCGAGTTGGCTTCGTATCAGATCAAGCTCGGCGGCTCGTTCTAGCGCCTTGTTTCGCTCTGCGGTCAACTGATCGACTTTTTCTTTTAGCTCTGAGTTCTCTTCGCGAGCGTGCCTCAAGTCTACGTAACTTCCCGTAGTACCTGTGATTGCTGACACCACTGCGTCTGCACCGCGAACGATAGGCGCGAAAGCGGCGACCAACCAGATCCGCAATAGCGATTGCTCGCTCTCAGGATGCCGTGCATTGGTCGACATCAGCACTACCTGAGACAGCAAGAGCGCGGCCAATATCCAGGGTGCCTTTTGCTGTGCAGGGTTTGCACTCATAGCAATAGGGGTGATGCGTGATCCGTGAAACGTGGCGTGTGACCAGACTCCTTATGCATCCACGCATCACACCTCACGCATCATTTTCACAGTCCGTGATGAAGCATCGTGTTTTCCCAGCTCACTCGGCTGAGCAAGTCAAAGTCGGCAAGCATCTTTCCGGTTCCAAGCGCGACAGACGAGAGGGGGTTCTCGGCCAGCGAGACGGGAACTCCCGTCTCGTGCATCAATCGTTTATCAATTCCCTTCAACAGCGCTCCACCGCCGGTAAGCACGATTCCGCGCTCGGCGATGTCCGCTGAAAGCTCCGGAGGCGTCCGCTCGAGGGCCACTCGCACTGCATTCACGATTGTTGAAATAGGATCGGCCAACGCTTCACGCACTTCTTCATCGGTGATCGTAATCGTGCGAGGCACGCCTTCAATCAAGTTTCGTCCCTTGATCTCCATCTGCATCGGTTCCTCACAAGGCCACGCCGAACCGAGCTCTATCTTCACCGATTCGGCGGTGCGCTCGCCGATCAGAAGATTGTACTTTCGTTTTATGTACTGGATGATCGCTTCGTCGAGCTCGTTACCCGCTACGCGGACCGCGCGCGAATAAACGATGCCTGAGAGCGAGATTACCGCGATGTCGGTCGTTCCTCCGCCGATGTCTACTATCATGTTTCCATAAGGCTCGGTGATCGGAAGCCCGGCGCCGATGGCGGCCGCCATAGCTTCGGCCACCAGATAAACCTTTGATGCCTTTGCCCGATATGCTGCATCTTCAACCGCGCGACGCTCGACCTGGGTGATCTCGCCCGGCACCCCAATGACTACGCGTGGTGAAACCCACGACCGGCCGTTGTGCGCCTTGCGGATGAAGTGCTGCAGCATCTTTTCGGTCACTTCGAAGTCGGCGATCACGCCGTCTTTCATCGGCCGGATGGCGATGATGTTGCCGGGAGTGCGGCCAAGCATCTCCTTGGCTTCTTTGCCAACCGCTTCCACTTTGTTGGTTACCTTATTAATAGCGACGATGGAAGGTTCGCTCACGACGATGCCGCGTCCCTTGGCGAACACTAAAGTATTGGCGGTGCCCAGATCGATAGCCAAGTCGCTAGAAAAGGGGTTGAATAGATTTCTCATTCTCATTATTTCGTTTGGTTCCTCACAGCCGCGACGTGCGGTTATCAGCAGAGCGCGAGAACTCTAGGGAGAAAGACGCACTTGGCGGAAAGTCGAGGACACTTAAAAGTTTTTGCGGTGAGGTTAATCAGTGACGACCGGTGTCCCACAGTCCTCACACCGGCTCGCCGTCAAGTTTTAATGCTCGCCTAGCGCCCCGTTCAGTCAGCTCCCGTTTCCGATAAATCTTTTGAAAGCTTAATCTAGCACGGTGCCATGCCCCACGCAAGAACCTTTTTGAAGAAGAGGCCGAAAAAATTGAAGAAATCTCTATTCGGGCGGCGTTCACGCTACTCTACCGCCTGAATCGTCGGGTTTCATGCAACCGTTGCCGCTTTGTTATGATTCAGCAGTATGAGAGGATTCGTCATCGCGATCCTGCGGCGGCTGGCAATAATCGTCCCCGTCCTGTGGGCAGTTGTCACGCTGGTCTTCCTACTCATTCATATCGTGCCCGGAGATCCCGCCCGGCAGTTGGTCGGCGAGAACGCTACCGAGGAACAAGTACAAACAGCACGAGCGGAACTCGGCTTAGATAAGCCCCTCGGATCGCAGTATGCCGATTACTGGCGCGGACTCGTTCGCGGTGATTGGGGAACCAATCCCGTCACTCATCAGTCGGTTCTCAGTCGAATCAGTTCACGTTATCCGGCGACGATCAAGCTTGCGCTCGCGGCGATGTTCATTGCGACGCTGGTTTCAATTCCGCTTGGGGTGACGGCCGCCACGCATCGCGGAAGTTTCGTCGACAGTATATCAACGTTGGTTGCGTTGCTTGGGATTTCTCTTCCAAGCTTCGCGCTAGGTCCGTTGCTCGTTCTGCTTTTTTCTGTGAATCTCGGAATCACGCCGGTGTCAGGAGCGGGCGGGCTCGACAACCTGATCCTTCCTTCGATCACTCTTGGCGCGGCGATGTCGGCGATCCTCACGCGCATAGTTCGATCGAGCGTGCTCGAAGAGTTGGGTGAGGACTACGTGAGGACCGCCCGCGCGAAAGGACTGCCGGAACGCGTTGTCATTTACAAACACGTTCTCAAAAACGGCCTGATCCCTGTCGTCACGGTCCTGGGACTTCAATTCGGGGTGCTGTTGGCGGGAGCAATCATCACCGAACGGGTCTTCTCGTGGCCAGGGGTTGGCAGCTTGCTGGTGGACAGCATCAGTGAGCGAGATTACAAGCTGACGCAGGGTTGTATACTCGTGATCGCGTCGACCTATGTATTGGTTAACACCGCGACAGACATCGTTTACCGATTCTTGGATCCGCGAATAAAGGTTGATTGAATGAGTTCGGGTAAACCACAAACAAGACGAGTCCTACTGATCGGCACAATCCCATCTGTGGTTATCCGTCGAATCCGTTTGATCCATGGCCTTTTCCACGATACCAATAGAATCACGCAGCTTGGATTCGCTGTTGCCGCCGTGCTTGTTCTCGTTGCCGCATTCTCGCCGCTGCTCGCTTCGTGGGAAAGAGTACAGAGTCAGGAGCTTGTGTCGAGGCTTGATTCGCCGGATCGTCGTCACCTGATGGGACGCGATCAGCTTGGCCGCGATGAGATGGCTCGCATCATCTACGGCGCGAGAGTTTCGATGCTCGTCGGTCTGTCTGTAGTGACCATCTCATCTATTGTGGGTGTACTAATCGGCGCGCTTTCGGGTTACGCCGGAGGATGGGTTGATCGCATAGTCTCGGGATTTCTGTTCAACGTCTTCTTGTCATTTCCCGGAATACTTCTCGCGATAGCTATGGTTGCTTTTCTAGGACCAAGCCTAAAGAACCTGGTTATCGCGCTGTCAGTGATTGGCTGGGTAGGCTACGCGCGGCTGATGCGAGCGCAGGTGCTGAAGGTCCGCGAATATGATTTTGTGACTGCCGCTCGCGCGATCGGAGCGAGCAACATTCGAATCTTGTTCAAGCACATCCTGCCCAATTCGATTCAACCGCTGATCGTTCAAGCCTCGCTCGGAATGGCGGGCGCGATACTCGCCGAGGCGGGCATGAGCTTTCTCGGATTGGGCGTGCCCGAGCCTATTCCGTCGTGGGGAAAGATGATCGACGATTCGCGCGAGTTCTGGTTCACAGCTCCTCATCTGTTCATTTTTCCGGGCGTGATGATTGCGCTAGCGGTGCTCTCATTCAACTTCATCGGCGACGGTCTGCGCGAGAGACTCGACCCACGTCAACAAGCGAGATGAGGGGAGTGCGATGGGCAATCTCGCTGGTTAATCTTGTCAACACAACCGCTCAAGTGAGATGAAGCCGTCGCGCTCCCATGGCGGACGCTCGATGGCGGATTGGAATATTTTCTTCACCTGTTGCCAGCGCTCGGGTGTCATACCTGTCGGCAGTTACTCTGGTTAACTCTAAACAGGTAGTTACTGCTCAGTCGTCTCACTCCTCATTATTCCCGCTTCCCCTACGTGTGATCTATTGATATCAACACTGCACCTTATAAGCGCGGTCATTGGTTACCGATCTACGTTCTCTAAGATCCAGATGCTGCCGGACACCTCCGTGATGGGCAGGACGAGGCGATCGGCGGCCAGCGATATGTCTATCAGTTGGACCAGTCGGGGCGACATCATCTGACCAGGGCTTTCAAAGGCCGTCACGCGAAAAGCTTCGCCCACCGGCTTGCCGCTCGTCGGATCGAACCGGATGCCCCAGACGTTGAAAAATCCGGAGCGGCCGGAGACGAAGTAAATCGTTCGGCCATCCGGTGACCAGCGAGGGCTATCATCCCAGTATTTGCCCTCGGTGATCTGCCTCCACTCGCCGCCTGCGGCGGGCACAACATAAATAGTGGTGACCCCAGCCTCCGTAGCTTGGATAGCCTGGAACACGACCCAGTGCTCGTCTGGGGAGTAGTGGCCTTCCCAGAGGTTGTATTCCGGTTGAGAGGTCAGTACGCGCATTAGGGTTTCCGCCCGCGGAGCAGCCGAGAGCGGGAACAGGCAGATCGCCTGTCGCCCTGGGGTTTGGCGCTCGGAACTTCCAAGGATCCATTCTCCATCGGCAGACCAATCACTAGCCAGACCTGACAACATACTCGTT
>DASXSR010000415.1:0-7669 GCA_036505875.1 Blastocatellia bacterium | reverse complement strand
CCCGTTATGTCCTCAATCGAGAATTTGTTCGCCCCGCCGCTAGCCGAATCGTTGGCGGTGAGCTGCCAGTCGTTGTTGGGGAAGCCCGCGGAAGTCGAGGTGTCATCAAACTTGATTCGGGTGTTGTTTTCTTTCAGTCTGATAGTGTCGAAGCCGAAGCTTTCGTTGTTGACACAATCAAGCCCCACGCACAAACTGCCCTGAATGATCTCATCATCTGCCGTCACGACATCCTGTATTACAACCGTACCGCCGCTGCCTTTCTTTTTGTTGCTCTGAATCCCGACGTTCCCTTCCGGGTTTGGGCTTCGCGGCGGCTCGGCGCCCTCTTCGGGAGATCCTGTGAAAACCACACCCTTCTCAATCTGGAACGAGCCAGACTGAACAGTGATCTTAGTCGGTAACTGACCACTCTTTTGCAACTCCCGAATGACCTCCTCGCTGTTGCCGTTCTCTCTCGAAGCTGCCAGAGCTTTTTTGACCTCCGGGCTAATCGTCGGTATTACGCGTAACTCGTACGTGTACTGGCCATCGGCCAGATTGAAACCTTTATTATCAATCAGCTTGAACGACGGATCGGTGCCCGCTTCAAACTCTTGTCGAATAACATCGCCGCTCGGCGTGGAGACGGTCAGGACCAGGCGACCGTATTCAACTTGCGGGCGCCACCTGACCTCGCTGCGTTCGCCGGCAACTGAGGCGATCGACTCGCCTTTGTTTGCCGATTGAGCTCGAGCCGCAACGGCGAGACACAAAGCTAGAACTATCAGAGATGCAAAAAATCTCACTCCTTTTTGAATTTTCATCTGGGGTCCTCCTTTAGGGCGTTGATAGGTTCAACGCGAAGCAATAATGGGTAGAGAGCATTCAGCGGAAAAGCAACCAACACTCTCCGATTTTGATGGCTGCGAGCGCAGCCACTCGCACAAACGGTGCGATGATTTCAAAAGTACTCTCGATTGTCAAGGTATTTCTTGTCGCTTCCTGCGACGACCGCGGGGTTGGGCGTGCATCGCCCCGTTTCAGCTCTCCATCACACCTTAGTGCGTACCAAAGAACGACAAACACCGGTCGCAGCCATCGAACATCTCCGGGTGACAACGCGTTACAGCGGTGATATAAGACAATGGAATCTGAATGAAGTATGTGCCTTCAAAGAGCATCGCTTACGTCGGATTGCTCGCCGGCTTAATGTTGTTCTGCCGAGAGCTTGGTTCCGGTATCACGACCCACCCGATTCCAAGAGTCGCGGTTAGCTTCTCAAAGGACGTGGCTCCGATATTCTTCAAACGCTGTGCTGAATGTCACAGGCCCAGCGACATCGCTCCGTTCTCGGTTCTGACGTACAAAGACGTTCGGCCCTGGGCGCGTTCGATTCGCGAAAAAGTTATCACCCGCGAGATGCCTCCCTGGCACGCCGATCCGCGCTACGGTCATTTCGAGAACGACGCCCGCCTGAGTCAGAAAGATATTGATACCATCGTGGCGTGGGTAGATCAGGGCGCAATCGAAGGCGATCCGAAGGACCTCCCGACCTTGCCTGAACACGTTGAAGGTTGGCGAATCGGCAAGCCGGATCAAGTGTTTTCAATGACTGAGGATTACACAATAAAACCAGGGGATCCCGACAACTATGTCTACTTCACAGTCCCGACACAGTTCAAGGAGGACAAGTGGGTTCAAGCTGCGGAAATCCGTCCGAGCAACAAGAAGGTGGTGCATCACATCATCGCTCACATTCTTACGCCTGCTGCGATTGCCGCTTCAAGAGGGGGCGTCGCCCAGCCCGATCGCCACGCCGATGACGAGCAGGGCATATTTTACAAAGTCGGCGGCCTCACGCGCGTAAGGCCGGAAGCTCCCGTTGTGGATGACGGCGCCGCTGCTCCCAACGGCGGCGCGGCTTTCAATCGCAGCGCAAGCGCCGATGGAAGCGACGGATTCAGCATCTTGCTATCCTCCTATGCGCCCGGTAAAGGACCGGACGTATTTCCTCCAGGAGCGGCGAAGAGGATTCCCGCCGGCTCGAGAATTGTCCTTCAGATACATTACTCAAGCTTTCGGGGTGCGCTTGAAAAGCCTGAACGTGATCGCACGAGCGTCGGAATCATCCTTGCCAAAGAGCCTCCGGCCAAGCGAGTTGTCACCCTTACCATACCGAACCACTTTTTCAGGATTCCGGCGGGCGCGCAGGATCACAAGGTCACAGCCGCGTGCACGTTTAGCCAGGACGTCGAACTGGTTGATTTCATGCCGCATATGCATTTGCGCGGCAAACAAATGAAATACGAAGCAATCTATCCCAACGGCGAACGTGAGACATTGCTCTGGGTGCCGAAATTCAACTTTAATTGGCAGACCGTCTACAGGCTCAAGAATCCAGTCCTGATTCCGAGGGGAACTAAGATCATAATAACCGCGCACTTCGATAATTCGTCCAAGAACAAGTACAATCCCGATCCAGGCAAGCCGGTTCGCTGGGGCGATCCTACTTCCGATGAGATGATGATCGGATGGATGGATTACATCGTGCCCAATTCCGGCAAGCGCGAAACATCAGCTAAAGAAGTCAAGTGATTAGGTCGAGCTCCCCGGTAAACGAGTTTGTGTTGAGAACCCTGCAGAAGGCGGTTGTGTGTTCCTGCATTGCGTTGGGCGTGGCTGGCAGCAGTTCTCACTTAATCCAAAAGAAGGCGGGGATCGAGCGGAGCGATCCTTATTCGCCGGTCCCAATCTTTGCAGAAGTCGCGGATCAGTTCGGCCTTGACTTCAAACATTACAACGGCACGACCGGACAATTTTATCTACCGGAGATTATGGGATCGGGTGCGGCGCTGCTTGATTACGATAATGATGGCGATCTGGATGTCTTCATCGTTCAGGGATCAGTGCTAGATCCGAAAAAGGAGCCAGGCAACACGCTGTTTCCCTGGCGCGATTCCGGCCCTCCGCGCGGGAGGCTTTATCGAAACGATTTGGTGGTCGGCAGAGACGGCAGCCGAAAACTGAAGTTCACCGACGTTACCGAGAAGAGCGGCATACGCGCCACCGGATACGGGATGGGCGTTGCCGTAGGCGATATTAACAACGATGGCTGGCCTGACATTTACATTTGCAATCTCGGATCGAACCAGATGTTTCTCAACAACGGCGACGGCACGTTTAGCGATGTCACGCAAAAGACGCATACCGATGACACTCGATGGAGTACCAGCGCAGCGTTCTTCGACTACGACAGGGACGGATGGCTCGACTTGATTTTGGTGAATTACGTCGATTTTTCGGTTTCCAATAGTCCGACTTGTTACGCCAACACGAGCGCAAGAGACTACTGCGGGCCACGCGCATTTCGCCCGGTAGGCAATCGTTTGTTTCACAACAAGCGGGACGGGACTTTCGAGGACGTTACGGTAGCAGCAGGAATAAGCAAAGAATTTGGACGCGGGCTGGGTGTGGTCGCGGCCGATTTCAACGGCGACGGATGGATTGATTTCTACGTAGCAAACGACGGTGACCCGAATCAACTCTGGATCAATCAGAAAAACGGCACGTTCAAGAACGAGGCTCTACTGGCGGGGGCTGCGGTCAATCGGGACGGGCAGGCAGAGGCTGGAATGGGAGTGGACGCCGGTGATTTTGACGGCAACGGCACGGAAGACATCTTCGTCACTCACCTGATGGAAGAAACCAACACGCTTTACGTCAATTTTGGGAACGGGGTTTTTGAAGACCGCACGCGTGAAGCAAATCTCGCTTTGCCGTCTGCGCGATTTACCGGGTTTGGCACCCTATGGTTCGATTATGACAATGACGGTTGGCTGGACTTGCTCGTGACCAACGGCGCCGTTCGATTGTTGGAAGATCCCACTCGCAACAACGACGGTAATCCGCTGGCCCAACCCAACCAGCTTTTTCACAATACCGGCAAGGGGAGCTTCATCGATGTATCAAAAGAAGCCGGCCAGGCATTCAATCAATTACTCGTCGGGCGCGGAGCGACCTTCGGCGACATCGACAATGACGGCGATACCGACGTCCTAATCTCAAACAACAATGGCCCGGCGAGACTGTTCTTGAATCAGGTTGGTAATCGGAACCACTGGCTGGGGCTGCGCCTGGTGGGTGATAAGGTCAAGAGAGATATGCTAGGTGCGCGGGTGGAGATCAGGATCCCGAAGGAGAAGACGTTGTGGCGTCGGGTTCGCACTGACGGCGGATACTGTTCGTCACAAGACCCGCGAGTTCTCGCAGGCCTTGGCGCCTCCAGCGGCGTCGAAACAGTGCGAGTTCACTGGCCGTCGGGGAAAGTCGAGGAGTGGAAAGATCCGCCCGTCGATCGCTATCTTACACTGAAGGAAGGCGCGTCCCCCGAGATCAAATAGAGACGTTTCTTTCAGTCGCAAATGAATACCTGCCTGCAACAACTCGTCCTTGTTCTCGCGTTTGTGGGAATGTTAGTCATTCGGGGCGATTCGCTTCACGCCGGTCCCGCGCAGAGCGACGTCCTGCCACCGCCGCGATCAGGGCTTATGCCCGTCCATCAACCGAAACTCGACGAACTCGAGCCGAGCGTTCGCGAGCAGTTGATTTCATTTCAGAACTCGCTTGCGGCCCAGACTAAAGACCCTGCCGCCACTGATCTCAAACTTAGTGAGGGTTACGGGCTGATGGGCCAGGTCTACCAGGCCTATTCTTTGACCTCGCCTGCACGAGAGTGCTATCTGAATGCTCATCATCTGGCGCCGAAGGATTTTCGGTGGGTTTATCTTCTTGGTAATCTCTCGCAGCAGGAAGGCCGAATAGAAGAGGCCGTAAGCTACTACACACTCGCGCGCGGCTTGCGTCCCGACTACCTTGCGGCGCTGGTCAATCTGGGCAATCTCTACTTGCAACAGAACCGCCTGGATGAGTCTCGGTCGAGTTTCAGGGAAGCTCTGGCGTTGAACGCGCACTGCGCCGCGGCTCGATACGGTCTCGGTCAGGTGGCGTTGTCGACTCGAAATTACGCTGAGGCTGTCGAGCACCTGGAACAAGCTCTGGCGGATGCTCCGGAAGCAAATCGCATACATTATGCGCTTGGGATGGCCTATCGCGGGTTGGGGAATATTGAGAAGGCTCAGTCTCATCTTCAGCAGCAAGGGCCGGTCGGTATTCGGGTCGCGGATCCGTTGGTGGACGGGCTGCAGGAACTGATTCGCGGCGAGCGGCTTCACTTGGTTCGCGGCCGAATGGCCTTCGATGCGCGCAGATTTTTGGAAGCCGCGGACGAGTTTCGCAAAGCCATCGCCGCCAATCCGGCCAGCGCTGCAGCCCGTGTCAATCTGGGGTCAGCGCTTGCTCAAACCGGCGACGTCAAGGGAGCCATCGAACAATATCAGCAAGCAATTCGAATCGACCCCTCCAGCGGCTCAGCGCATTACGATCTTGGATTGCTCCTGGCAAAGCAGAACCAGCACAATCAGGCAATTGTTCATTTACAGTCTGCCCTCGGATTGAATCCCAATGATGTGGAAGCTCGTTTTGTGTTAGCGCAGGAACTGCTCAAGGCCGGCCGAGCTGAAGAATCGCTCGCGGAGTTCTCTCGCGTCGTTGAATCGGAACCCGAGAATGAGGAAGCGTTGCTTGAACAGGTGAAATTGCTTTTTAAGAAGCACGAATACAAGCAGGCGATCCAGAGTCTCGAAAAGGCGAACGGGCGTTTTCCGCAAAAAGGTCAGACTGCGGCGCTGCTGGCGTACCTGCTTGCCTCCAGCCCGCAATACGACCTGCGAGATGGCAAGAGAGCGTTGGCTTTAGCCAAGGCTGTTTACCAAGCGACAGGTCTGGTCAATCACGGAGCGTTAGTCGCGATGGCGCTTGCCGAGCTGGGCCGCTGCGGCGAGGCTGCCGAGTGGCAGCGACGAATGATCGCCGCTGCCGAGCGCGAGGGAACTAGGGATATTGTTGAGAAACTCAAGACAGATCTTAGACGGTATGAAAACTCCCAGCAGTGTCGGCCGCTCGGTGACATATCGACTTCGCCGGTTCGTGACTAGGGACCCCGACTTCCAGATTTCTCTATATCCGTAATGAAATATGTCATACAGAAAGCAAGAATCCCATTTGTGCAAGTCGGCGTCAACAATACCAAATGTCAGATCACGGACAAAGATATGAGCAACAACACTTGCACGGCATCGGCGCCACCGCCGGCAACACCGATAGAGGAATCCGGCAAGCAGAAGCAGCCTTAGTGGTGTTTCGAGCGAAGACGAGAAGTTGCGAATAGAAGCTCTTGAGCTACCCGGGCGCTTGGTCGTAGACTTGCGCGTGTAACTATGCGCCAGTCTTCGAATTTTGTACCAAACCTAGGTGAAAAGGAGCTTCTCGAATGTTGCGAGCTGCCGCCACTTCAATCCTTCTCGTATGTTTGCCGGTCGCCGCTGCCCAGAACCGTCACTCTTTTACGGTCGGGACAGCCACCGCGGCGCGCGGGCAAAAGGTCACGGGCACCATCAAAGTTCCAGCCGGGGTCGATCCAGGCACAAACATTCCAGTTGCTGTGATACACGGCGCGAAACCTGGACCCGTGCTTGCTCTTGTCTCGGGCGCGCACGGGACGGAATACACTTCAATCATCGCCCTTGAGCAACTGATAGCTCGACTCAACCCGGCCGATATATCGGGTACGGTAATCATCGTGCCTTTGGTGAACATCGCGTCATTCGAGCAAAAAGTTCCGCACCTTAATCCCGTTGACCGCAAGAGCATGAATCGCATGTATCCCGGAAAGATGGACGGCACTCAAACTGATCGCGCCTCTTATCTGATAACCAAACAGGTTGTCGAGCAGTGCGACCATCTCATCGACTTGCACGGCGGCGATCTCGACGAAAGTCTTCGACCATACAGCTATTGGACTAAGACGGGCAACGAGAATCAAGACCGCGTCTCGCGCGAGATGGTACTGGCGTTCGGCCTCGATCACATTATCATTTCAGCGGATCGGCCAAAGGACCCAAACGCGTCGCGCTATCTGGAGAACACAGCAACCACGCGCGGCAAACCCTCGATTACGGTTGAAGCCGGACACGCGGGAACAGTCGAACCTGAAGACCTCGCCGCCCTGGTTAACGGTTGTTTGAGCGTGATGCGCTATTTGAAGATGCTTCCCGGCGCGCCCGCTTCTATCGAACATCCGGTTTGGATCGAAAAGGTATTGACAATCACCAGCTCGGAGACCGGGATCTTCTATCCGCTAGTCAAGCGAGGAACTTACGTGGAGCAAGGTATGAAAGTAGGTTACGTGACCGACTACGTCGGCAAGAGCATTCTAGAGGCACGCGCGCCGGCGGCGGGAGTCGTGCTTTATGTTTGTGCAGTGCCATCCATGACTAAGGACGCAACGATCGCCAACATCGGTGTAGTTAAACGCGACGGCAGATGAGATGCAAAGTCAATAACACATCCCACAGTAAACCCGCCGACAAACAGCGCCAGGACGGGTCAGGCGTTTATTGACATTTACCTTGAATTCGCTCAAGAAGAATCAATTCGACCCCGCTAGCATATCTGACTCTCGGCGAGAGCGCTACGCCCAGAAGTTTCGATCAAGCGTCCGATACTGGATAGCCTCGCTCACGTGGCCGGGCTCGATGCTTTTCTTCCCTTCGAGGTCCGCGAGCGTGCG
>DASXSR010000414.1:0-12880 GCA_036505875.1 Blastocatellia bacterium | reverse complement strand
CTCACCCTGTGCAGTCTTTTGCCTGGACTCGAGCTTGATCTGATCGCCGGTGTGAACGATCGTCAAAATCTGCTCGAGTCCCGGTGGATTGCTGAAGCTGCGGTCCTTATCCATCACCCACGTGCCGGTGAAATCCGGTTTCCCTGAGGCGACCGCGATAAGCGAAAAACCAAACAGCGTGATTACCCAACTGATCGCGGGTTTTGGTTTCATCACGACCTCCCGGAGAAAGCAACCACAGATGAACACGGATGAACACCGATCAAAAGAAATATCTGTGTCCATCTGTGTTCATCTGTGGTTTCAACGCCCAATGCAATACAGATTTTTCTCACCGCGAATGAAGATCAGTCCATCGGAGATGGCGGGAGAAGCATACACGGGCTCCGAGACCGAGTTAGTCGCTATCACTTCGTGATTCGGACCCGCCTTGATAACAAACGTATCGCCGTCTTCGCTTGTGAGCAGGATCTTGCCCTCGAACGCCACGGGCGAGGCTGTGAAGGTAGCCGGCACCGGCACGCGCCCGCCTTCATAAACTAACTTGCCGGTCTTGGCGTCCAGACACGTCAGGATTCCGCGATCGCTCATCAGGTACAGGTAATCGCCGTAAAGAATCGAAGAAGGCACGTAGGCAGTACCTTTGTCGTATTGCCAGACTATGCTTTTGCTGTCGGTAAGATCCCCGGATGCACCGAGCGTGATGGCGAAGGTGCGCTTAAAGGGAAACCCGGCATAGACGAACACCATTCCGTTCCCAGCCACTGGCGTCGGAATGGCGTTGCTCTGATGGCCCTTGGTTCGCCACAACTCTTTGCCAGTCTTCGGGTCGTAAGAAATTATCAATTCATTCCCGCTGGTGATTAACTCAGTGCGCTGCGCAGTTCTAACGAGAAGAGGCGTTGACCAGCTTGCCTGGACTTTGCGAGGAGTCTTCCAAACTTCCTTTCCGGTCTTCTTGTCCAACGCAAGGATAAATGACTTATCACCACTCTCCTCGTCGCATTTCAGGATGACCGTATTCTCGAAGAGCACTGGCGATGTGCCGGGCCCCATCCCGAAGGTAGCGACTTGACCAGGTGATGCTTTCCAGATGAGCTTGCCGCCGAAGTCATAGCAGTACAAACCCTCTGTGCCGAAGTAAGCGAACACATAGCTACCGTCTGTCGCCGGCGTGGGAGACGCATAGCTGCCCTTGCGGTGTCGATCATCGTACACTGTGCCTTCGTAAGCTGTCCGTTCCCACAACACTTTGCCGGTGCTGCGATCTATCGAGAGCACCTTGAAGGTATGCTTGCGATCGGCGCCGATACTATCGGGATGCTTGAATGGCTTTCCATCGCCTTTGTGCTCGACTGCTTTGGCCCCGGGAACTGTCTCGCCTTCCAGATCGGTTGTCAGAAAAACTCTGTTTTCCCAGACGACCGGTGACGAATGCCCGCGACCAGGGATCGGCGTCTTCCACTTGATGTTCTTAGTGCCGCTCCACTCGACGGGCAAGTTGGTCTCGGGCGATACGCCGTTGCCTTCTGGACCTCGCCAGCCGGACCAATTGCTCTTCGGCGCGCCTTCAGCGGCGGAATGCGTGAAGCCGGCAATCGCCAGCAAGCAAGCAGTCAGAATTAACAGCAGATTTGGGGTGCGTCTCATTTGCGTTGACTCCTCATGAAGATGTAACGGCACACGGTCCTCAAGCGGACTTCTCCTCGGATCATGATAGGTCAGCAACTACTTCTTCGCGGATTTTCCTGCCAGTTTGCGGTTCAGAAAATCGAGCGAGTACTTGTAAAGATTCTGCGGTCCGATGCCGTGATCGCGGTCGGGGAATATCTGAATCTCGAAATCCTTCTTGAGTGCGGTCAGCCGGTCGCGCAGCAAACGGGCCTGGCTGACGGGGACGTTGATGTCTTTCTCGCCGTGCAGAATCAGGACCGGGCATTTCAGATTCTCCATTCGCAAAACCGAGGACCTCAGCCGGATCGCTTCTTCAGTCATGCCGGTTTCGGCTTTCATGTTTTGCCGAATACCGTCGAGTCCCGTTTCGTCGTACTGTCTTTTGAAGTCGTAAACGCCACCGCCCATCACCACTGCCTTCACATCGTCCAGCTGCACCGCTAATAACGATGCCGCCATCCCACCCCGTGAGTAGCCGACGATGCCCATGCGTTTTGAATCGACGAACGACTCGCGCTGCAACCGTCGATAGCCTTCAACAAGCACCTTGATCGTTTTGGGGCCGACATAATCCCCCGGGCCCTCCGATTTGCCGTAGCCGGGGTGCGATACCGCGAGGCCCGCATAGCCATTGAGGGCGTAGGTGAGGCCGTTTGGAATCCAATCTCGCGCCGTTGTAGCGTGCCCGGGGATTAGCAACAGGGCCGGGAAGGGACCACTGCCGCGCGGCTCGAAGGAAATAGCCTCGACGTTCTTACCGTCTACTGTGTAGTCGCGCTTGCAGACGTTAACGCCGGACTCCTCGTAAACCGCACAGCCGCTCTTCTCCATAGCTTCGATGAGCTTGGAAAAGTCCGGCCGCTGCTGCGCTTTCATCGTCGAAGCGAACAGCAGCGACAAAACCGCAAACAAGATGCATCGTGCTGCGCGTATTATCACGTCAGTTGTTTTGGGCCACCTTAGCTCTATCGCTGATGCAGAACAGATGCCTCTCTCCGCGAACAAACAGTTTGTGATCAGCGATAGCAATCGAGACGCGACTCGGCTCGCCAATCGAATTCGTGCCCAGCACTTCGTGCTTAGGGCCGGCCTTGATCACAAACGTGTCGCCGTCGTCGCTCGTGAGCAGAATCTTGCCGTCGAAGGCGACCGGAGACGCGCCGTAGAACTTAGTCGCAATCGGCACCCGGCCACCTTCGTAGACCAATTCGCCGGTCTTCGCGTTTAAGCACGTAAGTATGCCTGCGTCACTCATCAGGTAGACGTAATCCCCGTACAGGATGGGCGAGGGAACGTAGGATGTGCCTTTGTTGTAGCGCCAGACGATCCAGTCTGTTCCATCTAGATTGCCCGACCCGCCGAGTCGAATCGCGACGATCGCTTTCGATGGAAACCCCGACGAGAGAATGACCAGGCCGTGGCCAACCACCGGCGTTGCGATGGCGTGGCTGTGTAGTCCGGTGGCTCGCCACAACTCCTTGCCGGTGGCGGGATCATAGGAGATCAAAAACTCGTTGCCGCTTGCGATCAGCTCAGTACGCTCGGGAGTCTTCGCGATGACTGGAGTGGCCCAACTGGATTGGACTGGACGATGCACTCGCCAAACTTCGTTGCCTGTCTTCTTATCCAGAGCGGTCATGAACGAATAGGTGCCGTCGAATTCCTGGTCGCACAGAAGTATCACCAGGTTCTCGTAGAGCACAGGCGACGTGCCGACTCCCATTCCCATCGTAGCGATTCCGCCAAGATTCTTCTTCCAGATCAACTTGCCATTGAAGTCGTAACAGTAGAAGCCTTCCGACCCGAAATAGACGTAAACGTTTTTGCCATCTGTGACCGGCGTGGGCGCGGCATAAGTCCCGCGACGATGACGGTGATCGTAGACCGGGCCATCATACGGGGTTCGCTCCCACAGAATTTTGCCGGTGTCGCGGTCGAGACAGAATACCTTGAAAGTATGAAGCTTGTCGGAGCCGGTCCAATCGGGGTGAGTGAATTCCTTGTCGCGAAACATGTGCTTCACAGCTTTATGATCGGCTGGGGCCGGACCGCCTTCGATCGCAGTGGTCAGGAAAACCCTCTTCTCCCAGATGATCGGCGAGGAAAAGCCCAGACCTGGAATTGCGGTCTTCCAGAGTACGTTCTTGGTTTCACTCCATTCGGTAGGAAGGTTCTTCTCGTTTGAGACGCCCTGGCTGTCAGGCCCGCGCCACTGCGCCCAGTTTGAGCCCGATGGGCCGGGCTTTGTTTTCACGTGCGCGGATAAGCCGGAAACAAGTGTGCAAGCCAACGATGAGTAGAGCAGAGCGATCAGGGTTCGTTTCACGTGTTGATGTCTCCCTGTTTTGCTTCCGATCGATTGGGTCGCGGGAAACAACTCCGCACAAAGCCGGTACTCTGAACAGCTCTCACTTCGCTGGTGCGGCCGATGCGCGCTCCGCTATTGCAAAAACGCTGTGCTGACCTCGCGCGAAGATCATTCCGTCGGAAATCGCCGGCGTGGCCATCAAGACCTCGCCCATCTGGTTCGTAGCCAGGAGTTCGTACTTCGCGCCGGCCTTCACGACGAAGATCTCGCCGTCTTCGCTGGACAAATAAATCTTGCCGTCGGCCGCAACCGGAGATGCGCTGAACGCGCCTCCCTTATCACCGATTCGCTGCTGATAAATCCGCTCGCCGGTCTTCGGATTATAGCAGGCCATCACGCCCTGATTTGCACAAGTGTAAAGGTACTCGCCATAAATCAACGGCGTGGGCATGTAAGTCCCGCCACGCTGCACGCTCCACGCAACGAACTGGTTCGACGTCTCATTCTGCTTGAGCGAGATGTCTCCGGTTCCACCGGCGCGAATCGCATAGATCGGTTGGTTCGGGCGATAGCTGTTGCAGATGAAGATCAAGCCGTGACCTGCGATTGGCGTTGTGGCGGTCACTTCCGGATTACCAGTCAGCTTCCACAACTCCTTGCCCGTCAAAGGGTCGTACGCGCGCACGGCCCTCGTCGCGTTGGTTATCAACTCGACGCGCGACGAACCTTCGTAAATGGTTGGCGTGCCCCAGGAGGGAATCTCTTCGCGCGGCGTCATCCACACCTGCTTGCCGTCCTTCAGATCATAAGCCGCGATGAACGAGTTCTTCTGAACATCGCACTGCACGATGACCATATTCTTGTAGATTATCGGCGAGCTTGCGGTCTCCCACTGATAGTCAGGGTCGTAGAACCATCCCGCGTCAAGCACGCCGAGATCCTTTTTCCAGACGAGCTTCCCGTTCAGGTCGTAGCAGTACAGGCCCTCCGAGCCAAAAAATGCAACCACGTACTTGCCGTCGGTTGCGGGAGTAGAGTTAGCGTGGGTCGACTTGATGTGCCGCTTGACTTTGGGAACACCTTCGCAAGCGACGCGATCCCAAAGGATCTTACCTGTGCGCTTGTCCAGACTATAGACGTGCCAGGTATGTGATGAGGTGTCCTTGTCCGAATCGACATCGCCGAACAGCCCGTGACGAAAGTCGTTGCTGCCTTTACTGCTGACGGCCGTCGTCACGAGGACTCTGTCGCCCCAGACCACCGGGCTCGAGTGCGCGAGTCCCGGAATCGCCGTCTTCCAGAGAATGTTTGTTCCCTTAGCGGCATCCCATGTCGTGGGTGTCGGCTTTCCGTCGGCCACCCCCGAAGCACCGGGCCCGCGGAACGATGGCCAGTTCTGGGCACGCGCTATTGTGATAAGGCTCGCAATAAGGACGATCACAATCGCTGAGCTCAAGACTCGCCTAGTCATACTGTCATCAGGAAACATCAATACCTCCAGAACATTGTTCGTAGTCCGGCCTTCAGGCGGAAGTTTGTACCGATTCTATAGCATCAGTGTCCGGTTACAAACTTCCGCCTAAAGGCCGGACTACGAACAAACATCTACTTCCGCTCGATTCGCTTGAAGGCGAACGTAAATCCCGATTGCTTCAACGTGAACCCGGTGACCTTATCGCCCTCGCTGGTAAACGTGAGCGTCGCGTCAATCTCAATGATCGCGAATGAGTTCTTGCTGAGCGCAGAAGTCGTGAACCAGCCCTGACCGGTAACCTTGCCCACGAGCTTTCCATCCTTGAGGTCAACCGTCAGCTCACCGACCTGTTCATTCTTGTAGACGCCGACATAGCTCTTCAAGATCTCAGGTTCAACGGTGACTTCGACGGCGACCGCGCCGGCCTTCTTCAGCAAATCAACGATCTCTTTGTTGCCTGAAGAAGCGCGCCGCAGCGCATTGTTCAGAGTCTCCTGCTTGAGCCCGCCCTTTTCGAGCGCTATTTTGACGATCTCGACGTTGCCGTCTTGAACTCCGGACATCAACGCGCGCTCTATCCCGGCAGCGCCTTTGTCCAACAGGAGCTTCACGATCTGAGCGTGGTCTTTGGACAGGGCCCACCCAAGCGGCACCTCTCCGTAGAAGGTGTCCTTAACGTTCACGTCCGCGCCACGCTCGATCAATAGCTTCACCACCTCGACGTGGCCTTTGTCGCAAGCGTATGACAAGGCCGTGGCGCCGTACCGAGTCTTCGAGTTCACATCCACGCCCTTGTCGAGAAACGCTTTCACTGCGACGGCGTCACCCCTTCTCGCCGCCGCGAAAAATTCTTCGTTTGCGTCCTGCGCGGTCGCAAGCAGCGGGCAGAACAACACAAGGGCCAGCAAGAATATTCGTCTGGTTGACATCGGCACTCCACGGTTTCGCGGCATCTATTTAACCCACGATCTTAGGGCACACTCTACTAGCAGAAACCTGACGGCTTTGCACGTAGCGCGTCGAGTTACTATTGTCGGGCACAATGCAAGTAACGCTCTCGCAGTCTGAAACGTCGCCTCAATCCGGCAGGTTCAAAGAATCCCTGCTTGACGCGTCTAATCGCAACATAATATCTTCAATTCAACGAGTCAAGCATGCTTTTGAGGTCAGTGGAGAAACTTGCATCATTCGCGCTCGTGAGCGCGAACTAAATGCAGATCTTTGGAAGCCGCTTATGGACGCCATTTGGAAGTACCTATCCTTCACACTGCTGCTCTTGTTCCTAGCTCCCACCGATCGCGTTCGATCACGAAGCGATTGGACTGACTGGCGAGGGCCGGCGCGCGACGGCATCTCGCAAGAGAAAGGCCTTCCCGCTCGGTGGTCTCCAAAGGGCGAGAACCTCGTCTGGAAGGCTCCATACGGCGGACGCTCGGCGCCGATCGTGATGGGCGGCCGCGTTTTTCTCTTCAACTCGGCGGGTGAAGGCGAGACGATGCAAGAGCGGGTGATGTGTTTGAACGCGGACACGGGCAAGGTGTTATGGGAGCGCCGCCTGAACGTTTACGAGAGTGACGTTCCGCCGCGTCGTATCGCGTGGTCGTCGCCAGTTGGCGATCCTGCCACGGGCGATGTTTACGTGTTCGGAGCTTGCAACGAGCTGACGGCGCTATCGAACGATGGAAAGGTGCTGTGGAGCCGTTCGCTAACCGAAGAATTCGGGGCGTGGACGACGCATGGAGGACGCACCGCTTCGCCGATCATCGAAGGCGACTTGGTCATCGTGGGCACAATCATCGACGGCTGGGGTGACACCGCACAACGAAAACACCGCTTCTATGCTTTCGACAAGCGAACGGGCGAATGCGTCTGGACCAGCGCGCCCGGGGGCCGGCCTTACGACACGGTCTATCCCACGCCAATTGCGGCTACGATCAACGGCATTCGAGTGATCATCGTTGGCGGCGCTGACGGCGCAGTGTATGCGATCAAGGCCCAGACAGGAGAGCCGGTGTGGAACTGCCCGATCACAAAGCGCGGGATCAACAACTGCGCGGTGATTAGTGGCACCACGGTCTTCGCTTCGCACAGCGAGGAGAACCTTAACACAAACGAGATGGGCTTGCTCGTCGCCATCGATGCGACCGGTAAAGGCGCGCTCGGAAAAAGTAGTATCAAATGGTCCGTCAACGGCATCCGCGGTGGTTACTCGTCGCCGATCGTCGACGGCGACCGCCTCTACCTGATTGACGACAGCGCGAACCTGTTCGCCTTCGACACCAACACCGGCAAGGAGCTCTGGAAGCAGACCCTCGGCACGTTGCAGCGCGCGTCGCCGGTGCTCGCTGACGGCAAGCTCTACGTTGGCACCGAGAACGGAAAATTCTTCATTCTAAAGCCCGGCGCAACCGGTTGCGAGGTTTTGAGCGAAACCGAGCTCGGGCCGGTTGAGAAAGTCGAGCTGAAGACGGAAGCCGGCGATGAAGCCGTCTCTGCCAACGAGCAAATCCTTGCTTCGGTTGCCGTTTCACGAGGCCGCGTCTACCTGGTCACGACAAAAGCGGTCTACTGTATAGGCAAGAAGACACCGTCGCCCGCATTACCGGAGGTCAAGGAGCAGGTCGAGATCAACGGGCACGAGCCGATAACCGAATCGCATGTAGCGCACGTCCAAATCGTTCCTGCTGATCTCGTCATGAAGGCGGGCGAGACAGCTAAATTCAAGGTGCGGCTCTTTGACGATCGCGGAACTTTTCTGCGCGAAGAACAGAATGCAGCGTGGTCACTTGAAGGATTGAAGGGCGCCGTGCAAAGCAACCAATTCAATCCCGCTGCCGATGCCGGCGTTCAATCGGGAACATTGAAGGTGACGTTCGGCTCAGTCACGGGAGTTTCTCGGGTGCGCGTGATCCCGTCGATGCCGACCGGCGAGAATTTTGAATCAGTGCCGATTGATGGAGTTCCGAAGCACTGGATCAGCGCGGGAGGTAAGTACTCGGTGCGCGAGATCGAAGGCAACAAGGTGCTGGTCAAGAATCCCAACCCGCCGGCATTCAAGCGCACGCGGTCTTTATTCAGTCCCGTTGACTGGTCGAACTACACAACCGAGGCCGACGTGCGCGCCACTGAAAAGCGCCGCCAGATGGGCGATGCGGGAGTAGTGGCCCAGCGCTACGAACTCGCGATTCTTGGCAATAGCCAGAAGATCGAGCTGCGCTCGTGGCAGATCGAAGAGAAACGCACGGTCAAGAAGCCGTTCGTCTGGAAAGCTGACACCTGGTATCGTTTGAAGATTCAAGTTGAGAATTTACCTGATGGCAAGGTGCGAGCACGCGGCAAAGCGTGGCTCGCTTCTGAGCCTGAACCGTCTGAGTGGACGCTCGAGCGCGTGGATCCGCTTGGCAACCACAAGGGGAGCGCAGGGATTTTCGCAGATGCGCCGAGCGAAGTTTATTTCGATAACATAAAGGTCACGCCGAACAAATGAAGGGAATATCGTGTTCAGGGTACTGGCTTCAGCCGACTTCTTGCCCGTCGAAGAATAGCTAGCGTGAAGGCGGTACCCCGAACTGGAGACTTATGAAGATACTCACTGTTAGATTGCTCTTATTCGCTGGCGCATGCGCGCTAGCCCCTTTCATCGCAAGCAGCTTCACGTCGGCTTCCGACGCCGGCACCGGCGACTGGCCGATGTGGGGCGGGACGCCTGACCGAAACATGGTCTCGAATCAAAAAGGGATGCCAACGAGTTGGGACCTCAAGACCAAGAAGAATGTCAAGTGGGTCGCCACACTCGGTTCACAGAGCTACGGTAATCCGGTAGTCGCAGGCGGGCAGGTCTACGTCGGCACTAATAATGAAGCGATGCGGGACTCGAAGCAGGGCGGCGATCGAGGGGTGCTGATGTGTTTTCGTGAGTCTGACGGCGAGTTTCTGTGGCAACAAACCAACGAGAAGCTCGCTGCTGGGCGCGTCAATGATTGGCCTTTTCAAGGCGTATGCTCCTCGCCTCTCGTCGAAGGAGACCGCCTTTATTACGTGACGAATCGATGTGAGGTGATGTGCCTCGACACTCAGGGCTTCCGCGATGGCAAGAACGACGGACCGTACAAAGACGAGAAGTTTACCGGTCAGTGCGACGCTGACATCATATGGAAGTTCGACATGATGGAGGAGGTCGGCTCGCAGCCTCATAACATGTCGAACTGCTCGCCGGTTATATATGGGGACTTACTTTACATCTGCACGTCGAACGGCCAGGATGAAAGCCACGTCAACATTCCCTCGCCGAAAGCCCCGGCGATCATCGCGATCAACAAGAAAACCGGCAAGCTGGTCTGGGAAGACAACTCGGTGGGCGACCGGATTCTGCACGGCCAGTGGTCTTCGCCTTCCGTGGGCAAGGTCGGCGACGTGATCCAGGTCGTTCACGGGCAGGGCGATGGCTGGGTGCGAGGCTACGACGCGATGACCGGAAAGAAACTCTGGGAGTTTGATTGCAACCCGAAGAACTCGGTTTGGCCTAAGACTCGAAACGAGCTGATCAGCACGCCGGTGATTTACGACAACAAGGTATATATGGCGAACGGCCAGGACCCCGAACACGGTGAAGGCGTCGGTCACCTCTACTGCATCGACGCGACGAAACGAGGCGACATTACTGAAAGCGGAGTCGTGTGGCACTACGACAAGATTCGCAGGTCGATCTCGACCGGAGCGATTTACGACGGCATGCTCTTCTACCCCGACTTCAGCGGGTTTCTGCACTGCCTGGATGCGAAGACCGGCAAAGTCTTCTGGGTTCACGATATGTTTGCGGCTGTCTGGGGCTCGCCTATGGTCGTAGACGGCAAGGTGTACCTGGGTGATGAGGACGGTGACGTCGCTATTCTGGCAGCAGCCAGGGAGAAGAAGGTCATAGGCGAAATCAATATGGGAAGCTCGGTATACTGCACGCCGGTCCCGGCCAATGGAGCATTGTTCATCGCCAATCGCAATCAGCTTTTCGCGCTCGCTGAGAAGAAGTGATGTATGTTTGTAGCGCGGCCTTCAGGCGGAAGTCTGTATCAGTGAAGACCACAACGTGACGCCTCAATACAAACTTCCGCCTGAAGGCCGAACTACAAACTTACCTATCGATGCAGCCATTCGATTTCTATCCACGCACGCGGTTGATATTCGGGGAAGGTTCGTTCGAGCGGCTCGGCGCGCTGGCCTCGGAATTAGGATTTCGCCGAACGCTGCTGGTCGCCGATAAGGGCATTCTTGCGTGCGGTTACGTGGATAGAGCGTCGAAGCTCCTTGGTCAATCTGGAGTAACGGTTCTCACGTTTGACGGTTTCGATTCGAATCCCAACACATTGATGGTCGAAGCCGGGCGCGATTTCGCGGCGCCGCTTCAGATCGATTCGATTATCGGGCTTGGCGGTGGCAGCTCGATGGACACGGCCAAGGCGATCAACTTTCTGTTAACCAACGGCGGTGTGATGCAGGACTATTGGGGATACGGGAAGGCTCGCGCCCAGATGTTGCCGATGATTGGCATCCCGACTACCTCCGGCACGGGAAGTGAAGCCCAGTCGTATGCTTTGATCTCCGACGCTGAGACCCACGTAAAGATGGCTTGCGGTGACCCGGGCGCTGCGTTCAAGGTTGCGATTCTAGACCCACAACTCACGGTCTCACAGCCTGCCGGGGTCACTGCGACTGCAGGCTTTGACGCGATCTCGCATGCAGTCGAGACATACGTGACGACGAAACGCAGTGCCGCATCCGAAATGTTTTCTCTAGCAGCCTGGCGGCTGCTTGAAGCTCACTACGAGCGTGTCATCAAGGATCCACAAGACATCGAAGCACGAGGCGCGATGCAGCTTGGAGCATACTGGGCGGGAATTGCGATCGAGAACTCTATGCTCGGCGCGGCGCACGCCTGCGCGAATCCGCTGACCGCGAACTACAACACCGAGCATGGCGTCGCGATCGCACTGATGCTCCCGCACGTTGTTCGTTGGAACGGATATGTTGTCGCCGAGCAGTACCGCGAGTTGCTTAAGCAGGGTTCGACCGGTGATGAAAGTCAGCCTGGCGAGGCGCTCGCAAGAAGGCTCGAGTATTTCATTCGAGTCGGAGGGTTACGTCGCGGTCTCAAAGCAGCTGGTGTCCCGGAACGCGATTTGGCGAGGCTCGCAGCAGAAGCTGCAAGCCAGTGGACTGGCCAACACAACCCGCGAAAATTTGGCGAAGCAGAAGCTCTGGCGCTCTACAAATGCGCGTATGAGGTTTAACGCGAGACGCCGCGAGCGCGTAATCAGAATCAATGTTCGTCGCTTCGGCAACTGCGCATCCGATTATCGGCTCCCGAAGAGTCGAACTGCAGTTTGGATATTCTGAGGACTCTGGTAGCGAAACTCCGTCAGGAGTTCCATGTTTATAGCAACGGAACAGGGCGAACACGAACTCCGTCAGGAGTTCAATGTGCTGGTAAGGCGTCGATACATTTCACCCCTGACGGGGTGAGCGACCAACGCCCAGTCGTTACTATAAACATTGCCCTCCTGACGGAGGGCCATCGACTGGGAGGAGTCGAAAATCTGAGGCGGGAATTATTCCATTCTCGTGACACAGAGAGGGTTCTGGTGCGATTCTTCAAACCGCTGCTGTCATTTCTCCTTTTAATAATCTACTCCCTGGTTCCGGCTCACGCGTCGAGACCGCAGGTACAGTTTCCGCCGGAGACCTGGGCTCAATTCAGAGGCAATCACCAACTCATCGGGGTCTCGGTTTCGGGCGTGCCCCGCGAGCTCAGGGTGCTGTGGACCTACGAAGCGGGCGACTCGATCGAATCTTCCGCGGCGATTTCAAACGGTGTGGTCTACGTCGGTTGTCAAACGGGTGACCTCGCGGCGCTCAGCTTGTCTGACGGTTCAGTTCGGTGGAAGTACCGCGCGACAGGTCCGATCGGTGAGTCCTCGCCCTGCGTTTCGAACGGCGTGGTGTACATAGGTGATCTCAACGGAACCGTTCACGCAGTCAGAGCAAGCGACGGTCGCTCAATCTGGACCTTCAAGACAAACGGCGAGGTCAAGTCTTCGCCGGTTGTCGTAGGCGATCGAGTGTTGATCGGCTCGTACGACGAGCATCTCTATTGCATCGCTGTTTCCAATGGCTCATTGATCTGGAAGTTCAGGACTCAAGGCCCTGTGCATTGCACAGCAGGCGTGTCGAATGGCGTAGCACACATCGCCGGTTGCGACGAGACGTTCAGAGCGATCCGAATCAGCGACGGCCGCGAGCTTTTCCATGTTGCCTCTGGTGCTTACACTGGAGCGTCTCCCGCTCTCGTCGCTCAAACAGCATATTACGGTACCTTCAACAACGACGTGCTTGCGGTCAGTCTGACGACCAGGCGGATCCGTTGGCGCTAT
>DASXSR010000413.1:0-8306 GCA_036505875.1 Blastocatellia bacterium | reverse complement strand
AACGCTTACGGCTACTCGAATCTGTGGGCGCGAACTCCTGCCACAACTAGCACCGTCTACCTCATCGGGTCGACCTTCAAGGCGATGTCGACCGTCGCGCTGCTTCAACAAATGGAGCAGGGCAAGTTCAAACTCGATGACCGAGTCAACGATTATCTGACCGATTTCAAGATTCAAAATGAAGACCCTCAGCATCCGGTCACCTTTCGCCATCTTCTGACTCATACCTCGGGGTTGCCTGGTGACTTTGGGCCGGTGCCGGTTTGGAGTCTGGACGCGCCGCCCAAGCTCGAAGACTATCTCAGCAAATCGCTCAAGATCGCGAAGCCGCCGATGACCGCCGAAGTCTATTCGAATATGGCCTACACCTTGATCGGCTATCTGGTGCAGAAGTTCTCGGGCGTGCCGTATATGCAATATATTCAGGAACACATTTTCACGCCGCTGGAAATGAACAGCACCTGGTTTGAACCGAGAGGCGATATGGAAGAGCGGTTGTCGATCCCATACGTCGTCGATGAGAAGACTGGGAGTCAGCTTGCGGCCACGAGACTGAAGGCTGCGGTGTGGCCTGCGGGGTTGGTGTACGGCACGGTGCTCAATCAAGCCAATTGGTTGATCGTCAATCTGAACAGCGGGGTTTTCAAAGGCAAGCGCTTGGTCAGCGAGCAGACGATGGAGCAGATGTTGACGCGCCAGCATCCGCAGTTCAAAGGGCCGGTTGAAGGCCTGTGGGGAAACGAGTCGGCGGGGTTCGGATTGACGTGGTGGGTTCAGGTTCGCGACGGCGAGCGCTGGTTCGCGCACAGCGGGAGCGTACCGGGCTACACGGCGTTCCTGCTTGGCAATCGCGACCGCAAGCTTGGCTTTGCGATCCTGACGAACGGCAATCGCGCGCATCCGCATTTGATTAAGCTCGCTGATCGAGCGATTGACTTGA
Source organism: Blastocatellia bacterium (assembly GCA_036505875.1). Taxonomy (GTDB): domain Bacteria; phylum Acidobacteriota; class Blastocatellia; order UBA7656; family UBA7656; genus Onstottus_A. Next base: position 7,366 of record DASXSR010000413.1, on the reverse strand, counting down.
TGAAGAAATACACGGGCGCGGAGAAGCCCGCGGCAGGCGCTCAGTAGCGGTGAAGGACGTGACGGTGTATCCGCTGCTCACTAAAGCATCGCTTTACCTAGTGCTCAATTCATTAACCCTTGGGCAATGTTCTGGACCGCCGAGCGGTCGCCTCTCGATAGCAAATCAGCATCCGCCGTCACCACATGGACCGCGTAGCTGGTCACCTCTCGCCGACAGGTTAGTTGCAATTGGTCACGCTCTCCTCCATCAATAGGTGACCGCTACGCGGTCCCGTCCGTGATCACCCGCGTAGTCTATCGAGAGGTCACCGCTACGCGGTGCACTACTAAGCGACCGATTCTTTTATTCGCGCCGTGCGCTTTACCAAACATCTTGCGAATACAAATCTTCATAAGTCTCGCGGCGGCGAATGACTTTGGCCTCGCCTGATTCTTTGATCATCACCACCGCGGGAATAGGCCGCCCGTTGTACTGCGAAGCCTGATCCAGGGCGTAAGCTCCCGTGTTCAACAACGCAAGCACGTCGCCCACATCAGTCCCCTGTGGCAGCAACCGGTAGTTCGGGAGCCGCATTCCGCGCTCGAGGTCAAAGTAAACATCACCTGAATCGCACAAGGGCCCGGCCACTTTGTAAGGCGTGTTGTGTTCGTCATCAGCTCGCGAGGCCGAGACGAGATGGTAATACCATTTGTACATCGACATCGAAACCATCAATGAATAGCCAGCATCGGTCAGGAGCCAGGTGTCGCCTGTTTCCGGCCTGTCCTTTATATTGCACACTCGCGTAACGACCAGGCCCGCATCTCCCACGATCCGGCGCCCCGGCTCGAACACGATCGTCAAGCCTTCGAGCAGTCCTGTTTCGCTCGCGTGAGCTTCTTCGAGTGCGGACTTCAGAACTTTCTGAGGATCGAGCTGCGCAGACAACATCTGACGTTCACGCTCGCTGATCTCTTCGGCGGTCGGAGTGTCCGAGAGGTAATTCACCGGCAACCCGCCTCCAATGTTTATGTGAGTCAGTGAATGGCCGGTCTTCTTGTTCAGCTCAACCATGAACGTCCACATTTCTGCGAACGCTCGGGCGAACGGTTGCGCGTCGGGTGTCTGTGAGCCGACGTGAATGTGCACTCCTGCGAGGTTGATTACGTCTTTGGCTCCAAGCGCGCGTTTGAACGCTTCGTCGATTTGTGAAGGCGACAGCCCAAACTTCGATGAGAGCAATCCGGTCTGAAGCCCAATGTGCGAGCGAGTGATTATCTCGGGCACAATGCGAATCGCGACGTTGGCTCGCTTGCCGATCGAGCGCGCGACTCGCGCGACTTGATCCAACTCGTACAGTGAATCGACGTTGATCGCGAGGATCCCGTAATCGATTGCGTCGCGAATTTCTTCATCGGTCTTGGACACGCCGTTGAACACTATTTGATCGGGGCGGAACCCGATCTTTCTGGCTTTGTAAAGCTCGCCGCCGGAATTCACTTCGATATCGCCGCCTGCGCGTTGCACCGTGTCGAGCACTGCCATGTTCGAGTTGGCCTTCGATGCGTAGCATATCTTCACCAGCGAATGAACGGACTCGACGGCATGACGCAAGTTGCGGACGTTTTCGGAGATTCGCTTCTCTGAAAACAAGTAGAGCGGCGTGCCGAAGCGCTCAGCCAGGTTGACGACGTCGGCGCCGTCAACTGTGAGATGGCCGGCTCGCGATCCGAGATACGCAGCCACTTGCCATGTCGGAGCGGCGTTTCGTTCTTGCATACTCAGCCTTCAGCGGTGGTGGGATCGATGACCGACTTCACTTCGGAGACGCGATTAGCCGGAAAGCCGCCTTGCTCCGCGTGCTGGCGAATGACCTCCTCGCTGGGCGCGATGTAAACACAATAAATCTTGTCGTCGGTCACGTAGCTATGCAGCCATTGAATCTGCGGGCCCAGCTTTCGCAGCACTCCGCACGATGTTTGAGAGATTGACTGCAACTCGTGAGGGGTCAGCTTTCCGGCGCCTGGGATTTCTCGTTCGATTACGTACTTTGGCATTCCCTCTCCTTCCGATAAGTGTTCAAGCGTCATCAGACTCTTAAACCATACTCAACCAATTAGGCGCAAGTAGCGATTGGGTGACGGTTTTTTCGACCCCAATTTTTTCGTCAATCTTCCTCTTGACAAGTGTCGTGCGTCTTACTAGAATCGGCCCACCTGCAAGCAAGTACCTGCTTGCGTTCAGTCTGAAACGGAGCTGACGACGGATGTCGCAACGACTGGCCAGGCGCGTGGAGTCAGCGGGCAGCGCCCCAAGAGGCGGAGAATCTCTGCCGGGGGGCGAGGTCCGTCAGCAGATTCTAAAGACTGCCATCAGGCTTTTCGCGCAAAGAGGATTTCGCGGAACCACCACCAGGGAAATCGCGCTCGCCGCCGGTGTTAACGAAGTCACAATATTCCGGCACTTCTCCAGCAAGCAGGAGCTCTACGCGGCGATCCTTGAAGTGAAGTCGAGCGAGGCGGGGATCAGCACCTGGGTGAGTGAACTGGAACAGTTCGCCGAGCGGCGCGATGATGCCGGACTGTTTCTCTTTGTTGCGAGGAACATCCTGTCTCACTACAGGCGCGACTCGGATTTCTTGTCGTTGAAGCTTTACTCATCGCTCGAAGGTCACGAGCTCGCGCAAAAATACCGCGAGCGTCAGATTTGCCCGCTGTTCAGGTTTCTGCGTGATTACATCAAGAAACGCCAGAGCGAGGGAGCTTTCAATCGCTGTAATCCCGACATCGCGGTGCAAGCCTTTCTTGGGTCGGTTTATAACCACGCTATGTGTCTTCATTTTTCCGACGTGGATTTCATTACTCTCAGCGAAGAGGAAACTGCTAAGGCGTTCACGGAGCTCTTTCTCAGCGGCATGAGAAACGGCTTTTCATCAAAGCGTCCGATCGAGAGGCGATCACCTTCGAGGAGACGCAGTTAGTTGCAGCAAGCAGCCATGACGAGCCCTTTGAGTTTATACCAATTCCGGCAATTCATAAGTGGAATTCATTCTGGCAATTTTCGCCTGGCGCCGTTGAAGGCACGGTTCAACAGGCGCTAATCGGCAGCAGATCGAACAAGCGGAAAGAAGTCGAGGCAAGTGGGCGGCAGGGATCGCGAATCTGGGTGCATCCTGATCCGATCCGGGTGCGTTATCTTTTCTGGCTGGGTCGAAACGCTGCCGGCAGAGTCGCTGCTCCGCCTGTGCAGGAGAGACCGACAAAACATTTCAGGGAGGACTTTCAGATGAAGACCAGAATTCTGCTTTCAGTTGTAACTCTGGCGTTAGCCTTCGGCGGCAGCCTCTCGGCTTTGGCCCAGTCGGACGTTGCAAACGCCACCATCAAGGGAACGGTCACCGACCAAAACAAAGCGGTCGTCGCCGGAGCTACTGTCACGGCGAAGAGCACCGAAAGAGGTACGACCAGGACGGCAAAAACCGACGGTGATGGGATATATGTGATACCCACTTTGCAGCCCGGCTCATACGAGCTTAAGTTCGAAGCCGCAGGATTCGACGCCACGGTCATACCCAACGCCGAGGTCACAGTTGGACAGATAGGAGTGTTCGACGTCGAGCTGCGTCCGGGAGGAGTAAAGGTGCAGGTCGAGATCACAACCGAAGCGCCGGTGATCGAGGCGGAGCGGACACAACAAGCCAACACGATCAACAGACTCCAAGTCGAAAACCTCCCTAACATCACGCGAGACTTTACGCAGTACGTGTTCACGTTGCCCGGAGTCGCAAGCTCCACCATACCTCGGGCGCAAAACCCGGGCTTCACCTTCGGGACTTCCGGGTTCTCGATTGGCGGCAGCAACGGGCGCAATAACCTGATCACCATTGACGGCGGCGAAAACGAATACGGGTCCGGCCAGTTGAGGTATTTCCCCAGCGTCGAAGCGATTCAGGAATACCAGGTCAACCGCAACGCGTTCGCGGCCGAGTTTGGATTCACTGCAGGAACCGCGGTCAATGTCATCACGAAGAGCGGAACGAACGCCTTCCACGGGAGCGGATACGTGTTCTACCGTTCGCAAAAGCTGGCTGCCATACAGTACTTCAACATCGGCCCGAAGAAAGCTTTCGATCAGCAGGTGTACCCAGGCTTCACCTTTGGTGGTCCGATCAAGAAGAACAAGGCATTCTTCTTCACTTCCTACGAACACTTGAAATCGGATGCAGCGCGATTCCGAAACTACCTCACCAATCCGCTGTTGAATCCAACGGCGGGACAAGCGGCATATCTGGCCCAGCTTGCGGCGTCATCCAATGCGAACATTCGCCGGATCGGGTCAGACTTGCAGGCGGCACTAACAACGACCGCGGCAAACTATCCGAACACTTTGAAGCTGCTGACTGACAGCACCGGTAACTTCACCGCTGCGGAGAGGTACCATACCTGGACGTCGCGAATCGACTACGAGATCAGTGAAAAAGACTCTCTCAACGGACGTTTCTCATTGTACAAAACCCGGCAGGACAATCTTCTGGGAGGCGGCGCAACTACTGCGATCAGCACCACTGCTTTCCTTCCCACCAGGGACACCACGGGTTTAATCAACTGGACTCACTCGTTCAATTCCAGGCTTGTCAACCAGGCGCGCGTTCAATTATCGCCAAACAACACCGCGAGAACGATCCCCAAGGCGCCGGGAACAACATCGCTCATCATACCCGGAGTCGGAAGCTTCGGGCGTGACTTCGCGACTCCGTTCAATACATTCCAGAACCGCTACCAGTTTGAAGACACACTCTCCTACCTGAGAGGAAAACACAACTGGAAGTTCGGAGCTTCGTTCAGAACTGTCAGCTACGAAGTCATCAACGAGCTATGGTTCGCAGGTGAATGGACTTTCTCTTCGAGCACGTTCCCCGTGATCCTTGCGGTAGCTCCGGCCGATCGCGCGGCGATTGCCGGATTCAATCTCGGCAACGGGCTTGCTCAAAACGGACCGGTGACGGCAAACCTCAGCTCGCTCCAAGAGTTCGACCTGAATCTGCCGGTGCTTTATCGTCAGGCCTTCAACAATCCGAGGTGGAAGGACACAGCGAACTACCTCGGGATTTTCGGTCAAGACTCGTTCAAGATTCATCCAAGGTTTACTTTGGACTACGGAGTGAGGTTCGATTACGACGCCGAGCCGAAGCCGCTTCAGCACAACGGCTACGTCTCGCCGAGGCTTGGATTTGCGTGGGACGCTACGGGCGATCAGAAGACGGTGATACGCGCCGGCGGCGGGCTGTTTTATTCGCCCGTTTACTACCAGGTCGCTTACGTTACAAATCTGCTGAATGACAGCGGCCAGTTTATCAACCAGATTTTCAAGACGCCGCTGACCACACCGGCGACGCAAACGCCTGCTGCGATCTGGGGCGCCGGTCTGTCGCAGGGGCTTCCATTCAAAGCGCTGAGCGAAAGTTTCCTCAACGGCCTGGGCATCAGCACCGCAGCCAAGAATCCAGGCCGGGTCGTCTTCGATGTTGATCCCAACTACAAGAACAACTACGCGGCGCAAGTGAGCTTTGGAATATCGCGACAGCTCATGCGCGACCTGTCGCTGGATGTTGCCTGGCAGATGTACCGCGGTATTCACATTCAGATGTCCCACGAGGTCAACTACGTCGAAGCGCCTTGCGCGGCGGGCGCTACGTCGCCGGTCGCCTGCACCAACCCGGCCGCTTACGGTCCGAGGCTCGCCCCAATCGACCCGACGATAGTGCAGAAGAACCTGTACAGCTCGATCGGGAACTCGATTTACCACGGCCTGACGGCGTCGTTGCGCAAGCGGTTCAGCAACCACTTCCAATTCGAGGCCAACTACACTTTTAGCAAAGCGATCGACGACCAGACCGACTTCAACTCGGCGTTCGCGGCGTTCCTGCCGACAAGGCTTAATCTTGACCGGGCGGTCTCGGCATTCGACGTCAGGCACAACTTTGTTGCCAACGCAGTTATTCTGACGCCGTTCAAGGCCGGGCCCGGCAACAACGCGCTTTCGCGTGCGTTTGCTGACGTGAGGATTAGTCCTATCGTTCAGCTTCGCAGCGCGATACCGTTCACGATTCGCATTGGGTCGGACACCAACGGCGACACGCACGGGGCATACGACCGGCCCTTCCAAGCCTCGCGCAACACCGGACGCGGGGATAACTACTACAACACCAGCTTGAGGTTGGAGAAGCAGTTCTTCATCAAGCGTGAAAAGGGAGTGCGAGTGGACTTCATTACCGAGTTCACGAACTTGTTCAATCGCACAAACTTTCTGTCGGTGAACGACGTGTTCGGCGTGAACACTCCGTTTCTGAACGGACCGTTCAATCTGAGGGGAACCAAGAGCATAGCCTCAACGTCACCGCTGGGGTTCAACAGCGCGCTGCCGCCCTTCCAGGCGCAGTTCGGGTTGAAGTTCGCGTTCTAAGCGCGGCGCGGCTTCGAGCGTTTGGCGCCTCGGCTGTGGATTCGCAGCCGAGGCGGTTTTCTTTCGAAGTTGTTTTCTGGCGGGAGTGCTACTGCAGGTTGGGCGGTTGACGCTTCTCACAGCGGGTCGCTGGAGTACTCAGAGGATAGACGTGAAATTCGCTTGCGCGGTTCTTTGGATAAGCTCTTGCCTGGCACATTCATAATTTTTCCTTGCAGTTTCTCTTGACTCATAAAGGTTCTGTCCTCATTGCGGGCGTAATGGCCTAACGCAGGGCGTCAGCGCGCGCGACGTAGCCTTTGGATCACGATGAACACCGACTCGCGCGCGCCGCTGCACGCCGGAGTTCGACGCCGTTGGTAAGGTCGGACTCACCGGTGGCTGACGAATTCGTCAACGGTGAGTCCGATATCTTTTGCGATTTGGCGGAGCAGGATGGGCGAAACATCTCTGCCTTTGTGAAACGGAACTGTTGTGCACCGCCCGTCTGCGTGGCGATACTGCTTGTGCGAACCTCGCTGCCGAGCTTCAACAAATCCAAGCTTCTGGAGTATCGCAACAACTTCTGTTGGTTTCAGGACAGGAAGCGTTCCCATCTCTCACGCGATCTTCACTCTCTGCGTTCCGATGAACTCGGCGTCGAGTTTTGGCTCGCCATCTTCTAGAAGCATTTCGATCACCTCTCGCAAATTGACGTTCAACTCATCGAGAGTTTCTGCCTGCGTATGTGCACCTGGAAATCCTGGTACGTAACCGACATAAAATCCCGTGTCCGGGCACTTCTCAACAACGGCGGTAAATTCTTTCATAGCATGCTGTAGGGTATCACTTGCTTACTCAGGCGTCGAACGCTCGCGTTCAGCGGGGCCGCGTGAGGAACTTCGATGAATAATAAGAACTGTGCTTCGCGGCCTCCGCTGCA
>DASXSR010000412.1:0-27837 GCA_036505875.1 Blastocatellia bacterium | reverse complement strand
CGACGACTTTTTTTGACGACGTTGCGTCGAACAAAGTCAAGCCGCAATTCGCGGGTGATCGATTCGCGATGGGTGAAGCCGAATACGACTGGGCGCTGAAAAACAACTTCCATGTCGATAAGACTTCCGCGCAACTCTACGACGAAGCCTGGCCGGTCGTCGAAGCAACTCAGAAAGAAATGATCGACCTGGCTCGCGAGATTGGAAAGTCGCACGGCTGGACGCTCCCGGCCGAAGGTCCCGCTGCGGTGCGCGCGGTGTTCGATGAGCTCTCGAAAGACTATCCCAAATCAGACGCGGAGATGATCTCGTGGTATCGCGACGCCGCGTTTCGACTCGTCGAATACGCGCGCAAGACTGGAATCTTCGATGTGCCTGCCGATTACAAGCTTGAAGTAGTCGAAACGCCTCCGCCGCTGCGAGCTTCAATTGACGGCGCGGCCTATTATCCCGCGCCTCCATTCAAAACCACCGGCGTCGGACGCTTCTACGTGACGCCCACCGACAACGATCCCGCTGCGTTGAAGGCAAACAATCGCTCGGCGCTGGCTGATCTCTCGGCGCACGAGGGATTTCCAGGTCACGATTGGCACTACAAAGTGATGACTCAGTATCGCGATCAGATTTCTGGTGTACGATGGCTCACGCCGGGCGCGGTAGAGGATTCTTCGTCGATGTGGGAAGACTCGATGGCCGCCGAAGGATGGGCGCTCTATGCAGAAGCGTTAATGGCGGAGCCTCAACCGGGCGCGCCCAACGGGTTCTACACTCCCGAAGAAAGGCTCTATCAATTGCAGGGCAAGCTTTATCGCGATCTGCGCGTGCGCATCGACACAGGCATTCACACCGGGCGAATGAGCTACGACGACGCGGTTGATCTATTCTCGCAAGTAGTCGATTTCCTCCCCGGTTCGTGCCGCGACGCTGCGGCAACCGCGAACGATGCGAAGCGAGCGGCTTGTAAATCTGCCGAGTCCGCGATTTTTCGCTATTCGAAGTGGCCGACCCAAGCGATCACGTACCGCCTGGGTAAAGACCAGATTTATGCGCTGAGACAGGAAGCGGCAAGTCCGTTGGGCGATCGCTTCTCCGCAAAGACATTTCATCTGCTCTTCATGAAACAGGGCACGATACCGGCTGGATATTTTCGCGATGAGCTGCTGAGAGAGATTCGCGAGGCGAAATAAAGAGTGATCCGTGATACGTGATTCGTGAAAAGCACCTCTCCGGGTCACGTATCACTGTGTCTCACCTTCACTTCGAAGATGTCCGGACGCGAGTAGTGGCCGCTGACGTCGAGGGCCAGGCTCTCTTCAGCGATTCGTGACAAATCCAGCTCGGCAGTGAGGATTGTTTCTTCATCAAACACTGGACCAGCCAGCAACGAGCCATCCGGTGCGATAATCGCGCTGCCGCCGTGGAGCACGAATGAATCGGGATTCTCCCTTAGCGATTCGATTGGCTCAAGCTCACTCGGAAGCTCACTCGCTTTCATCACGGCGCCGCAAGCGATCACGAAGCATCGGCCTTCAAACGCGTAGTGGCGGCTCGCGACCAGATTCATCTCTTTGACCTGTGGCCACGCGGCGATGTGAATGTCTTCGCCCGAATCGTGAAGCACCTGACGCGCGAGCGGCATCCAGTGCTCCCAACAAATCAATCCACCGACGCGCCCGGCATCCGTATCGACCGCTCGCAAACTTGAGCCGTCGCCTTGACCCCAGATCATCCTCTCGGTATAGGTGGGCATGATCTTGCGATGACGACTGAGCAGCGAGCCATCTGGGCCGAATGTGAGCATCGAGTTGTAAAGCGTGCCGCGCCCCGGGCCTTCAATAATTCGCTCGTGAACGCTGATGTTAAGCACGACGTCGTGCTCACGCGCCGCGTCTCCGAGTGCTTCGGTCATCGGACCAGGTACAACCACGCTGTTCTCCATCAACCGAGCGAAAACTCTTTTTACGGGCGGGTGGTCCCACAGCCCGACGTCGCGACAACAATCGAGCCACGCGGGATAGCCGGGCAGCCACGACTCCGGGAAGACGACTAGCCTTGCACCAAGAGACGCAGCTTCGGCGATCAGGCCCTTTGCTTTGTCAACCGATCGAGCCAGATCAAGATAGACTGGACCGTATTGGATTGCGGCTACCTTGATCACCTTTAGATCCGCGGTTCTCACACTCCTAAAGCGCTTGGTTTCGAGCAGGTCCCGACTCAGATCGACTCAAGCGCCGCGAATTTTGCCACAAACTTCTTTTGCCCGTAGCCGGGAAAACTTACGGTCAGCTTCGTATCCTCACCAGCGCCTTCAGATCGCAGGACGACTCCTGTTCCGTACTTCGCATGCTTCACGCGCGCGCCCACTCGAAAGTGGGGGCTGGGGGCTGGGGGTTGGGGGTTGGTTTTTTCTCCAACTCCCAGATCCCCAACTCCCAGGCTGGTGCGTTTCTTGAAGAACTCACGAACACCCTCGACTGAGTTGTAAGTCTTGCCCTTGTAGTTCGAAGTCTTTTTCACTGGACGCGAGGTTTCGCCACGCAGGGCGGCAGCCGCCTTACGATTCTCCTTTGTTTCGCGACGCGTGGCGAATCCCAACCACGACGGGCCGCTCGACAGATTCTCCAGCAGCTCAAGCGGAAGCTCGTTCAAGAACCTTGAGGGCTCGGTCACATCCTCCTCGCCAAATATTCGACGCTGCATCGCATGCGTGATGTACAGATGCTTTTGCGCCCGGGTGATGGCGACGTAACAGAGTCTTCGCTCCTCCTCCAGGTCATCTTCGCTGGCCGACGACCGCGAGTGTGGAAACAAGCCCTCTTCCATACCGACGATGAACACGACCGGAAATTCCAGCCCCTTCGCCGAGTGCATCGTCATCAGCGTCACCCGTGCATCCGCGCGGTATTGATCGGTGTCTGAAACGAGCGCGGCGTGATCGATGAAATCTTGTGGGGACTCTCCCTGCTCTTCGGCTTCTACCGCAGCGGTCACGAGCTCTTCGATATTCAACAGCCGCCCCTCGGCTTCGACGGTCTTCTCTTCTTCAAGCGAGCGGACGTAACCGGTGTCCAACGTTGCGGCTTTGACGATTTCCGAAAGCGGTTGATTCTCAACAACACGCTCGCGGAGCGCTTCGATGATGTGCCGGAAACTCTCGAGCGCGGAAGTCGCGCGAGGCCCGAGTGCACGATTGGCTGTCGCAAGTTCGATCGTCTCCCACATCGAAATGCCCAACTCGCTCTGCTTGCGTTGGATGGTGTCTATGGTGGTCTTACCGATGCCCCGCGGCGGCGAGTTGATCACTCGCGCCATCGCGAGGTCGTCTTGGGGATTCATCGCAAGCTTCAAGTAAGCGATGATGTCTTTAACCTCGGCGCGTTCGTAGAACGAAAACCCACCTACGATGTTGTACGCAATAGCTCGCCGTCTCAGCGCTTCTTCGAACAACCGCGACTGCGCATTGGTTCGATATAGCACAACCGAGCGAGTGCCGTTCTCTCGCTGATGCTCGGCGATCTTGTCGGCAACAAACGCCGCTTCGCCCTCCGCATCGTAGGACTGGTAGTAGCGAAGCTTTTCGCCTTGACCAAGCTCGGGAGTTGCGTAAAGCGTCTTGGGCAGCCGCCGACGATTGAACTCGATCACTTTGTTCGCCGCTTCGAGGATCGTTTGTGTAGATCGATAGTTCTGCTCGAGCTTTATGATCTTCGTTCCGGCGAAATCTTTTTGAAACCCCAGGATGATGTTGAAGTCAGAGCCGCGAAAAGAATAGATGCTCTGATCGATGTCGCCGACGACGCACAGGCTCCTTCCTTGCCAGAGATCGTTTGCGCTCAATGCCTCCGCCTTAGTCGAGCCAACCGAGATTAAACGCGACAGCTCATACTGGATTCCGTTCGTGTCTTGAAATTCGTCGATCATCACGTGACGGAACCGATCGTGATAGTGCTGCCGAACCTCCCCAACTCGTCGCAGCAACTCCACTGACCGGATCAGCAGGTCGTCGAAATCCAATGCGTTTGCTTTCTTGAGCCGTTCTTCGTACAGCTTGAAAATCTTTGCGATCCTCTCGGTGCGCTCGGTCACGTGTTCGTCCCGGTTCGCATAAGCGGCAGGCGAGGTCCCGCGATTTTTCGCCCAGCTTATTGCGCCCAGCGCCTGGCGCGCATTCAACGATCTGTCGTCGATGTCGAGGTCTTTCATGATCTGACGAACTAGCCGCGCCTGATCGTCCGTGTCGTATATCGTGAAATTCCGCGTGTATCCCTCATTGAGCGCTTCGATGTGGCGGCGCAGTATTCGAACGCAAAGCGAATGGAAGGTAGATATCAGCGGCGAAGCTGATCGGCCTTCAGATGCCAGCGAAGCCTCGACTCGCGACTTCATCTCACCGGCAGCTTTGTTGGTAAAGGTGACGGCTAGTACTTGCCACGGAGGCACGCCGGCCTCTTCGATCAAATAGACGATGCGTTGAGTGATGACCCGAGTCTTTCCCGAGCCGGCGCCGGCAAGGACAAGCAGCGGGCCTTCGATTGTTTGGACGGCTTCTTGCTGCTTGGGGTTGAGATACTTCATGGGACCGCGTATTGATTCAGCTCGATTCACTACTTAATCATAGCGGGCTTTAGTCCGGCAACAGTAGTGGTCAATGTGTGGTTCCAATCAACGCCCATCAATAACGCACCTATTGATTGTAGATCGATGGGATGGGTCGATGGGTATTCGCGTAACATTAGCACTGCCAGGGAGTCTTGGCGCGGTGGTGTGATACGGGTTGGGCTACTGGCGACCAAGAATCAGTCGCCAGCAGCTTGTTGCTCAATGGACAAAGAATCCATTCCTCTCTGTTCGTACTGCTCGCTTGACCTTGTGCAGCAATACCAAGCCGACGTGTGTCGACCGTTTTCTGAGTGAGTGCTAGCGATGGCCGCTGCAGCCGCTCTGCTTTAGCAAGTGAAGCTACGAGCTTAATGCACGTCCGGCGATCATTTGATTTTAAAGCTGGTGGTCTTCCCTACGGCGGCGATCCGATAAGCTGCGCTCGCTCCCGAAGATGGTGAAGCCAACGAGAGTCCGGGCGCTGCCAGCTCGGGGCCAATGCTAATGCTGGTGCGTCCGCTGTCCGTGGCGATGACTTTGAAGGTCACACCCGCGGTAGCCTGCGTGCCAGTCGTAGAATCAGAGGAGGTCTGCGAGCCCACCACTGCAACCATTCCAACGGCGTTCGCTGCGGCGGGGTTTGTCGCTGTGATCGGTCCCGAAGCAAAAGGCGCCGACTCTCCTCCGCTGACCGAGACGAATTCGAGCGCCGATCGATCGAATATTATTGGGATCACGTAACAGCCAATCGCGGCCGGTTGGTTTGTCCCGGGCGCGGTGACGCCGGTCAAATCCACCTTGATCTGCGCGGTGTATGTCTTATTGCGTTTCAGCTTTGCCGCGTCGATTTCCACGCTCACCGTCGCCGCGGCCATCGGCGCGGGAATCTCAACTGAGCGCGCTTGCATAACCACGCCCGCCAGGGCGACGCCGCAAGCAAGAAACGCAACCAGATAAAGAATTCGTCTTTTCATATTCGATTGCTCCTTTCCAGAAGTGACGGAGATACGTTACTCAGCGAGCACGTACCGGAACCGCAACGTCATGAGATCGACGCGGCGGAGTGTCCTGCTTCGTTCGTTCGAGTTGATCCGAACGATGGCTAAAGCGCGCCACGACATTGGTCAATTCGCCGGCGCTTGGACGCAATCGCGGAAGCCCGTTGCGGTTTCCCGCCACGGCATCGCCGAGGATAGTGAGGTCGGCTCGGTCAATCACGCCATCGCCATTGATGTCCGCTACGGCAAAGGCCGCGGTGCCGGGCGAAGGTGCAGAAACGCTGCCCGCGACGATGGCGGCTAGCTGGCCGATGTCTGCGGCGTCGATCAGCCCATCGCCATTCAGGTCGCCCACCCGCGCTGCATCGTCGGGCAACCGCTGAGGCTTGATTGGCGCGGTGATCGAAGGAATGCCCTGACTGAAGCTCGCCGGAAAAGTCGAGCCTGACAATGCAATCCGATTTATGGTGTTGCGCGTCCCGCCGGTTGTGTCGGTCACTTGAAGTTGACCATCAAACTTGTCGCCGTCGGTTGGCTTGAAGGTCACGGCGAAGACAAGTCGCTCGCCTGAGCCGATCGTAGCGGTATTGTTCTGGGCGGTAATCGCGCGGCCGTCGGGCGTCATTAGTCCAAACGCGTTCGAGCCGGACGTGAGGTCGAGCGAGACTGTGCCCGCGGTTGCTCCGATATTGGTCAGGGTGACGAGCATCATGTCGGTCGAGCCTTGCGGCAGCAGGTCAAATGGAATGCGAGTGGTAGATGAAACGAACTGGGCTTTGGATGGAGGCGTGAAGCCATCGAGGGTTATCACAAGCTGTGGAGCGATTAATTCCGAAACTCCCGGGATTTGTGTTGAACTGTCAGCAAAGAGCAGGCCTGCGCCGTTGAGCTCGCTCGCGACCAAAAAACCGGTAGTCGGATTCGTTGCACGAATATCCCGCTGGATCGTCGATGTGACATCGAAGCTGATCGGCTTGAGCAATCCAAGCAGGTCTGTTCGCACAGTGGTTACGCGATCTGGCGATGAGACTCTGACCGCTGTTGCGAGGTCGTCTGGATCGGTTGATCTCACAGATACGAAGCGCGGAAAGTCTTTGTAATTCACTGCGAGGTCTTCCTGGATTCGGTTCATGTTGAGCAGCGCAACCTTTGTGATGGACGGTATCTGCGAGGAAGCGGTCGGATTCAAGACATCGAAGACGTTGAGGCTGCGAATAGGTGTGAGGCGCACAGTTGCCCTGATCGCGGTATTCGGCACGTTGAGCTGCTGGAGGACATTCCTGAGTCCGGCCAGATCGAACTCAACAACGCCGGCGGTTGCGAAGCTAGCGTCTGTAAAGGAACGCGTGTCTGATGTCGGAACTGGCAGTCTGGTTGAGAAGTCCTTAAGCCGGGTCGTTCCGCCAAAATTCTGGGCGCCGCCAGTAGCTAACGTGTACCGAAGGAAGTTGGAGACCGGCTGCTCTTTGATCTGTTCAATGGGCGTTGGCGGAATGCGTGTGTTGACGATGCTGGTCGTCGGAGCCGTTACACTGACGATGACGGGCGACGTCGCGTCCCTCCCGCGAGCCAGGAGTTCGTGAACGGTGCCGTCTGCAGCAGGGGTAAGAATGATGCCGCCAACGGACGTACCGGCAACAGCAATTTCTTTGTTGGGAGCAGCTTGTTGTCTTTCTGGATTCGTTGGTTGAGGACGGTCATTGACATCAACTATGGCGGATCTGCAAGGCTTACCGCTGCCTTTGATGGGAACCCGCTGCGTCGACCAGGAGTCGGTTCCCACTGCGAAGGTATAGTCGGATAAGTCATCTAGGTCTCCACATGGGCGGCAATCGGCATTAACTTGAAGCGTCACTTGGGCATCAGTTGAGTTGAGCACCGTTAATGTCAAATGGGGTTCTTCCTCAAAATTTTGTTCGTAATCCGTCACCTTGTTAGCGCCAGCGAGGCCCGTACCATTGAGAGTTAGGATTTGGGAGCTACACTGACCCAGTTCGTGGGGGCTAATACTAGTGATTTGGTGTGCGAGACCGTCGTCGCAGCCGAGCAATGGCGGAATATCCTTGCAATTGAAATGAGCAGAACAACCACTAAACCTGGGATCGCAGTCGGCGTCGTCAACGACGCAGCACTCGATGAGGTCCTCATGCCCTTGACCCGTCTTATCGAGGCAGATTTTGGGGCGGAATACTGGGTTGAAGTCGCAGCAGGCCGCACTCAGAAAGGCTATCTTGAAACAAAGAGCAATGACCAAGAGTCTAGTTTTCTTTGGACGTATGTTGATCATATTAGTTTCCTCCTCCCAAACAGCAATTTCGAAAGTGGACCTATTCGACAATGGCGACACAAAGCGCGGATCGCTAACGGCTAGCCCCAGAATCGGCGCTGACCATCGCGGCCCTGCCGTTTTTCCGTGATGGCGAGCGAGCGAATGTAAAACTGCCGCGCTTTGCTGAATCGAGCCATGAACTTGTAAAGCACGGCGAAGTTGTTGAGGATCACTGATACTTCCAAAGCATCAGAGCCGAAAGCATCTTCGGCAATCGCGAGCGCCTGTTTGAATAATGTCTCGGCATCGCGATAGTTGCCTTGCTCGCGATGGAATTCGGCGAGACCTGCAAGCCACTGCTCCTGGGACCTCGCGGTCTCAGCCGAATCACCATCCGGCGAATTGACACTAGCTGAAAGCATCGTTGGAATCTCTGCGCGGGTTTCTTTAACCGCGCCTATGCCTGGTCTCGCACGAGCGTTTCGTTGTGGTTGTATGTCCGCCCCAACAGATGAAAGGCGCCATTGCTATGGGCGTGTTGAAGAAGCCAGAGAATCACCGGCAAACTCCAAAACAAGAAATCTTTGTCGAATTTCATATGCGTTCTCCTTTCGCGTTGCGAGCGCCCTAACTACCCTCACTGATGAAAGCGACAAAACTGAAAAGGTCGTATCATCAACCTGGAAAGTTGGGTGCAATTAATAGGACTTGCTGCAAGACGCGGCTTGACATCGCGGAGAGACCCTAGTGTGCGAATTGGTTTTTCATTAACACCTTGATGCTCATCCCAAGTCCCACTCTTGATCACACCCGGAAAGTTTTCTGAAGGCAGGTTAGTTTGCGATACCGCGGCGCAGCAGTGATATAATCGTGGCCGCTTTCATTGACCAAGCTGGAGAGGCCGCAGTGAGCGCATCCCCTCAGGAAGTAACTGGACTGCTCGCCCGGTGGCGCGACGGCGACCGCGAGGCGCTCGATAGGCTGATGCCGCTCGTCTACGATGAGCTGCGCCGCATCGCAAGCCGCTGCATGAAGCGCGAGCGCGAGGGCCATACCCTGCAAACGACGGCGCTGATCAACGAAGCCTATCTGCGTATGGCCGGGCAGCCGGCGACAGACTGGCAAGACCGCGCGCACTTCTTTGCGGTGGCTGCAACCGTAATGCGCCACGTGCTGGTTGACCACGCGCGCACTCGCCATCGCGCCCGGCGTGGCGACAACCCACAGCAGGTATCGCTTGACGAAGCCGCAATCGTTTCCGAGCAGAAGAGCGAAGATTTACTGGCCCTTGATGAGGCCCTGACGAAGCTCGCGCAGCTCGACGAGCGCAAGGTCAAGATCGTCGAGCTGCGCTACTTTGGCGGCCTGAGCGCGCAAGAGACGGCGGAAGCGCTCGGCTTATCCGAAATCACCGTCAAGCGAGAATGGCTGAAGGCGAAAGCGTGGCTTTATCGTGAACTGACCGAAGGGACGAGCGATGCAGGCTGAACGCTGGCGGCAGGTTGATGCGTTGTTCGACGCGGCACTCGAGCGCGACGCGTCAGAGCGCACCGCGTTTCTGAATGAAGCGTGCGCTGGAGACGAGGCGTTGCGCCGCGAGGTTGAATCGCTGCTGGCGGCGCACGAGCGCGCGGGCGACTTCATTGAAACGCCGGCGTCTGATTCAAGCGCCGAGTCCGCGATAAAGGAAAAGACTTGCCTGATAGCGGGGCAACGTATCGCCCACTACGAAATCATTTCACGTCTTGGCGCCGGAGGAATGGGAGAAGTTTATCTTGCACGCGACACGAAGCTCACGCGCAACGTCGCCGTCAAACTGCTGCCAGGTACTCTAACCGCCGACAACCAGGCGCGCGGTCGATTTCTCCGCGAAGCGCAGTTAGCCGCGACGCTCGATCACCCGAATATCTGCACCATCCACGAGATCGGCGAAGATACAGGGCAGAGCTTTATCGCCATGCAATACGTCGAAGGCAAGACGTTGAAAGACTTGTTGGCCGATCAGCCACTGAGCGTCAAGAACCTTCTCGCGATCAGCCTGCAAGTGGCGGACGCACTCTCGACGGCCCACGAAAAAGGGATCATCCACCGCGACATCAAGTCCACGAACATCATGATCACGCCGCGCGGACAGGTGAAAGTGCTCGACTTCGGGCTGGCGAAGTTGATGGATGAACGCTCAGTCGGCGCGAGCGCGACGCAGGCCGAACTCACTCAGACCGGCGTGATCATAGGGACCCCGGCTTATATGTCTCCGGAGCAGGCGCGCGGCGAGCGGGCAGACAATCGCAGTGACATCTTTTCGGTTGGCGTTTTGATATACGAGATGGCCGCCGGGCGTCTGCCCTTCAAAGCAAGATCGCAGCCTGAGACATTGAACGCCATCATCAATGAACCTCACTCGCCAGTGAGCAAATCGAACAAAGAAGTCTCAGCAGAGCTTTGTGCAGTCATCGACCGAGCAATGGCTAAAGAACCCGCGCGCCGTTATCAATCGATGAAGGAAATGAAGGACGAACTGTGGCGGGCTGCGCAGGCGATGGGATTTTCCGGTTCAATCGACTTTGAGGAGTTGACGCTGCCTTACCGCACGCTCAAGACACAGAGTATGTCTCAAATCGCGAGTTGGTCTCGCGTTCCGTCGACTCGCAATCTAGCACTTGCCGGTTTGGGAGCTTTGATTCTGGCGCTCGCACTGTTTGTCGTATTCCGCCTCTCGCGCACCGGCAGTGCTACCAATGCAACGGCGATAGACTCGGTTGCCGTGATGCCAATGTTGAACGCAAGCAGTAACGCAGACCTCGAATTCTTCGCGGATGGGATCACCGACGGCGTGATCAACAACCTATCGCAATTGTCGGCCCTGAAAGTCATGTCCCATAGTTCGGTCTTTCGATACAAGGGCAAAGATATAGATCCGCAAACAGCCGCCCGGGAGTTGAAAGTGCAGGCGGTCGTCCTGTCGCAAATTGTTTCGCGTGGCGATAGCATATCAATTAATGTTGAGATGGTTGACCCGAGAGACAATCATCAAATATGGGGCCAACGATATGAGCGAAGGCTTTCAGACGTCATCCCGCTACCAGCAGACATCTCGCGTGACCTTTCAAGCAAACTACGCGTCAAGTCCACGAGCGAGGAGCAGAAACTTCTCGCCAGGCGCTATACTGAAAACAACGAGGCGTATCAACTTTACCTCAGAGGCCGCTTCCACCTCGATAGACGAACTAGGCGCGATAGCCAAACGAGCGTTGAGTATTTTGAGCAGGCTACAAAGATCGATCCCAATTACGCTTTGGCCTATGCAGGACTTGCTGAAGCCTATGATTCCCTGATCAACCTCGGGACAGACTTTGCACCTCGAGATATTGTGCCCAAAGCCAACGCGGCAGCAGCGCGGGCGGTGGAGCTTGACGACACCCTCGCTGAAGCTCACCTCGCATTGGCATATGCTTTATGGAACGACCTGCGAAATGGGCAGGCCGATGCCATCGAGAGAGAGTTCAGGCGCGCGGTCGAACTCAATCCAAACTTGGTCTCTGCGCGTCGCTGGTACGCGTTATCTCTGGCAGAAGAGCT
Organism: Blastocatellia bacterium; assembly: GCA_036505875.1. Classification (GTDB taxonomy): domain Bacteria; phylum Acidobacteriota; class Blastocatellia; order UBA7656; family UBA7656; genus Onstottus_A. The sequence continues at coordinate 16,392 of DASXSR010000412.1, read as the reverse complement.
GCGGTTTGATGAAGCAATATCACAGATCAAGCGCACAGTGGAAATCGATCCGCTCGCCGCTTTTACCTACAGAGTCTACGGACAGATCCTTTACCTTGCGCGTCGTTATGACGAAGCGATAGAACAATGCAAGAAAGCGCTAGAGCTGGACCCACATTTCACGACGACCTATGGATGGCTAGGGAAGTCTTACGAAATGAAAGGCATGTATGACAAGGCATTCGCAACCGAAATGAATGGTCTTGCTGTCTCAGGAGCGAATTCTCAAGTCGTAGAGGAGCTGAAAAAGCTCTACAAGGCGTCTGGTTGGAAGGGGTTTTGGCAGAAAGTAATCGAGATGCAGGAGACGCGAACAGGCAAGCGCTCTGTTGGCGTCATGGGTGGACTCGCTGCGGAACTGAAATCTCACCAGCCGCAGCCGGACGAATTGGCGAAAGAGCATTTGCGGATAGGAGAAAAGGAAGAAGCACTTAGATGGCTTGAGAAAGGGTTTGCGGCCAGCGAACCTTGGATCGGGGAACTCAAGGCCGACCCGTTCTGGGATGGACTACGCGCAGAGCCGCGCTTTCAAGATCTGCTCCGGCGTATCGGTGCCCCTCAATAAGTTGGCTCAACTCAAGTCCTGAGTCGAAGACGGGATTCCGCTCCACGCGTCACGCCGATTTCTTGGTGATTGGGGTGAGATTGGAACCCGGCCCAAACACCTATTTGATCAGTCCCTGTATCGCCTTGAACTGCGGCGAATCGGCAGTCCGCATCAACTCGAACAACACCATCTCCAACGTAGCTTGAATAGCGCCGGCCTGAGTCAGGCGCGCCAGAGCCGCTCGCTTGTTCTCAGGCGCGCGAGAGGTTATGCAATCGACAAGCAGATAAACCTCGAAGTCTCGATCGAGCAAATCGAGGGCAGTTTGCATCACACAGATGTGTGCTTCGATACCGCAGACAATCACCTGCTTTATATTCCTGCTCGCGAGGTGTGAGAGAAAAGCCTCTGAGCCGCAGGAACTGAAACAGGTCTTCACGATCGGCTTCAACTCCGACGGCAGCCGCGCGAGAATTTCTTCGGCGGTGTGCTTGAGTCCCGCCGGATACTGCTCGGTTACAATCACCGGGACTTCCAGCAACCGCGCGCCTTCAACTGCCTTCGCGATGCGCAAAGCTGTTTCCCTAAAGTCCGGTATCACCGGGCGAAAGGCCTCTTGCATATCGATGACTGCGAGCGCTGCCGATTGGCGTGACAGTTTGCTGATGCGATTCATGCTGGCCGCGTCATTCAATATAGCAGCCGCTTCATGAGTCGTACAACCTTGAGGGCTGGGCTAATACGAATCGGAGTCGTCAATGGGTTGGGCGGGCGCCAGCTCGATTCTACGAGCCCACTTCTTGGTTCCGCGTTGGGTGTACTTGACAGTCGCCGGAGTGCCCGACGCGATTGAGGTAGGTTGAACGGGGCGGCCAGACTCCAGGATTGCGGTGCGTTCATCAAAAGCGAGCAACAACTGCTGGCCATCATTTATGAGCGTCAAGGTGCTCGAGCCTGGATCAACAGCCTCTATCTCCCCGTCTATCGTTTTCGTCTCTTCAACGAGTCCGGCTGTTGCTGTATTCTGGCGCGACGGGCGAAGCGTGCTGCCGAGCCTGAGCCGGTATAGCACTAAGCTCGACAAGGCGAACGCCATAAGGATGATGATTAGAATTCGCGCCAACTTGCTCATTGCTTCACCACACGTCGATCAACATCTGTTTCTACTAACTTAGATCGTCAGACATCAGCCGAAAGTCTGGAGTTTTCTACGATCCGAACCAAAAAAACCAAAAAAAACAAGAGCGGGTCAGCACAGGCGCTGGCCAACCCGCTCGAAAGTTAATGAGTGGTGCTAATCACACATTACATGTTCTTGTTGGCTTTGGCTTTGCCCTTGGCCCGTCTGTGACGACGTTTGCCCTTGTGTTTGCCCGTACTCTTGCCACCAGTGTTCTTGGTCATAGTGGCCGAGTTGCTGGTCTTTGCCGCGGGCTTCTTGGCAGTATTCTTGTTCTGCGCGGCGAAGGCAGACGTGCCGGCAAGCGCTAGCGCTAAAGCTGCACTGATAAGGATCCGTTTCATTATTCTCCTCCGTTGGATTTTTGTTGACGACCGACTCGATAAACAGCTTGGTGCTAATCCAGTCGGGCCAGTCGATTCTTGGAAGAGCAAGGGGCGTGCCGGTTCATATCGACGCACGGCTGTTCACGTAAGTTCACAAATCAACCAGCTTAGTGTCATTGGCTGTAACTTTGTGATCAGTGGGGCCTCCCTTTTCCTTGTGGCTCTTTTGCCTTATCAAACAAAACAGCCACAAGCCGGAAGACACGAGGATGGAAGATTGATGATCCCGGATCGAGTGGTGCAGCCGTTGCCGTCCTCGATCCTCAACTTCGATCCCCCGCTGATTCACTCTCCACCCTCTTTGAGATTGATCCCGTATCGCTCGGCCATTCGATAAAGAGTCCGGCGGTCTATCCCGAGGACTTCGGCGGCGCGAGTTCGACTTCGGCCAACCGATTGCAAAACGTGAATCAGGTAACGTCGCTCAAGCTCATCGAGCGAGGGAAGGTCTTTGAACATCGATTGAGCTTTGTTCTCGGGCTCAACTGCGCGAATATGATTGCGTATCTTCGCGGGCAAGTCGTCAGGGGTGATCACGTAGCCGCGAGCATAAAGGGCCGCGTGTGCAATTGTGTTCTCGAGTTCTCGGACGTTGCCCGGCCAATCGTATCGGCACAGGGTACCGAGCGCCTCTTCGGAGATTGTAGTCGCGCGAGCCCCGGCGTCACGCGCTTGCCTCAGTGCGTTGGCGGCCAGCAGTGGCAAGTCCTCGACTCGCTCTCGCAGGGGAGGGACGCGCATCATCACCACGCTCAAACGATAGTAGAGATCTTCTCTAAACCGACCTTCCTCCACTTCACGCTCGAGATTGCGGTTGGTGGCTGCAAGCACGCGAACATCTACCCGGATGGGACGGGGGCTTCCTACTCTGCGTATTTCGCCTTCCTGAAGAACGCGCAGTAACTTTACCTGCACAGCGGCGCTGGTCTCACCTATCTCGTCCAAAAAAATTGTCCCGCCGCTTGCTTCTTCGAACAGCCCGCGCTTGTCGCCGGTCGCGCCGGTGAAACTGCCTTTCACGTGTCCGAACAATTCAGACTCGAGAAGAGTTTCTGTGATCGCCCCGCAGTTCACTGCAACGAACGCCCCTGCGTTCTTGAGGCTGTTTCGATGCAAAGCGCGCGCGACCAACTCCTTGCCAGTCCCCGACTCTCCAGTTATCAGCACAGTCGAACGCGAGGGCGCCACCAGTGCGATCTCCTTGTACAGCTCGATCATCTTGTGAGTGTGCCCGATCAGGCCCGAAGCCTCGCTGTACTCTTTCAGCAGAACGGCCGCCGGCGCGCTGGCGTCTCTACCCTTGAGCGCGCGTCGAGCCGTAGCGATAACCTCGTTCACGTTGAACGGCTTGCTTATGTAGTCGAATGCGCCTTCCCGGACGGCTTCCACAGCAGTCTCAAGCGTGCCGAACCCGCTGATCAAAATCACTTCGGATTCTGGAGCTATGGCTTTGAACTCTTTTAGTAAGGCAACGCCGGTCGTGCGGCCACCGAGATTGATGTCGCTGACGATCAGGTCGAAGTGAGTCTTTTCGGCGGCCTCGCGAGCCGCCTCCGCGCTTTGACTCGAGGCGACTTGCCAACCTTCCTCGGCGAAGATTTCGGTGAGGAAGTTGCAAGTCTCGAGGTCGTCGTCTATCACCAGAATTCGTTTCATTCGTCTACCAGCGCCGGGACCTTCATTACTATCCCGGCCTCCCTGTCATCTCCCATCCCGCTTCCGACAGCAGCCGAATGGAGCGGCAGGGTTATTCGAAACGTGGTCCGTTGCCCGGGCCTGCTTCGAACCTCGATTTCCCCGTAGTGTTCCGAAACTATTTGCCTGACGATCGTGAGCCCAAGCCCTGTCCCACGCCCTCGCTTGGTTGAAAACATCGGTTCAAATATCAGATCGATCTGGTCCTCAGCGATTCCTTCTCCGTTATCTGAGACCTCAATTACCACGCCGTTGCGGTCCAGCCCGGTTGAAACTTCGAGCCTTCCACCGAGCGGCATTGCGTCGAGGCTATTGTTGATCAGATTGATAAACACCTGTTGGAGCTGATCCGAATCAGCGTTGATCGGCGGAAGCTCCTCGTTGATTTGCGTGTGCAGCTCGACGTTGCGCGCCATAAGGGTCGGCTGAGACGCGTCGAGTATCTGTGCCAGGAGCGCGTTAACGTCCACCGGCTCGAATTGAGGCACAGGCCTGCGAGTCGAATCGAGCATCGAGCGGACGATGTTCGTGATCCTTTCGATTTGACCGGCTATGATATCAAGCCGCGTAATAACCCGTTCGTCTCGCAGCCGCGCTCGAAGCAACTGAACGTGGCCGGATATTAAATTAAGCGGCGTGCCGACTTCGTGAGCGAACTGAGCGGCCAATTGCCCCGCCGCCGCAAGACGCTCGAGTTGGGTCAACTGTCGCTGCATCTCGAACAGCCGCAAGTTTGCTTCTTCGAGTTGAGCTTTGCGGTCTGCGATCTCGCCAGTCGCCTCGTGCACCCGATCCTCCAACTGACGCTGCTCCAGGTTAAGCTGCTCGGTCATCTGTCGTATGCGGCCGAGCATACGATTGAATCGGGAAGTCAGCAGGCCGATTTCATCAGCCACGGTTGCCGGCGCCTCCGCCGCAAGATCGCCTTCTTCGGCCTTTGACATCGCGAGCAACAAGCTGTCGATCGGCTTGTACACCAGGTGCCGGAAAAGAAAATACGTCATCAACGTGATCGCGATGATCGCCAGCAACATCAGCGGCCACATCAACCGGCGGAGCTCGGCCGCCGAGCTGCGATTCTCGTCGAACGTAAGCAGCACGTCGACGGTTCCAAAGTGTGTCGGCCCGCCCGCATCCAGGACGTTGATTCCCGCTGTGGCTGCGATCAACCTGTTCGATCCTTGTTGCCGAACTGAAGACACCCTGGAGGCGTTGATTTGCTGCGAGGCAGCCCTCTCTTCTTCGGGAGGCAAGGGACCGGCGTCGGGCGGCATTCTAATGGCCTCTTCCCATCTGCCGGACCCCGTTCTTTGAAACACTCGCACTTCTGTGAGCTGCGGATTGTCCTTGGCGATCATGTCTTCGATCTGCTCCTGGACGTCAGCCCAGTCTGGAACAGTCGTAGTTTCGATCTCCTCCGGAGCTTCACCGCGCTTCATGCGCCGTTCGATGCGATTCTTCTGGCGTTTGATGTGGTGCTCTACCGTTTCGGCCACGCGCGTTGCGAGCAGTTGAGCCTGATCGCGCTCCTGGCGATCACTCAATTTAGTTATGGCGAGATCGGAAAAGACGGCGATGATCGCAAAGACTATGATCAGCACGCCCGAAGTGACAAGAGTGGTCCTGGTGTGCAGCTTGAGGGCAGGCAGCTTAAAGAAGCGCTTCGATTCCATTGAATGCCGGCTCACTCGGGGGAGAGTCAGCTATCGGAGTATTATAGTTGAAGGAGGGTCCGGAACACGACTGCTGCGCGAAAGATTTGACTGGGTTAGCTTGTCATCCAAAAACGTCTCATTCAACCGTCACTGACTTCGCCAGGTTGCGAGGTTGATCGACATCGCAGCCCCGACGCACACCAATGTGATAGGCCAACAATTGAAGAGGGACGATGGAAAGGATTGGCGAAATTAGATCGCTTGCGCGTGGTATCTCGATTACCTGATCCGCAACTTCTGCGGGCTCGGTGTCGCCCTCTGTCGCCACCGCAATCACTACGCCGTCGCGCGCTTTCACCTCGACCATATTCGAAAGCGTTTTTTCATAACGCAGCTTCGACGCCTCGCTGGTTCCATCGCGCGTGCAGATGACCACGACCGGCAAGTCTTCATCGATCAGCGCGTTCGGACCGTGCTTCATCTCGCCGGCCGGATAACCTTCTGCGTGAATATAAGAAATCTCCTTGAGCTTCAGCGCGCCCTCGAGCGCAATCGGATAGTTGATCCCTCGCCCCAGATAGAGAAAATCTTGCGCGCGATGAAACTCGCGGGCCAGCTTCTCCACAAGATCATCGCAGCCGAGCAGCGTCTCCATTTTCACCGGCAAGCCGTTCAACGCGCGCACGTGAGCGAGCGATTGCTCATCATCGAGCACTCCGCGATGTTGGCCAAGATAGAGCGCAAGCAGATAGAGCACCGTCATCTGGCTAGTGAACGCTTTGGTCGACGCGACGCCGATCTCCGGGCCGGCGTGGGTCAGAACCGTCCCGTGAGACTCCCGCGTGAGCATCGAGCCCTGCACGTTACAAATCGACAGAATCTTCGCGCCTTTCTCCCTGGACTCGCGAGCCGCCGCCAGCGTGTCCGCCGTCTCGCCTGATTGTGAAATCGCAATCACTAAAGTTCTGTCATCTAGAATCGGATCGCGATAGCGGAACTCCGACGCGTAGTCGACCTCGACCGGCAACCGCGCAAGCTCTTCGAGCATGTACTTACCGGCCATCGCCGCGTGCAGGCTTGTGCCGCAAGCGATCGCTTTGACCGAAGTGAATCCGCGAAACTCGGCTTCGGTGATTTCCATCTCATCCAGATACACGCGGCCGGTCGTCTGCGATACGCGGCCGATTATCGTGTCACGGACTGCGCGGGGCTGCTCATAGATCTCTTTGAGCATGTAGTGCTTGAACCCGCCCTTCTCGACTGCTATCGGATCCCAGGTGATCTGTTGAACGTTGGGAGAAACTGCCGTGCCCTCGAAGTCTGTGACTGTAACGCCGTCGCGTGTGAGCACTGCTATTTCTCCATCTCCGAGAAAGAACATGTCGCGCGTGTGATTCAACACCGGCGGGATATCGGAGGCGACGAAATACTCGTCTTGTCCCAGACCGATTACGATGGGCGGGCCTTGGCGTACGGCGACGATCTTCTCAGGCTCGTCCGACGACATGATCGCCAACGCGTAAATACCTCGCAGGTCCGAAACCGCTCGACGAACGCTCGACTCGAGATTGGGTTCGCCTTGATCGAGATACTTCTCGATCAAGTGGGCGATCACTTCGGTGTCTGTTTCGGTCACAAAGGTGTGGTCGTCGGATTGAAGCTCGTGTTTGAGCGAAATGAAGTTCTCGATGATTCCGTTATGAACTACGACGACGCGTCCCGAACAGTCGCGATGAGGATGCGCGTTTTCCTCGGTTGGGCGTCCGTGAGTCGCCCATCGTGTGTGGCCGATGCCGTAGGTTCCGTCCAGCGGTTTTAGACGGACGGCTTCTTCCAGGTTATGCAGCTTGCCTTCCGCGCGGCGAATCGTGAGTGTCCCTTTTTCGTCAACGACTGCAATCCCTGCTGAATCATAACCGCGATACTCAAGCTTCTTCAGCCCGTCGAGGATAACTCCCACTACCTGCTTGTCGCCGACATAACCGACTATTCCGCACATCTGTGATTCTCACCTCAGCTTTTTTTTGACGACCGCTGGAACGCCCACCGCCAATGAGTCAGGAGGCACGTCTTTAGTCACTACAGTGCCCGCGCCGGTCATCGAACCCTTTCCCACGCGCACCGGCGCAACGAGCATCGTGTCGCTGCCTATCTTTACTTCGTCCTCGATGATTGTCTCGTTCTTGCGCACGCCATCGTAGTTGCAAGTCACAGTGCCTGCGCCAATGTTTACCCGATCACCGAGCGTCGCATCGCCGAGGTATGTAAGGTGCGCAGCCTTTGTTCCTCGCCCGATTTTGGATTTCTTCACTTCAACGAAATTGCCAATGCCCGCCTTTTCACCAATTTCGGCGCCGGCGCGCAGGCGCGCAAACGGGCCGATCGTCGCGCCGTCATGAATCTTGCTGTCCTCGATGACGCTCGAATTCCTAATCGTAACGCCGTCGCCAATTTCGACGTTACGAATGCGCGTCCACGAGTGAATCGTACAGCCGGAACCGACGCGGCTCGCGCCCTCGATGATCACCTGAGGATGGATAACAGAGTCCTGACCGATCTCCACGTCTTCGTGAATGTAAGTAGTCGCCGGATCGACAATCGTCACGCCCGAGAGCATGAGCTCGCGAAGCTTCCTTTCGCGCAGCTTCCGCTCGAGGTCTGCAAGCTCCACGCGCGTGTTCACGCCAAGCACCTCTTCGGCCCTCGAGTGGCAAAGTAATCCCACTCTCTTTCCCTGCGCCTGCATTATTCTGGGCACATCCGTGAGGTAATACTCGCCTTGCGCGTTGTCCGTCGTCAGACGATGCAGCGCTGCGAGCAATGCCGGAATCTCAAAACAATAAATGCTGACTGCCACCTCGCGAATCGCAAGCTCCGAAGGCGTCGCGTCCCTCTGCTCCACGCATCGAAGCAGTTGACCCTCTTGATCGCGGATGATTCGGCCATAACCCGTCGGATCATCCATAATCACAGTTAGCATCGTTACGTCGTTCTTCCGGTCGCGATGAGTCTGGACAAGTTGTTTGAGCGTTGCGGCCTCAATCAGCGGGGCGTCTCCGGGAACAATCACTAGCGGTCCGCCGCGACTCGCGAGTTCATCTCGTGCCGCCATCACTGCGTGTCCGGTTCCGCGCTGCTGCGGCTGCGGGACGAACCTCAGCTCGGGAGGGGACGACGCGCCGCCTTCGCTCAAGCGCGCAGCTTCGTCGCGCACGGCGCGTTCGACTTCTTCTGCCTGATAGCCAACAACCGTGAAAATGGCTTCTGGAGCCAGTTCCAGGGCCGCGCCCAGCGTGTATGCGACCAGCGGTCGGCCCGCAAGCTCGTGCAGCACTTTTGCACGGCGCGACTTCATGCGCGTGCCTAACCCAGCAGCCAGAATAAGTACGTCGGGCATAAGATCTTCACTCCCTGACTGGGTTAGATTCTACCCTCACATGTCGAGTGGTGCGAGACTTTTTTGTTCACCAAGCGGGCGGGCATCACGCCGCCAGTGCCGGCTTCACAGACACGTTTGAGATCGAGCATCTCAGCGCGCGGCGCCGGCGGCAACTCGCATCTGGTCAAAACGAAACTCATAGGGATCGTATGAGACGCTCGACGCGTGACGTTTCATGAAGATGAGGCTGCTTTCGCCTTCGTCCAGGTCGACGTGTAAAATGTCGCCTTCATTGATTTGTTTTGTGGCAATCAGGTTTGAGAGGGGCAACACGACGTAGCGTTCGATGGTTCGCTTCAACTCTCGCGCCCCGTATCGCGCGCTGGTTCCGTTCACGAGCAAGAACCTTCTGGCGTCTTCGGTGTACCGGAGTATGAAACGACCCTGGTTGAGCTTGAGGATCCTGCCCTGAACGGCCTGCAACTCGAGCTCGAGTATGCTACGCATCGACTCGTCAGTCAGCCGCCTGAATACAACCACCTTGTCCAGGCGGTTCATGAATTCAGGCGAAAACCTCTTTCGCGCAGCCTCTAGCCCGACTCGGCTGAGTTGACCGTCAAACGAATCCGGCGGCAGTTGATTCGGAATAGAGAACCCGAGCGGCCCATCAGCCATCCTGTCCATCTCCCTCGCGCCAAGGTTTGAGGTCATTACTACCAGAGCACGCGAAAAGTCCACGCGGCGATTGTCGCCAAGCGTAAGCGTTGCCTTATCCAGCACTCCGAGCAGCAACTGCCAAAGGGCGTCGGACGCCTTTTCGATTTCGTCGAAAAGGACGAGCGTTAGCCTCACCCGCTCGGTGTGATAACTATCGAGCGTTTCCTGAGATAGCATCGGTGGCGTTTCTCTGTGACCAAGATAACCGGGAGGCGCGCCGATCAACTTCGATATCTCATGCGGATGCTGGAACTCAGCACAATCGACGCGGATGAAAGCGCTGGGGTTGCCAAACAGCACTTCCGCCGCGGCCTCGACCGACCGCGTCTTGCCGGTTCCGGTTGGGCCGAGAAACAGCAGCGTTCCAATCGGGCGGCCCGGAGGGTTCAAACCCGCGCGATAGACTTGATAAATCTGAGCCAACGCCTGTAAGGCACGTTCCTGTCCAATCACACGCGCTCCAAGCTCGTGTTCGAATACATAAGCGTCTTCTGATTTGACCGTGTGATCCAGGAGATTGAAATCGGGCTTGTCTTCCGCCTTCGCCGGAACGGCGAGATGGCTTAATACGTTTGCCGCGAACTGACCGAATTGAGTGACCATTGCTGTCCTCCTAAATAGCGCGGATTCAATCTGTCACTCAACACGCCGTCCACCGTAAGGCGTTGGGCAACAACCCAATCCTTCAGTACCGCAACCCGAATGACCGCAAGCCGAATGCCATCACAATCCGAGATCACCACAGGAGAATTAGCAGCAACCTCGTCAACAATCGAGCGACATCGGCAATACAAGCCTGACACACAGGCAGACTCGGACCCCTGGGAAGAGTCCAAGCTACGAACACTTACGAATTTCGTCTAGTTGGTTTCAGCCAGTTCATCAGCTTGGATGATTTCGAGATATGCAGAACGTATTGAGATCGGTCGACTGGGCGAGAAGGAAAATCGGACGGTCGTACGAATTGAGGTCACTCGCGCGGCTCTTAGAAGGGTTCGTCGCGCTTGAAGTATCTGCTCCTTTGAAAGATCCGTTCGTCGAAATAGCCTCGCAACAGCTCTATTTCGTAACCCTTGCCTCCCGGCAGCACCGTGACGACGTCATATCGGTAAGGCTCGTCGGCGACTTTTATCAATCGCCGATAACGCCCCGCCGCGCGCGCTATATGTCGCTGCTTCCTCAAGTCAACAGCGCGTTCGGGCGCCACAATCTCATCCGTGCTGCGCGTCTTGACCTCAACGAAGACAAGTGTGTCGCCATCGTAGGCAATCGCGTCGATCTCGGCAGTAGTCTTCTGGCCGCGCAGCCCGCGACCGAGCGGGACTCGAAAGTTGGTGGCGACTATTCGATAGCCTTCGTACTCGATCAAGTAATCGAGGGCCGCGCGCTCGCCACGTTCGCCCAATTCCAAATGCTCGGCACGAGAGGCAGTTCTCTTTCTCACGAACACGTCGTGCATCTTATCCGATAGCTGCTCCTTGTTAAAGCCGATGCTCGCAAGCTACATTGAAATCACCTCATCAAGAGCCTATGCGAGAGAGTTATGCCACATCAGCGAATGAACTTCCGACTGTCGTCATAATAGGCCGCCCGAACGTGGGTAAGTCGACGTTGTTCAACAAGCTCACAGGCTCGCGTCGAGCGATCGTCGGAGATGAGCCTGGCATAACACGCGACCGAATCTACGGACGTGCCGAATGGCGAGGCCGCGAGTTTAGGCTGGTCGACACTGGCGGTATCATCCCAAATGAGAAGGAGCTGATACCGGCAAACATCCTCATACAGGCGCGCGCGGCGCTCGACGAAGCGTCGCTGATAATCCTGCTCGTCGACGCCCGCGCGGGCATCACGCCGCTCGATGAAGAGCTCGCTGAGATTGCCAGACTTATTAACAAGCCAGTGTTCGTCGCGGCAAACAAAGTCGATAGCGCGAAGCTGGAAGCCGACGCCCTCGAGTTCGAGTGTTGGGGTTTCGAGGAAGTCTTCCCAATCTCGGCCGAGCATGGAAGCGGCGTCGCCGAAATGCTCGACGCGGCAATCGAGGTAATCCCTGCGCACGCCGCCGCCGAACTCGAATTCCAGGAGATTAGACTTGCCATAGTCGGCCGTCCGAACGTCGGCAAGTCATCTCTCGTAAATCGGCTGGTCGGCGAAGAGCGAGTGATCGTATCCCCGATCCCGGGCACTACTCGCGACGCGGTCGACACTGAACTTGAATTTGAAGGAACACACTTCCGATTGATTGACACCGCGGGCATCCGACGAAAAGGCAAGACTGAGCTGGTCGCCGAAAAGATTTCGGTAGTGATGGCCCGCCGTCATCTGGAACAGGCCAACGTTGCAGTTTTGCTTATCGATGCCATTGAAGGCCCGACTGCGAACGATGCCGCGATCGCCGGCTACGCTCTCGAGGCCGGCGCGAGCTTGATCATCGCCGTCAACAAATGGGACGTAATCGAGAAGGACACTCACACGACGAAGCAATACGAGCAACGGATCCGCGAGATGATGAAGTTCGCCTCGTACGCGCCGATCGTGTTCATCTCGGCCAAGACCGGTCAGCGTGTTATGAAGCTGCTGGAGCTTGCTCGTCGGGGAAACGAGGAGCGTAAGAAACGCATCCCGACGTCGGAGCTGAATCGGTTCTTCGAGCGGCATCTGGAACAGCCTCGCGCGACAACGCGATCGAAGTATCCGGTTCGCGTTCTGTACATCACTCAACCCGCTGCCAGCCCGCCAACCTTTGTTCTGTTTACCTCATCACGGAGCCCGAAGGCAAAGCTGCATTTTTCATATGAGCGTTATCTTGAGAATCGGCTGCGTGAGGAGTTCGGATTCTTTGCAACGCCAATCAGAATCAAGCAACGCAGGAGGAAAGACAAAGCATCGCAAGGTCGCTGAACCGCTCCATCAAAGCACGAACCAACAATCCGAATCGTTCAGAGCCGGGCCAATCAATCCACAGTGTACTTAAATGATTCGGCCGGGGAAATATTTAACAACGCCTCTGCATAGCACCTTCAGCTTTCAACTCTTCGGGGAAGCGCTTCTAGGCGGAGCATTCCAATGGAACAACCCTTGCGAAGGTACGGAGCGCTGAATTCGGAGGTTGGCTATGAGTGAAAGACATATCAGTTTGTCTCGCAGAGCGTTCGTCTGCGGTATTGCGAAGGGAGGCGCGGGCGGATTGCTCGCACTAACAGCCGCCGAAGGTGTTCTGGCGGGCGTTAAGGATTCTGGGGAGATCACGTTGGACGGCTTGCTGATCACTTATTTCAGCGCGCCGCTGGGCACTGGGGGTTCCGCGTCATATACGTTCACGACGGGTTATACCACTACGTTCAGCTTTCGTTCGGTCGCCAGCCCCGAGGTTTCACTGAGAGCTATGGTGTCCGACGGTGACCAAAGAATTAACAGCGGGTCTGTCATTTCTCAGGCCGAGAGCAGAAAAGTTGACAACGCGATCAAGCTGTTTCCCAGGCTCGACGAGGAGGTGTCCTTCACCACAACAACGCCGCCGCCCGGATTGCCCGAGAACACAGTGTTCTTTGGTTTGCGTAAGCCGGTGCTGAGCTTTAAGGGCAACGGAAGAATGGCGCAGTTCCGGTTCATTGACGCCGAGGAGACGTTCACGTTCTTAGCCAACAGCAGCGTCAGAGGGGTTTTCAGTGAGGACACCGCAACCTCGATGATCCATCAGTTCGTCGCCGACCCGAACGCTCTGACTCCGCCACGGTTCATTCCGGTGTTAACGAGTAGTGGCGACGTCTCGATTACGCAAGTTGCCGAACGCGGCGCACCGCCAGACATAACTTCTGCTGTAACAGCTAGAATAGTTGACCAGACCGGTTTTAGCTCCGACGTACTCAAACGCGCCTTTGCAGTCGGAAGCAATTTGGAAATCACCTACTATTCGGCGCAGGAATCAAAGGGCGGGATACTCCAACTGGAGACCGATCTTAAGAAAGCATCGACGGGCGTCATCCGCGTTTTCTGGGATCGAGTCTTCAAGACATTCGTCATTGTCGGAAGCTGAGCGGCAATGTCTAAGTCCTATGCTCGGGCCGGAGCTTCGTTGCCGGCTTCAATAGCCGCCCCGCGGACGTTCACTCGCACAAGCAGCACCAGCCCAACGATGAAAAACACCACCAGCGAAAGAATCGCTGCGCGATAGCTGCCGGTGAACTGAAGTGCCAATCCGAACAACAAGGGCGCCAACCAGCTCGTGCCTTTGTCGCTTACTTCGTAAAGGCTGAAGTACTCGGCCTCTTGTCCTTTTGGAATCATCAATGAGTAAACCGAGCGGCTAAGCGCCTGGCTGCCACCTAGTACAACCGCGATCACAGCGCCGAGAATGAAGAATTGCAGCTTGGTTTGCAACAGCGCGTACGCGTAAACCAACACGCCGGTCCAAATCACGAGGCTGATCATGATCGCGCGCTTGCCGCCGGTTACTTTCGCCACCCGGTTGAACAGTAGCGAACCGAAGAAGGCTACGAACTGCACCATCAGAATCACTTGAACCAGAGTTGCTTCCTCCAGCTTCAGCTCTTCTTTGCCGAACACCGCCGCCAGCGCGATCACTGCCTGGATGCCATCGTTGTAAAGCAAGTAACCGATCAAGAACAGCAGCGTCTGCGGATAACGCCGCGCGCTCTTGACCGTGTGCCGAAGCTGGTTGAAACCTGTCGCCACGTAGCTCTTCCCCTCGGGCGCCGACTTGGCGGGAAGCCTGTTCTTCAAAGTTGACATCGGTATCAACGTGAACACCGCCCACCAGGCGCCCGAGGATGCCAGGCTTATGCGCACCGCGTGTGCGGTCGTGAGCCCGAAGGCGTCGGCCTTTGAGAACAGGTAAAGGTTCAGCGCCAGCAAAATACCGCCGCCCAAATACCCGATTGCCCAGCCGATTGAAGACACGCGATCGCGATCATCGGGCGCGGCGATGTCGTTCAGGAACGAGTTGTAGAAAACAATCGACGCGCCGAAGCTCAGGTTCGCGAGAACGAACAGCCCGCCTCCCAGCAAGTAGTTCGTCCCTTGCAAAAAGTACAGCCCCATCGTCGCAAAGGCCCCGATGTAGGCAAACAACGCGAGCATCTGTTTCTTGCGATGTGAGTAATCGGCTATCGCTCCGAGTATTGGAAGAAAGACCACCTGTAGTCCCACCGACAACGCGACCACGTAGGGAAAGAACGATCCGTAGAAGACTTTGATTCCGAGCGGATAAACGAAGGTGTTGCCTTGGTCGACCGACATTGCGGCGGCCTTGGCGATTTCGGTCAGGTACGGTCCGAGAAACACGGTGATGACTGTAGTGTAGAACGCTGAGTTGGCCCAGTCGTAGAAATACCATCCAATCTGTTCGCGCCGATTGTTCATGATTGTGTGAGCTGACTGATTTCGAGTGAAGGGCAGAATAGGCTACGCGCTAATGTTGTAGCAAGCTGCTTCCATGATTAACTTGCGTGAGACCTCAGGGTTGACGTGTGTGACGCTTGAAGAAGCTGACGATCCCGGGCATCGCTTGCTCGGGAAACATATGGCCGCCTGGATGGATGTAAGTCACAAGCTCAGCGCCGTTCACTCCCGGCTCAGCCCGCAACAAGCCGTCGACCTTCGCTTTGGACGAGTCGGTTTTCAGCACCTTGCGCGAAAGCTCGATGCTCGCGAGCTGAAGTTGAAACGGGACGAGTTGATCTTTTTCGCCGGCGATGATGAACACTGATTTTGGCTTCGCGGTCTCGATGAGTTTCCCTCCCGGCCCGGCAGCCGAGCACAACGCCGCAAGCTTGTCGCCTCGCATGTTCCAAAGCAAGTTCACGAACCGCCCGCCGTTCGAGTGGCCGAGCACATACACTCGGTTCGGATCAGCGTTGTATTTCCTCTGCGCGCGTTCGAGCGCGGCGTCGAAGAACTTTAGGTCTCGATCTCCAAGCTCGCCTGGATTCTTCTGCCAGCCGTTGAGCTTTCCTTCAGGATCAGTGATGCCTTGCACGCCCGGCTCGCCTTGCATGTAGACGACCACGGCTTCAGGCCACAACTCGTGGACGCGAAATCTGCGCGCGGCATTTTGAGCGTTGCCTCCGTGCCCGTGAAAGACAAAGACGACCGGCGCGCCTCCGCCCGCGAGCGGCGCTGAACTGGCAAACACGACCGCCCGCCGTTCCTTGCCATCGATAATGAGAGTCTCGGTTTGCGACTGGCCTCGTGAAAACGCGTTGAGCGCAATCAAGCCGCCAACGACCAGAGCCATGAAAATGCCTGCAAATCTGAGAGTCGCACGTCCAGCGCGATATGAAGTTGACCGCTCATCGTTCGAGAGACTTGAGTAGTGGTTCGTCACGCAAGATTAGACTCGATGACCCACGGGAAAGTTTGGCGGCTAGCGGTAATGCTCTCGATTCGCCGAGGCATGTGTAGCGCCGGTCGTGTTTACCGAGAAAGAGCGGTGTGATAATCTGAACACCTTAGACGATGCGGCGAACGCGTGCGCTCAGGACGACCTGAGATTATTAGCAAAGAGTACGTAGAAAAGGTCGGTGAAGCATACAGGGTCGCCGGGACGCGCGTGTCTCTTGATTCGATCGTCTACTCTTTTTGGAACGGCGAATCACCCAGTCATTTCCGACTCTCACGCTCGAGCAGGTTTATGGCGCGATAGCTTACTACTTGGACCATCAGGACGAGATAGACGAGTACATCCGACAAGGTGAAGCCGATTACGACGCGAGACGTGAAGAAGCTCGCAAGGCTGATCCGATGTTCTATCAAAAGATGGCTGAGCGCCGCCG
>DASXSR010000411.1:0-4804 GCA_036505875.1 Blastocatellia bacterium | reverse complement strand
GCGAGGATTTTGCCCAACGATTAAGCCGGAAGATATAGAAAGCAATGAACGGGCTGCGTTGTGTTTTCCGTCCTCGTCTGGCTCATAACCCAAAGGTCGCGGTTCAAATTTCGTCGTACCGAGTCGCTGATGTCAATAGTGAAAGCCTGATTGCCTAACCCCTCTTGACCGCGTTTGCTAATATGTTATGGTATAAGCACTATGGGTTATCCGTCAGAGGACAACGACATTAAGGTAAAGTCCTACATCTTCAACGTAATCATCGAGGAAGATGAGTTTGAAGATGGCCAGAAGGCTTTCCACGCCTCATGCCCTGCGCTCAAAGGCTGTCATACTTGGGGTCACACTTACGAAGAAGCATTGGCTAACATCCGAGAGGCAGTGGAGCTCTACGTTGAGGATTTAATCGACGCGGGAGAGCAGCTCCCGGCTCATTCGGAAGAAGGTGTAGTGGTGAGTTCTACGCCCGCCGTAGTCGTCAACGTATGACTCAGATCCTCCGAGGCGTTAGCGCGGAGTCAATTCATCCGGGCGCTACGCCAAGACGGTTTCCAGGAAACGCGCGTTCGGTGAAGTCACCACATCTATCGTCACAGTGACGGTCGAAGAGTTGTCGTGGCGTACCACCGACCCAGTAGTACTTTTCCCATAGGAACGCTGAAGAGCATGATAGAAGACGCAGATTGGACGGAAGATGACCTTCGAAGATTAGGACTGCTCAAGTAAGCCTAGTCACCGACAGAACTCCATCTCAAAAATCGCACTGGCTGTGATATAAAATAACGGGCGTTCTTTCGGAAGAAAGAACACCCACGGCGACAAAATTCTGATCCGCTACTTGAGCGGATTCAATCCAGGTGGTATAGTCACCGCGGTTTGCGGTCGCCCGCCGGACAGCAGATGAATTTCAAGAGACAGATAATGGACGCCGCCGGTATCAATCGCGCGTTGTCCCGTCTCGCTTCGCAGATCGTCGAGCGTAATGTAGGAACGTCGGATCTGCTACTGGTCGGCATCCGCCGCCGCGGCGTTCCGCTCGCCGAAAGGATCGCCGACAAGATCGAACAGCTCGAAAGCACTCGGCCGCCGATCGGGCAGCTCGACATAACGCTCTATCGCGATGACCTCTCGACCGTTGGCCCCCGCCCGGTGGTCAACAAGACGGACATCCCAATCGATGTAACTGACAGCACGATAGTCCTCGTAGATGACGTGTTGTACACCGGGCGCACCGTGCGCGCGGCGATGGATGAGCTTGTGGACTTCGGTCGCCCTCGACGGGTGGAGCTCGCAGTGTTGATCGACCGAGGCCATCGCGAGCTACCGATTCAAGCGGACTATGTCGGCAAACACGTGCAGACTACCGACACCGAGATAGTCAAAGTCATGCTCAAGGAGTACGACGAAGACGAGCAGGTCATAGTTGTAGAGAATGAATAATTCGTGATGCGTGACACGTGATCCGTGATCTGTTGTCACGCATCACGAATCACGTATCACGGAAAGATGGCATTCGCCAGAAAAGACCTTCTAGGCATCAGGGATCTCTCAGCCGAGGAGATCAACACCATTCTTGACTCAGCCGAGTCTTTCAAAGAGATCTCACAACGCGCGATAAAAAAAGTTCCTACGCTTCGCGGAAAGACCGTTATCAACTTCTTCTTCGAGTCTTCGACTCGCACTCGCACTTCTTTTGAGATAGCCGCCAAGCGTCTCTCAGCGGATTCAATCAACATATCAGCATCGACTTCTTCGCTCACCAAAGGCGAGACGCTGATTGACACCGCGCGCAACCTCGAAGCGATGGCCCCCGACGCCATCATAATCCGGCATCCGTCACCAGGCGTGCCGCATCAACTTGCAAAGATGATCGACGCGTCGGTCATCAACGGCGGCGACGGGGCTCACGAGCATCCCACTCAAGCGCTGCTGGACGCGTTTACCATTCGCGAACACAAGCGACGAATCGCCGGGCTTCGAGTCGCAATCATCGGCGACATAACGCACAGCCGCGTCGCGCGCTCGAACACTCACCTGCTGACCAAACTGGGTGCTCACGTCAAAGTTGCCGGGCCTCGCACTTTGATTCCGCCAGATTACGACAAGCTGATAGAGAATTCCGAAGGCTCGGTAACCGTGTGCGAGCGAATCGACGATGCAATCGCAGGCTCTGACGTTGTGATGATGCTGCGTATTCAACGAGAGCGGATGAGCGACGCCTTCTTCCCGTCACTCAAAGAGTATTCGGTCGAGTACGGCTTGACGGTTAGGCGGCTTGAGCTGGCGGATCCTGATTGCATTGTGATGCATCCCGGCCCGATCAACCGCGGAATCGAAATCAGCTCGGAAGTCGTCGACAGCGCGCGGTCGTTGATATTGGATCAGGTCACCAACGGCGTGGCTGTGCGAATGGCGATTCTTTTCTTGCTGGTCGGTAAGGAGAGCGAGTGAAACACTTTAATACGGACTCATGTAAGGGCGGCCCTCCGTGGCCGCCCCTCGTGCAAACTCTGGTCTCCGATCAGGAAGGGGCGGCCACTGAGCGCCGCCCTTACAAGCTATTCAAATGAAGTTGCTAATCAAAGGCGGGCGAATCATCGATCCATCACAGCAGTTTGATCGTATCGCTGACCTGCTGATTGAAGACAGCCGCGTGAAGTGGATCGGCGATGACTTACCGAGCGAGAACGTCGAACTTTTCGACGCAACCGGTCTCGTAGTTGCGCCCGGATTCATTGACTTGCACGTCCATCTTCGCGAGCCAGGCGAGGAATACAAGGAGACAATTGCATCAGGCACTGCAGCGGCCGTTGCCGGAGGTTTCACTTCGATCTGCGCGATGCCGAACACAAACCCTGTGAACGATAACGCTTCGGTCACCAGGTTCATCATCGACAAGGCTCGCGAAGCAGGACTCGCTCGAGTTTATCCGGTCGGCGCGATTACTCGGGGATCCGCCGGGCAAGAGTTAGCTGAAATGGCCGAGATGAAAGAAGCCGGCGCCGTAGCCGTGTCGGATGACGGTCGTCCTGTGATGAACGGGCAAGTGATGCGTCACGCGATGGAATACGCTCGCGATCACGGGCTTGTTGTAGTCGATCACGCGCAAGACTTGAATCTTTCAGCAGGCGGCGCGATGAATGAGGGCCGCTACTCAACCTTGCTGGGGATCAAAGGAATCAGTGCCGCCGCCGAGGAGAGTCACGTGGCTCGCGACATAATGCTCGCGGAGCTCACCGGCGCGCGGGTGCACATCGCACACATCTCGACAA
Organism: Blastocatellia bacterium; assembly: GCA_036505875.1. Lineage (GTDB taxonomy): Bacteria > Acidobacteriota > Blastocatellia > UBA7656 > UBA7656 > Onstottus_A. The sequence continues at coordinate 1,532 of DASXSR010000411.1, read as the reverse complement.
AGAGCTCCGTCGATTTGATTCGCCGCGCGAAAGGGCAGGGAATACCGATCACCTGCGAAGTAACCCCGCATCATCTGGCTATGACTGACGCGGCCGTTTTGGGTTTCGATACGAATACCAAGATGAATCCTCCGCTTCGAAGCGAAGAGGACCGGATAGCCCTGATCGAAGGTGCTCGTGATGGAACTATCGACGCGATAGCTACTGACCATGCTCCTCATCACTCGGATGAGAAGATGCTGGACTACGACCACGCTCCGTTCGGAGTAATTGGTCTTGAGACCGCATTTGGCGTGGCGATGTCAGTGCTTTATCACTCCGGCGGTTTATCTCTCCCACGCATGGTCGAGTTGTTAACGACAGGTCCCGCGCGAGCGTTTTCGCTCCCAGGCGCGTCGCTCAAAGAAGGCGCATCCGCGGACATAACGGTTTTCGATCCCGATCGGGAATGGACCGTCGATCGCAGCCGCTTCAAATCAAAGAGCCACAATACGCCGTTCATTGGTTGGAAGCTTCACGGCGAAGTGATCGCCACGTTCGTTGCCGGCACGAAGGTTTCGGACGCGCGCGAAAGTTGATAGACTTTTAGCCTCATTAATTTCAAACGGAGAATCTATGGCCAGGGTAGAACAAATCTTCGAGCAGTGGCAGGACGTGCGGAACGGGCTGATCAAAGAAGTTGAGTTGATTCCTGCGGAACAGTTCGGGTTCCGCGCGACGACCGAAACTCGCAGCATTCTCGAAATGGTCCAGCACGTGATCGAAAGCGAGCGAGTGATAGTTCGCGAGCTATGTCGAGATAACACCAACTTCCAGCGAGGCTTTCCCACGATGATCGCCGAGTTCGCCGCACACGTGAAAGACGCGACCACCAAAGAAGCCGTTTTGGAATTGCTGGGTTCATCGCTGCAAGAAACCAAGAACGTGGCTATCGAGTTCGGTGACGATGACTTTGGGCAAATTATGACCCGGTTCGATGGTAAGCAAGGTCCCAAGCTTGGGGGCCTCAGCTTCGCGATCGCGCACGAGATGTATCACCGCGGGCAGCTAACGGTGTACGAGCGGCTGCTTGGAATTGAGCCGGCGCTGACGCGGTTTTTCAAGAAGGCTACCGGCGCGAGCTAAGTTCTGAGCTCAATCTTTTGCCCGCAAGCTGAAGGTTGAACTCTAAACTTCGTATAACTTCGAATTGTAGAAAGGTGCGAAAGCGGCTACCAGAGCCAGTTCGAAGCTCATCGCCCGCGTGAGCAGGTCCCGCGATAGTACTCCCCACATACCTTGGCGGCTTCGCACATCCCGCTCGCCGGCGACTTCGTCTATCACGCCGGCGAGTTCGCGTTTGCCATCTGCTACAGCTTCTACTATCGACTTCGGAACCATTATTGAAGGACTCGAGCCGTAGCTCCCGCGTTCGCCGTCTGTCACAAATGCCCATCCCCTCAGAAAAGTGAGGCGGCGCGCCTCGAGTCCGATTGAATGAAAACCGCCTTCCAGGCCGATGTATAGATCGGCGCGGTCATTTTCAATTCTCA
>DASXSR010000410.1:0-6887 GCA_036505875.1 Blastocatellia bacterium | reverse complement strand
CATATAGCTCGGCGCTTGAGTTAACCGTGGAGTAGCAAAAGTTCCCGCTGCACGGAAAGCCTCCGCCACCAACTACCAACACCTTCCCGTTAGGCAGCAGTGTTGCCGTGTGCCCATAGCGATTTGTGTTAAGGCTGCCTGTAGAGATCCAAATCTGCTCCGACTGTGACGATTGCGCCAGCGCAACCGAGTCGAAAGCTAACCCGTCCAAGCTCACTGAACCAGTCAGTGCAACAAGCAAACCTAAAATACGACGAGCGATTTTTCGTGGCGGTTTCATACGGTCTTCCTTTATCTTTGCTTCCAGATTTGCGGCTTCATCTATACACGCGAGAATCGAATCCAAGTCCCCCAATGCTTCACATTTTTCCTCGCTAGAGGCGGACTGAGGATGGAGGTTCAATCCATCCTCAGTCCTCATTATAGAAGCGGTGTAGTGGTCGGTATTACTCAGCCCCGGTGAAGGTGATCTCCTGCGAGTGCGAGCCGTTAGGGTTTCGCACCTGAATCTTGTCGCCCGGCTGGATCTTCTTGCCGGCTTTCTTGCCGATTAATACGGTCTTTGGATTGTCCCCATCGTTCTTAGTTATCTGCTCCTCGCCGTTGAGGAGTATCACCGCGCCGGGGTCGAAGTTTTCGCCGCCGACAAACAGCTTCTTGCCTGTGACCGACGCGCTAGTGATTATGACTGGCACGCCCGCCTGAGTGATGCTGAAGACGCGGCCCGCAATAATCAGCATACCCTTTCGAGAGCCAGTGCCGGCATTGGCCTCCACTGAGTAAGGGATGCTCCCGCTGCCGGAATTAGACATGGTTGTCACGGCGATCCATGCGGTGTGACTTGTAGCCGTCCACGCGCAGTCAGTGCCGGCTGTGACGTCGACACTACCGATACCGCCATTGGCGTCAAAAGATTGTTCAGTTGGAGATATCAAGTCGGCGCAACTCAACAGGAGAGGTTGCCATGAGGGCTCGTACTCGCGCACCTCTTTGCTGTTAGTGATGTTCGTGAGGCCGCTGCCGTCGGCATTCATCAAGAGAATATCTCCATTGTTGCTGAAGATTAGTTTCTTTCCGTCGGGTGACCACTTTAGGCTGTTGCCGTAGACGCCCAAGTACGTTGGCTGGGTGCCGTCGGCGTTGACGGTCCAGATCTCCGGGTCGTAGCAGTCATTGAAGTCGCACCCCGTCCATCTGGTGAAAGCGATCTTTGAGCCGTCGGGCGACCAGGCCGGATCAGTATCCACAGCCTCAAACTTCGGCGGCGCTGTGAGCGCGGTCCGGTCGCTGCCGTCGGCGTTTACCAGGTCGATGGTCAAGTTATTGCTGCTAACCGCCAACTTCGAGCCGTCTGGCGACCACGCGGGCTCGGCACCACCCCGGCTGATGATCCTCTGATCCGTGCCGTCTGCGTTCACAACATAAACTACACTTGATGCACACCCCAGGCAGCCATTTGAAAAAGCGATCTTTGTCCCGTCGGGGGACCAGGTGGGATAACGGCCAATTGCGGACTGAGTGAGCTGCCTCTGATTGCTTCCGTCTGCTTCCATCACAAAGATTGCCGCTCTCCGCACAAAGACGATCTGAGTCCCGTCCGGCGACCAATCAGGATCAAAGTCACCAGGGCCGGACGTTAGTTGCTTCAGTCCGCTGCCGTCGGCGTCCATCGTGTCTATTTCATCGTTGTTACCGCGCGAGCTGACGAATGCGATTTTTCCGTTCGTTTGGTCGCGTAAAGCCGGTTGGTCAATTAGCCCATTGAGGCGAGCACGGGTTGCCGCTCTTGCTACCTGGCCCGAAGAGCGACCCGAAAGTGTATTCCAATTCAACAACCCGACCATCGCCAATGTCAAAGCCAAAACGTGTCGAACTATATTTCTGGTTTTCATAGTGATCCTCTTATCTCTGTTCAGCACAGCCAACAATCTGCGGCTTTATCCAGTCTAGGTCGTCAGACGTTAGGTTTGTAGGTCACATTCTGCAAGAATTTGACCGTCAAACGCAGGTCGCGACTGTGGGATTCCACAGCCCGGAACCGCATCGCCCGCCAAGATTTGGGCGGACAAGTTGGCTCCGAAAGGTGTCATAATCCGGGGCGACCTGAGCCTGAGTTATCAGACGGATGGCTGGGTTTGACGGCATCGTCGCCAAACGAAGTTACGCAATTCTCGAGAGTCGCTGCTGGGAAGGGCCGATTTCCGTGTGCATCTTTGGTGTTAGTTATGCTCGTGAGGTTGCTGCCGTCTGGGCTCACCGTAAAGACATCATCAGCTTCTTGATGGCGCTCGTCGCGCGTCTTAATCTAGTAGCCTGACAGACACACGCTACTTGTTCGCGAGTACAAAGTTGGGCTCTATGTCCACCGGCACGTCACCAAGCTTGTCCAGAGCTTTTTGCATCTCCGGTCGGATCGATGCGTACCTGTCCAGCAGTGCCTTTGCTTTGTCGTATGAGCCCTCAGCTTCGATTGTCAGTATTTCAGTAGCAAGCTTGCGGACTGCGTCTTTAATCTTCGAAGCATCGACACTAAACGTTCCCGCCGCTTGGTCCATTTTGAATCCGCCTTCATCGACCAAGTAGTTGAACTGCATAGCTTGTCCCTTGCCGTGAGCTTCGGTTATTCCAAATCGCACCGACCGAAAAGAGCTGGCCAAATAAGTCGCGTACAGGTCGCGCTCCATCGCACGGTCGATTGCTCCCTTGTCGATCAGATATTGCAAGGCCCACAGCCCAGTGATATCGGCCTTCGCTTCCTCAATCGCGGAATAAAGCTCCTTCAATTCTTTTCTTACGTTGGTCTCTCGCCCGTCGACTTTGATGTTGTGAGGTCCGAGCCCGTGCATGAGCTCATGACAGAGGATGTGGGTGAAAAACGCATCGAACGAGATCTGAGTCTGTTGCGATGGATCCATCACAATCTTCGAGATCGGCACGAGCGCCTTGTTGAACTTCGCCTCTTGAACGTTCTTGAGCATCACTCGCTTCGAGCCCTTTTCCTTGATTACCTTTTCATCGTTGGGCAAGTTGAAGGCTGCGGTTTGCACGCCGCGGTTTCCATCGCCCGAACAGAAGACGTTATCGACGACGCGAATCGGCGAGGCGGCCCCGAGCTTCGGGTTACGATAGCGCGGATCGATCGGAAGATTGTTTTCTAGATCCTGAAGATAGCCGCTAAACTTCGCGAGCTTTGCGGATTCCGCTTTATCTCGAAGCGTAATGAATGCCTCAAACGACGCTTTGTACCCGAACAGCTCGTCTTCATAAGTCTCGTAAGGTCCAATGGTCACGTCGATCGGCGCATCGAGGTCCATCCACGCCACATCGCTGGCGTAATAGTCGTCTGACAGAAAAGCATCTGCGCGCTTGGTCAGAAAGTTCTTCAATGTTTGGTTGGCAGTCAGATGAGCGGATTCTTTCAACAGCTTGGCCGCCGGTTCCAGGAATTGGCGATACTCCTGGTGATAAGGAACGATCTTGAGCTTTCCATCCGCGCCCCGCCGGATGACGGTGAAGAATCCCGTCGCGCGTTGCTTGTCCTGTTCTGAAAGCGTTGCGAGCCACGAGTTGAATTCATCCTTGGTCATGTCGTCGGGATAAAACCCAGCCTGCGGTGGCTTAGGCGGAACGCCTTCGATGAAGGGTTCATTCTTATCCAGGCGCGACCAGGGACCTTTGTTGATCATGAAGTAATGCAGCCGCTCGCGACCTTCCGGGCTTGTGTCTGCTTGCAGCTTCACGAGCAGCGCCTGGTTGCCGCTCCACACCTGGCGCAAGAACAGTGGATCGAGTAGCTTCGCCGCCTCCACGAGTTTATCAAGAGCTTTGCGATCACCATCAGAAAGTCGCGAAGTATCGGCGGCAATATCGGTCGGCGCAAACCGTCTGATCTTTGCGGCTAAACTGTCGGCCGGCGATTTCGCTTCAGACATCTTCGGCTCCTCCTTGAGCTGCGACCAACCGACGAAAACAACCATAAACGCTGTGAGTGACACGCATAGTCTCAGAAATAATCTCATCGCTCATTACCTCACATCATCTTAATCCCATGTTGATCCAACGAGCGACCAAGGTCCGTTGCGACGCTTTCGATAAAGTGTTCAGCGTCTTGGTCGCTGTCTCCTGACGCACAGACTAGTATTCGAAACTTGACATCGGAACCAAAGTGACTGGCTCGAGATTTTATGTATACCTCAGGATGCAAAGACGCTACTTCGCGGAGCAGCGGCGCGAGCTGAGATTCGTCGCCGCATTCCACAATGAGTTCGCGCTCGCGATAGGCGCGTCGTCCAAAGACTTCAGCGAGCAAATCCTGAAGCGGACCTTCAACAATCGCTTTCAGCTCCGCGGGCACGCCCGGCAGTGAGATAATGGACGTTGCACCGGTCTCAAGCACAACAGCAGGCGCAGCACCGATTGCGTTTTCAATAGGGCGAGCTCCCTTGGGTAACCGCGACATCTTCAGCCGCGATTCGGTCATCTCGGCGTTGGAAACGTAACCCTGAGACGCGAGCTCACGGTAACGGCGCTTGACGAATTGTTCCGCGGTAGGGTTGCGCTCGACCCCACGAGCTGTAGCCTGAGCTACTGCTGCGAGAGTCAGATCATCTTCTGTAGGACCCAGCCCGCCGCAAGTGAAAATCAATCGCGCTTTCCGTTTCAATGAAGCGTCGATTTCGCCGGCGATCGCATCGATCTCATCACGCACTGCAGAGACATGTTGAACGCGGCCGCCCATCTTCCGAACTAATTGGCAAAGGTAATTCGAATTCGTGTCTTGCACGAAGCCAAGCAATATCTCATTTCCGATGGCTACGATTTCAACTGTTGTCACACGCAAATTATACAGGACCGGCACTGGCATCCTTTATGCCTTCTAAAGTCTCAAAGAGACGGTAGGGCTTGGGCGCCTGGCTGATCTGGTTCGTGCGGTCATCGCCCTCTTCGCCCTACCACCTCAATTCGCATTCGTTCGGAGGAGAAGAATAGCATGAACAAGAAAAAGATGTTCTTTGGCGTCCCTTTGGCGTTGATGGCGCTGGCGCTTACCGCTTGTCCGCCGCGAATTCGCATTGCCGACTTAAACAGAGATCCCGGCCGCTACTTTGACCGCGAAGTAACAGTGGCGGGTCGCGTAGTTCGTTCTTACGGCGCGGCAGGCGCTGGTGTCTACGAGATCGATGATGGAACCGGCACTTTGTGGGTTGCGACGGAGAGATACGGAGTGCCGAGCAAAGATGCCTACATCGGCGTCACTGGCCGCGTAGTCCCAGGCGTCACGTGGAGCGGCCGCAACTACGGAAATGGTATGCGCGAGACACGCCGGCGAACGCGAGAGGCGCGCTGAATCCGGGAGCGCAGGCGTCCCCGCCTGCTTGACGTGCATCAGGACGACTTGCCAGGCGAGGACGCCTGCGCCTCCAGGTTCAATCCGCGCCGGCCAATGCCTCTTCTCCGGTGACCGTCTCCAATTCTTTCTCTTCACCTCTCCACTCATCGTTGCGGAAGGCGCCTTCCCATCTGGCGATCACTACCGCTGCCAGGCAATTGCCGATCACGTTCAACGCGGTACGACCCATGTCCATTAACTCATCGACGCCCAAAATTATGATTACGCCCTCCGCAGGAAGATTGAATGAGCTCAGCGTACCGAGCAAGATTACGAGCGCGGCGCGCGGGACTCCGGCCACGCCCTTTGACGTGAGCATCAACGTAAACAGCATCGTTAGTTGTTGCCACCAGGTCAGATGAACGCCAGCCGCCTGCGCGACGAATATGGCCGCCAACGACAAGTAAATGCTGGTACCGTCAAGATTGAAGCTGTAACCAGTCGGTAGCACAAAACCAACAATACGGCGAGGCACTCCTAACCGCTGCATGTTCTCCATTGCGCGAGGCAGGGCTGATTCGGAGGAGGTCGTTGCGAACGCGATCGTTGCGGGAGTGCGAACCGCGCGGAAGAAATCCTTTATAGGGACTCGAAAGATCATCGCGACCGGTCCAAGCACAAGCAGCACGAAGATAGCCAGCGCGCCATAAAGCGTGCCGACAAGCATGCCCAGATTCTGAAGTATGCTCAGCCCGCTGTGCCCGACTGTGTATGCCATCGCGGCGCCGACCCCGATCGGCGCGAACTTCATAACGAACTCGGTGAAGCGAAACATGACGTCGGCAAGCGACTGGCACCACTTGACGACCGCGTTTGCCTTCGCGCCGATCGCTGTCACCGCAAGCGCGAACAAAACTGAGAAGACCACGATCTGTAGGACGTCACCATCGGCCATCGCTTTGATGATCGAGGCCGGTGAGAGGTGCTGGATTATGTCACCGAATGATTGTGGTTTGGTCGGCGGATCGGGCGCCGTGAGACCTTTCGCAACTGCCTGAGCTGCATCAGAAGATTTCTGCGCGGCTGCGACCGCTTCGGCCACAGCCCGGCTGGCCGCATCCGGGTTCGCTCCGCCACGCGCGGCATCTGCGTATTCGCTCGCGCGCTTTGATGATTCGCCGGCTTCGGCGGCCAGACTGCGGGCGCGCTCCGCAAGCACCGCTTTGTCTTCAGGCTTTGTGAGACCAGCTAGCGATACGCCGACACCAGGCTTGGTGATGTTCACTGCAGCCAAGCCGATGAGGAGCGCAAAGGTCGTAACGATCTCAAAATAGACCAGTGATTTCACGCCGATCCGGCCGACCTGCTTGATGTCTCCAGTTCCCGCGATGCCGATCACGAGAGTTGAAAAAATCAGCGGTGCGATGATCGACTTGATGAGGTTCAGAAACAGAAGTGACAGCGGTCTGACGTCGGCGCCCCACTCGGGCTTGAAGTAGCCCAGCAGAATGCCGAGCGCCAGCCCGATCATGATTTTCCAGGTAAGCGAGACTTTCGG
>DASXSR010000409.1:0-4152 GCA_036505875.1 Blastocatellia bacterium | reverse complement strand
TAATTCGTGCGGCTGGATTCAGGCGGGCAGAAGAGTCGCCGGCAACGGTGACCGGGGGTGAGGGGTGCGCTGAGCTTTGGAGGTATTTTTTGAGAGAGAGGGATCGAATCCCCGTAGTTGGAGGGACCGTTTAAGGTCTGATGGTTGAAGGCGCAGGTGTCACTGACATCACGCGGTTGCTGGCCTTGGTGGCTTGGGAAGGTTCTCGTTGAGAGCGAAAATCCTTCCCTCGATTTTTCAGTGCTGGATTCGACCTTTCCTTCGAATGGGCGCGCGGCGGATCGGCGGAGAGAAGTTTGGGGTCCTGGTAGTTGCGTACCTCGTCGGCTGGTGGAATACGCTCCTTGATGGGACAAGGCTAGAAGTGTCTTCACGGAAAGCGCGCGGGAGGTTGGATCCGAAGTTTGCTGCGGATGAGTTTGCGAGTGTGATCTCCGTGTTGGTGGCATAGTTGGTGAAGCTTGCGTGGTTGGTGAGATTTTTGGGGTGGCTGTACCTCGATAATGCGAGCACGCTTGTAGTAAGGACGAGGACGAGAGGGCAGATAATGAGCGACACGATGCTTCCGAAGTTGATTAGTCTCATGGTGGCTCCTTTGCTTTGTGGCCGATGTCGTTAGGGTGTTTGCCGCTTCTGTTTGGCGCTCGTTAAAGAATCGCTACGAGGGCCGGGCTGTAGATGGCGAGTTGGTTGCTGTAGCGACGTAGGAGTTTACGGCCGGCGGCGATCTGCATCGGGCTCAGAGCGTCTTTGGCTGCCAGGCTGTGGCCATACTCAGCGTCGAATTTGTTGAAGCCGACGCCGTCTCGGTGCCGCGCTCCGTCGCAGTGGCCGGCGAGGTATCGTAGTCCCTGGATGACGGCATCTCGGAGGGCTGGTGTGATGGTGTGGTTCAGTCGTTGGACGGTTTCTGTCAGCATTAGCTCGGTGGCCTTGCCGAGTCGAGCGGTTGCTCGTGCGAGCTTGTCGGCCGCTTCCTGGTCCGGATCTCCGTCGTGACCGCGCACCCATTCGTAAGTGATTTCGTGTGTTGTTGCTGCGTCATCAAGGCGTTGCCAGCAATCGAGGTTGCTTCGTCGTTTGAAATTTCCGGTCATTGTTTCGACGACATAGCGAGAGTCCGTGCGGAGAATTACAGTGCATGGTTCTTTTAGGGACTCGAGTGCGAAGGCGGCCGCAGTGATTTCGGCGCGTTGGTTTGTTGACGGACCGATGTAACAGCCTATCGCGCGTTTGTGGCCTTGGTATTCGAGAATTGCAGCCGCGGCGGCGCGGGTTTCGTTCTGGCCATTTCCGAGGCAGGCACCGTCGGTTGTGATCGTTACTTGCTTTCTCTCTGCTGTAGTGGCTGACATGGTGTTACAGGCCTCCTCACAAAAAAATGTAGCTGCGCGCTGGGCGACCGTGGCCGTCCAGCGCGCGAGCGTTCTGTGGTCGTTCAGGCGTGGCTGGGCGTTTCAGAACGGAATGTCGTCGTCTGACAACTCGGCGCCCGTCTTAGCCTCGCCGGCTTCCGCTGCCGCGGCATCGCCACCGTTGCGGCGTCTCTTTCCGAGGAACTGGACGTCGCTGGTGTTGATGTTCATGGTCAGGCGGGTTTCGCCGTCGCGGCCTTTCCACAGTTCCGGCTTCAGGCGACCTTCGATGTAAACCTGGTCGCCCTTTTGCAGGTGCTGCGAGACGGCTTCAGCGCTGTTGCCGTAGACGTTGGCGGTGAACCAGCTCTGGGTTTCGACGGGCTCGCCGGCGCCGTTTTTCCGGCGTTCGTTCGCGCAAACCGAAAACGAAGAGACGGGACGGCCGTCAGGCATGTAGCGGAGTTCGGGGTCTTTGCCGAGGTTGCCCACTACGATTACTTTCGAAAAGGACATGTTCAATTCTCCTTTGATTGGTGACTTTGCATTGAGTGATGAGCGAACTGCGTTTGAGGCGCGGCAAGCTCGGGTTAGTCGGTCCACCTGTCCGGTGACTGACTGTGACTTATCGTGTCGTCAGCTTCTTTCTATTTTTTCTTGTGTGGGCTGAAGACTCGGTTGGTAAGGTTTAAGAGGCTCGTTTACGCGGCCATGGGTTTGGCAAGTCCTGAAGCGTTTTTCAGGCTTTCCCAGATTGCCGCTTTGTCGGCCGCCGTGAGCAAATGAATCATATTGTGAGGCTCATTCGGAATGCCGGTTTTGCGATCTTCGTAAAAAGCGAATCGTAGGTACATGAGCTTCCTCGCCGATGCCTGATTGATCATTTGGAGCAGTCCTTCTTGAATCCGGACGTAAAGATCTTGTCTTTCCGTTCGAAGGATGTTCCTTACGCGTTCTCGTTCCTGGATGGGAAGCGTTTGGATCGCGGTCGCCAGAGTGCGTAGTTCTCGGGTTGGAAGTGTTCGCGCGAGTTTGATGACGGGTGTGGCGACGATGAAAGTACGGGCACGGCCGTCAACGTCTTTCGTTTCGCGCAAGGGGCTGGAATCAAGGTTTGCGCGCTTCACTTCGTAAGCAGTGTTTAGCGCGGTGAACATCTTGATCGAGATGGTCCCTTTCAAGCGAGCTTGGTAAGCGTCTTGGATAGTGTCGATTAGTGCGCGTGTTTCCGTGGCGGCTTCAATTCTTCGAATGAAGCTGCGGAAGGCGACGGAACGATTCATGCTTCGGAGCATGAAGTCGCGGTGCATGTTGTCGAGGATCTGTTCGAGTACTTCGCGAACGTATTGTCTCTCTTCGCGGTTTGGGTAAACGGAGACACGATAGGTGTATTCGACAAGACCCTTTCGAGTCGAGGTCATTGCCCTTGTTGTTCTGAAGATCCGGGAGTCTTTGTCGGCCGGATCGCCGTAGATTTGGTTTAAGCGAAAGTCGATGTAGTTGCCGATCGTTTGCGTGTCTTCGCCATCGGTGAAGAGGTTGCGGATTTCCGGAACCAGATCGGCGGTCTCGTGGGGAAGGTACGTTTCGTCCACGTCTTCGTCTAGAGTTCCGTCGACGATGAATCTTTCTCCATCGCTCATGTGGAGCGAGACTACGCCGCCTTCGCTGTATTGCTCAGTGATGCGCTCGTGGCTGTCGACAAGCGCTTCGAGATTTTCCTCACTGGCGCCAGCGTCTGCTTGATCGCGGAGATATGATTGAAACTGGCTTTCTTCGTCGTAGACGTTGCCTGTTGAGTGGGCGCGCGAGAGCTTGCTGCAAATCGAGCGCAGTTCGGCGGTGAATGGATCAGTAGTATCGCGTTTGTCGAGGATTTGCTCACATCGCAGCTCGAAGAGTTCGCGTCGTTGGTTTGGGTTCAGTTCGTCGCTGTAGTGAGGGGAGCCGAAGTATTCGTAGACCTCCGGTTCGTCGAGCAGGCGGTCTTCTTTGGTTGCCGTGATGGCTGTGAGCTGCATCGCCATCTTTGCGATTTCGCTGAGGACGCTTGAGATAACCTGGGCTTTGTATTCGCTCACGGAGACGTCGTGGGTAGCAGAGGTGTGCTCGGCCAATCGTCGTTTGATTTCGCCATAGGCCCACGAAGCGTAGACTTGGAATGAGCGTGGATCGGGGTCCGCGCCGGCGGAGACAGCCTCCTTGATGACGCGAACGAATTCAACGGCGTCGGCGTTTGAGCCGAGTTGCTTTTCGGCGTAGGGAACAGTGAGGATTCGGTGTTGGAGTTCGGCTTCGTTGGCTGGCCCGAGGTCGTGTTCTACTCGTCCGATCACGCGATCGCCAATCAGTTGAGTGGATTCGATATCGATGCGGTGGGCCGAATGGCGAGATATATGCTCGCTCATGTCGTGGCTGGGGCTGCCAGTGTCAATGGGATGATAGAGCAGGTGGAGCGAGTTTGGAGCGTAAATACGAAGAAATTGAGTCTGCATGTGCTGCCTCCCAGATACAAGAAACGAGATATGTCCGGACAAAACACCACTTGCAGTCGTATCTAAAACCCTATTTTGTCGGCTGTTCGTGTTTTCCGAAACTTCAGCATGATCCAGAGAAGTTCTGCGAGGTTGGGGCCTGTGAGTCTTCGGTTGCTTGATTTGAAATCGGATGAGGTTGTGCGAAGATTAGGCTGGTTCCGACTTCGCTTCTTCATCTGAAACCCAAACCCATCCTTGAACAAAAGCGCCATTGTCGGGGTTGCCCTCAGCTCTGCTGACTCTAGCGTTATCGTCGATTT
>DASXSR010000408.1:0-14655 GCA_036505875.1 Blastocatellia bacterium | reverse complement strand
CCAGTGGCTGTTCAACAAAGACCTGGTTCTCTCGACCGACAAGCATTCAAATCAGATTGCGGTGATCATCAGTGCCGCGCGTGATTTCGTGGACCTGACAAAGAGCGATCTGATAGAGATGGCGATAAGCGAGCTGCACGAGCTTTTGCCCCAGAGCCGTAACGCGAACGTGCTTCACGATGTGATCGTGAAGGAACGGGAAGCGACGCTTTCGCATACGGTTGAGTCAGACGACCTCAGACCCAACCTGCGAACGTCGATTCCAAATTTTATTCTTGCGGGCGATTGGACGAATACAGGATTGCCCGCAACGATCGAGAGCGCGGTCATGAGCGGTGACACAGCCGCGGAGATCATTGAGCAGGATTCCCATCTGATGGGTTAATGCATCTATGCGATATCAGGATTTGCGGCGGCAGGTGCTTGCATTGTTTCGCAAGGCAGACGAATTGGCCGAGGCCGTTAGAACTAAGTCAATTTCCGCTCTGCAACGTTGATTGCTAACCGTCAGAATGATTGCCGATCGATTCGGCTACTTTTTCTTATTCGGTGGTTCAAGAAGCCCGAGTCGAATCAATTTCTTCGCCAGTTCATAAACATCGCTCTTACTTCCGTGCTTCCGCAACCCCACTGCCATTACATACACGATGAGCTCTTCTCTTCGGACGCTGTAGATGATTCGGTAGCGCTGCCCCACGGCGCGCAGACTTCTATAACCTTCCATTTCGTCGACCAGCGGCTTGCCTTGCTTTTCGGGCTCGTTCGCGAGGTCGTCTATGCGTTTTTGAATTTTCTCCCGCACCCGTCGGTCCGAGATGTCCTTGAGCATTCTTCGCGCCTGAAGGGTGAGTTCGATCTTGTACGTCAAGATTAAGCTCCTTCTTAACCTGCTCCCAGGGAACCGTTTTTCCTTGCGCGACTTCCTTTATGGCCAGCTTCAAAGACGCCATCAATTCCTGATCGCCCATGATCTCAAGAGTCTCGATGATTGACTCATACAATTCCCACGGCATGACAGCCAGCACCGGCTTACCTCGCCGAGTGACCGCCACAGTCGCGCGATTCTCGGCAAGCTTTTCTGGTAAGGTCATCAGCTCGTTACGCGCCCTCGCGATAGGTATTTCTCGCATTATTTCTGTACACCTGCTCGGTTCGGATCAATTCGATTGCCTTGAACGAATTTCGTACGCCTAACCGCACTCTCCAATGTACGTCTGCCACGAGGCATGCGTCAACCGCTTGCGGACCACTTCGTGGTTAAAGTATCTCACCGCAACTCTAGGGCAATTGCAGATTCGCGGGACTCAGCAAACGGCTGCGGTCGGACAGACCCACATCAGGGAGCTTCGCCAACACCCGCCGATACTGTTCGTCCTTAAACCTGGGCGCCGCGCGTCGCATCACCGGAAACAAGTTTTGAGGCGACCATTCGCCGAGTTGCTGATGAGGCCATTTCATTTCGCCGAGCGCAAACGTCATCAGGTAATCCAGCGCACGACGTATGCTCCGGCCATCGGCGGTGCGATAATTCCACAGGTCTACTCCAACTCTTTCGCCGAGCGTAGCCAACAGCGTCAGGCCGTCAAGATTTCCGACACTGTAGCTCCATGCTCTCGTGCGAGCGAGCTCCAGTGGCTGGCGGCCATCAGGCTCGATCTGAGTTGCGATCCGTTTTTCTCTGGCTTTTTCCAGAACCTGAACGGCGAACTCCCTTTTCCCGAGAAAGAGGGCAAACGACGTGACCTGTAGATCGTAGTAAGTCCCGTGGTTGTTTTTGGCCGCCGCTTCGTCGCGCCCATTCTTGCTCTCCAGCATCCACTGGAGAAACTTCGCAAACCATTGTTCGAGATTTTTCTGATCGGAAACGGCCCAGGCCTTTGAGCCTGCAAGCAAGCCTATCGCGTCGACCACGCGAGTTAGTCCGCGCGTTTCGATCAAGCCGATGCCGCGTCCGGTGTTGATTCCCGGCACCGCCTGAGCGTACTCGAGATTGGCATTCATGCGCGTCGCCGGGTCAACGAACCACGCGCGCAACAGTCGAGCAGCTTTGTCAGCGTAGGCTTCATCGCCTTCAAAGTAATAAACCAGCGAGAGCGTCTCAACCGCGCCGACCATCCTGTCCAGGCTTTGATGATCGGGAAATTTGTTGATTTCCGGATTGCGCTCGCCGTCGCGGCGCACGTAGGGCAGATGATTCGCGGTGTTTGGATTCGGCCAGAAATACGGCGCCTGGCTCATATAATCGTGCTTGTCGCCGCTGGGAGGAGTGGCATCCTTGCTGAGAACGGAGAATGGCCCGGCCGATAAAGCTTTGTGGGCTTCATTCCGAAGTTCCGCCAATGCTGGCGCCAATCGCTTGTCGCCTTCGCGAACTCGCTGTTTGTTTACGGCAAGCTGCTTCGCATCCAACAAGAACACCCGGGGAAGATCAGAGGACGAAACCTGAGCGGCCACATTTTGGATCAAGAGCAAAAAAAAGCAAATTGCATACGGCAACGTTCGTAGTACCGCATTCATGCGGAAGTTTGTATTGTGTTCTCTCATCTAAGGTCTGTGAACTTCCCCATTAATGTGGTACTACAAACCTACGCCTGCTCTCGCTTTCTCTCCTTGCGCACGTAGATGTTATCCTGTTTGGGTTCGCCTTCGCATTCGATCGCAATCGTCGTAACCGGATCGTCCGGGGCTTTTTCGGACAGCCCGGTAAACCGGACTCGCAACTCGTCTTGTTTGAAATCGACTTTCTGCCCGGTCGAAAGCAGCTTCGCCGATTTCACTTTGGTCATCAGACCCGCGACAACTACAGTGTCGCCCGGCCAAAAGTGAACGTGCGCGTAAAGCGTGTTGCCCTTGCGGGTGAAGCTCGCGTAGTTCGAACGCCTCGGCTGGCAACGATTGCTGTTGTAAATCGACTGGCCGTTCTTGTCCATCCACGCGCCGACGCTCGAAAGGATTCGAATTGACTCTTCCGGAATCGAACCGTCGGCTTTGGGCCCGATATTTAGAAGATAATTGCCGCCATCTCGCGCGCAGGAAATCAAGTTGCGAATGATCGTCTTGGGCGACTTCCAATCGTCGTCGGCGCGGTGATAGCCCCAGCTTCCGTTCATCGTCATGCAGGACTCCCACGCGCGGTCGCCTTCTTCGGCTTGTATCCTTTGTTCCGGCGTCGAGAAATCACCTTGCAGCTTGTTGCGATTGTTGACAATGATGTCGGGCTGCAGGCGAAAAACCATCTCGTTCATCTTCTCCGACTCCCAGCCCTTCGCGTCCAGCGGCCAGGCAACGTCATACCACAGGATGTCGATCTTGCCGTAGTTGGTCATCAGCTCGCGAACGTGAGTATGAATATATTCGACAAAGCGCTTACGCGCGGCTTCGTCTTCGGCACAACGCGCGCCGTCGGGATGATGCCAATCCATCAGCGAGTAGTAGAAGCCGACGCGTAATCCTTCAGCGCGGGCGGCTTCGACGTACTCCTTGACGAGGTCGCGACCGGCCGCTTGCTTTGGCGCGCAGTAATTAGTTGTCGAAGTGTTGAAGTGACAGAAGCCTTCGTGATGCTTGGTCGTCATCACCATGTACTTTTGCCCCGCGCGGCGAGCGAGCTTTGCCCAGTCGCGCGCTGCGTTCGGTTTGGGATTGAAGCGCTTTGCAAGCTGCTCGTATTCGGCGACGGGAATACCCTCATTCTCCATCACCCATTCGTGGCGGCCCACGACGCTGTATAGACCCCAGTGAATGAACATGCCGAACTTCGCTTCGTGCCACCATTGCATCCGTCGTGCGCGATCGGACTTTTCATCCGGCGTTGGGAGCGCCAATGGAGACGCGTTGGTTGAAAAGTTTGAAGCTGCGACTGCCGCGCCCGCCCCCATCAGCTTCAGGCAGTCCCGCCTTGTTATTTGATCCATGGCCATAATGATGTCCTCTTGGTTCCAATGATGTTTCACGCGCTGAACCTGCAGTAGCAGATTCAGCGCGTGACTATGTCCGATAAACTTCTTTTGTCGGTCAGCCAAAGAGCTCCACTCAAGGATCGACGACAAACTGAAGTTTATCGAACTTCGGCTCGCCTAGAAATTGATCCTCAGCGAGGCTTGCATTACCCTCGCCGTGCGGGACGCTCGAGCTGTGCCAAACGTAGTGCTCGTCTGGACGCCGTTCGCGTCAAAGGTCATCGCGCCGTTGAGGTCCGTGAAGTTCGCGCGATTGAAAAGATTGTACGTCTCCCAACGGAACTGAAAGGTGCGCTTTTCGCCTAGCGGTATGTTCTTGAAAAACGCCAGATCAGTATTGAAGGTCGATGGAAGGCGAATCAAGTTGCGTTGCAGATTGCCTATGTTGCCCGCAGCGCCGGGCTTGGCAAAGCACGACGTGTCGATCAAATACGGCGAGCCGTCGGGAGAAAACGTCCCCGGTTTCCGGTTAGGATTACAAACGAAAACCGGCCGCGCGTTTATGTCGCCGCCCGTGAAGTCTGTGATATTAGTAGCGCCGACCGTTCCGCCGTATGTCCAGTTCAAGCCGGTCCCGCTTCCGAACGTCTTCGGCTTCCCGCTGGCGTACGTCGTGATCCCTGAGACCTGCCAGTGATCGAACAACGCCCTCACGAGGCGGTTGTCCAAATGTCGACTCAAGTTGGGGATGTCGTAAATGTAGTTGACCGCGAAGATGTGGGTCTGATCGAAGTCCGCAGGCCCGTAGTTAAACGCTTTGTACGGACGTCCATTGTTCACGTCGGACGAGTCGTCGTTGGCGTAATCAAAGGACTTCGAGTACGTGTATGCGACGCCAAATCGGAAACCGGCGGTGTAACGTCGATTCAACTGGACCTGCAATGCATTGTAGTTCGTGCTGCCGGACCACATCGTCAGATTGATGTCGCCGTAGCCACGATAGAGCCGCAAGAAATTGTCGGCCAGCGCGCCGGTGAGATGTGGCCCGTTTTGCGTAGGTGCAGAAAACGGATTTCGGTTCTCCGGGTGCACGTCAATCCACTTTGCGGTGTCGGGTACTTGGTTTATGTTGCGCCTCTCTCCAAGATGTCTGGTCAGTGAACCTACGTAGCTGACCTCCAGGACGCTCTTGAAACCGATGTCCTGCTGGATTCCGACAGTGAAGTTGTAAGTCGTCGGAGTATGAGAGTTCACTTCAACCGCGGCGACGGTGCTGGGGGAGTTGAGCGCCGTGCCAACCAGATTGGTGAGATTGTCAATGTTGCCAAAGTTGACGGTGAAAGAGCGCTGTATCGGCGGATTGCCGCCCAGACTGCTGGCGCCGCCGGTCCCGCCGCCAACCCTTGGAGCGTGGTACACGCCGCCCATCATCCGCAGAACCGTCTTGCCTCGCCCAAAGATGTCCCAGGCCATTCCGACCCGCGGTTCGAAATCAACCGCCCTCGTCATCCTGAACCCGCGCGGAGCGTTCGGATCGCTGGCCAATACCATGCCGTTGGCGAGATCGCCTGTCCCGGGAACGAAGGTGCCGACTAGATTGGTATTCGTCAGCAATTGACCGTTGCGCGGATCCATCGCCCGCCGGTTTGAAGTTGAGCAAGCGGCAGTGGCGGGGTTCCCGCCCACGCAGAACGGCAAGTAGAGCAGCGGGGCTTTCGCCGGGTCAAAGCGCGCTGGGTCGAAGTTTGAACCCTGGTTGTCGAGTTGAAAGAACGGCGTGTGATAGCCGATGCGCACACCGTAGTTTAGAGTCCACCGCCGATTCACCCTCCATTCATCCTGCGCATACGACTGAAGAACCCTTATCTCATTATTGGTGAAAGGACGTCCGCTCTGCTCGCTGTAGCTGTTGAAATTACCGAGAAGCGCGTTGGCGTATGCATAGCCGGTGCTTCCCAAAGAGGTCGTGAAACTACTGCTGGTGCCAAAGTTGAACGTACCCGACCAATTGCCGCCGGGCGCCTCTCTATTCAGCAACCGCTCAAAGTACGTGCCGAATTTGTAAGCGTGCTTGCCTCGGGCGATTGAGAGATTATCCGAGAAGGACGGTTTGATATGGTCATGGCCCACTTCGCCCCAGCGATCGAGCCAGTTGATGTTGGCAGCCGTTCCGGCCACGCTGGTCCATCCCGTGACTCTCGGAATTAGGTCGAGGTGATTGTTGTCAGAAAAGAGCTGCGGGGCTGTGTAGTTCAAAGCGCTGCGCGTCAATTTGTCAATCACGCCATCGGAAGGTATGAAACCTTCCGTGTCGATTCGCATGCCGAAACTGAATTCATTTACGATGCTTCGGCTGACGAGATGGACCCAGTTGGCCGACCAGCCATTATCGGTGTACAAATAATGGGAACTGATTCCCCAGCGATTGGCGTCCCCACCCGGCCATCCGGAAGTTCCCAATCCTTCGTTGTCTGACGTCCACCATTGGCCCTTCCAATAGACGCTGTCTTTACTTGTGGGCCTCACGTCGAACCGAATCAGGTAGCTGTGCTTGGGCACATCGACGCTCTTCTGGTTGACATAGTTGTACGCAGCCCCCGCAAGCGTGCGGCCACCGGGAGCGTTTGGCAGAGGGAAGAAGTTTAGCAACGCCTGCCCGCTCTTGTTGATTCGATTTGCGGGAATGTTATTGCCATCAAAAGGCTTGCCGGTGGTCGGATCGGTAATGACGACCGGTTTCCCGGTGTTATCCACCGACTTTGAAAAATCACCCCTTCGTTCAAGCTCGGTGGGCATTGTCACAAAGACCGGATCGGTGGGCGTGATGGTATGCGGCTTCTCCAGCGAGAAGAAGAAAAAGGCCTTGTCCTTGCCTTCGTTGGAGAAAAGCTTGGGTATTCGAATCGGCCCGGCGAAATTAAAGCCCCAGATGTTGTGCCGGTATAGCGGCTTTCTCAAGCCAGCCTTGTTAGTGAAAAACGGCGTGGCGTTGAAAGCCTCATTCCGCACAAAGTAATATGCGCTACCTCTGTAATCTCGTGACCCGCCCTTGGAGACGATGTTGATGATCGCGCCGCCGTTGTTCCCGTACTCCGCCGCGTAATTGTTGCGAAGCACTTTGACCTCGGCGATTGCGTCCTGATTGGTCGTCATGCTGATCTTGTTCGAGCCGCTTGGCTCGCTGGCGTTCAAGCCATCGACCGTTGTTACGGTAGAACGCCCGCGCTGCCCTGAGATATTTGGCAGGTTAGTCCCGAAGCCTTCGCCGACAGCCTCAATATCGTCGTCGTTGGAAGTTCCCGGTATCAGTCGCAGCAGCGAAGTAATGTCGCGGCCTTTGGTCGAGATCAGGCTGATCTGATCGGCCGTCAGCCGCGCTTGAAGATCGCTGGATTCAGTCTCCACCCTCTCGCCTTGCGCGGTCACGGTCACAACTTCGGTTACCTGCCCGGCCTTCAATTCAACCGCGCCGAGCGCCAGAGTTTCGTTTGCGCTGAGCACCACGTTTTTCTTCTCGATAGTTTGGAAACCTTGCTGTTCTATCCTGACCATGTAGCTGCCCGGCTGGACTGCCGCGAAGTCGAACCTTCCGTTCTCGTTCGCCGACAGAGTGCGGATGCTTCCGGTCTGCTCGTTTACGAGCGTGATCTTGGCGCCCGAGATAGCCGCGCCGGAAGAATCAGTTACGTTCCCGGTGATTGTGCCGGTGACGGTTTGTGAGAAAGCGCTGCCGGCTTGCAACCAAACTACAAGCAACGCCGTTAGAACTGACAAGCGGTGATTTTTGTGAGCGGACATCTTGCTTCCTCCTTAGTTTTTGTAATGCCACAGACTCTAGAAAACGAATCTCAAACCAAACTGCATTTGTCTGGGCGGAAGGGCGAGGCTCTGTACTCGCCCAACGTTTGCAGCGATCTGCGTCGCGTTGGCATTGACAGTCAAGTTCGACGGAACGTCGAAGTTCTGGATGTTCAGGACGTTAAACGCCTCGAAGCGAAGCTGTAGCTTCCATTCCTCGCGTATAGGGAAGCTCTTGAACATCGAAAAGTCCAGGTTGACAACGTGCGGGCCGCGGAACGCATTGCGGCCCAGATTACCGAAAGAGCCCGACGGAATCCCGAACGCGCAAGGGTTGAACCAGGTTGTTGCGGTATGAACCGCGTCGGCGGCGCGGCCTCCCTGCGAAATTGTCTTCTGGCAGTTCGGGTCCGGATTGGCGGAGACCGGACCGGCTTGGAACGGGTCTGCGATCAGGTTCGGTCTGAGATATGTGCCGGGCGCGTTTGGCGCGCTTCCTCTCAGGTTGGCAAGGTCGCCGGTTATCTGCAGGTTATATGGCCGGCCCGACGCCGCGTACAGAATATAGTTGGCTTGCCAATTGCCGAGAACCCAGGATGCGGGCCCCTGCTGTAGCCATCTCTTCCCTCGCCCCGCGGGAAGCTCGTAAAGCGTCGCCCACGACAGAAAGTGCGTAACATCATACGACGAGACCCCGTACGCGCTTCGTTGGTCGTAGTAGTTTTGAACGGTCGAGCCTCCACCCGCGCCATTCTCGACGTTGAAGTAGCCGCTGCTTACGTCGGTTGATTTGCTCCAGGTGTAGGAAAGCAAAGTGTGCAGCCCTTGCGAGAAGCGCCGCTGAAATCTTGTCTCGAGCGCGTTGTAATAGGAATACCCGATGCTCTGCGAGTAATTGATATTCGCGCTCACCCAGGGCATCGAGCGCAGCGCATCGATCGTTGCGTTGGGCGTTCCGTTCGGTGAGGCCTGCCGCGCTGCGTTTGCAAACCCCGTATAAGGCAACCGACCGTTAGTGCTGCCAACGTACGCAGCCGAGACCATCATCGTCGAGGTCAGTTGACGCTGAAGCTCGAGATGCCACTGCTGTGAGTAGCCGTCCTTGTACTTCGGATCGTCGCCGAATGTATTGCCTGGGGTCCACGGATTGGTCGTCGGCAGAGGAGCCGGAAACCCACGGCCCTGAAGCTGAATGATGTTAGCGAAACTACCGCCGGCGAAGTTGGCGGTGGCGTTGACATTGCCTGCAAAAGCCGTCGCGTCCGGCCAGACTGCAAGCTCGAGATCGTTCTGCGCGTACTGGCTCCTGGCGGGAACTGCATCCCAGTAGAGCCCGTAGCCCGCGCGCGCCACCGTCTTCGAATTGATCGCCCAGGCGATGCCCACTCGCGGTCCCCAATTGTCTTTCACCGGCGCCGGCGCGAAGAACTTCTTGCCGGCCAGCACCACATTGTTGAAGTGGGGATCGCTCAGAAACGCATCCGGAATGCATGGCGCCTGCCCGAACACGCTGCACAGCGGAGGCATTATGTCGTTCCCGATGATCCAACGCTGATTTGGAATATCGAGCGCATTCCACAGCCTCCCATCCAGAGTTACGGGCTGAGTCAAGTAGTCGTAACGCAGGCCCAGGCTCACGGTGAGATTCGGTTTGAGCTTCCACTCATCCTGCGCGTAAGCGGCCCACGCCGCATACTTGAATTGAACTGGTCCGCCGTGAATGACGGGAAGCTGAGCTTGAAAGTCATTTGGAAAACCCAACAGCGCCGACGCCAATGATAAGCCTGTAGAGCCCGAGGCCGCCGATGGATTGCGCGTTTGCTCGTCGCTGAAGTTGTAGCGCTGGAACGTGTTCAACTGGATGCGCTTGGCTTCGATGTACCACGCGCCTACCTTGAAATTGTGACGCCCTTTGAGCCACGTCAGGTTTGGCGAGAGACTCCAGTTCGGGTTTTCGCGGATTGCGGGACCGCGGACGCCGAAATCGCTGCTGCCACCGTTGCTCCAATTACTGAGTCGGACGAGCAATCCTCCGTATTTGTCGATGTCTACGAACCCGAGCGCTTTCATCGGATCTATTCCGGCAGCGTGCTGGTTCTGCTGACCCGAGTCGACACCCGGTCGCCCGGCGTAGCCCGCTCGCACGTCCATGATGAGAGTCGGACTGAAGGAATGTATCCAGCCTCCGCCGTAGTTTCTGCCGGCGGAACTGCCTGAGGTTGAGCCCTCCTGCCCGATCGGAGTTGAGACCGTGACCCGATGTTCTGTGTAGCGAACGAACATACTATCGCTGTCCCGGAAGCGGTGGTCGACTCTCACTTGAAAGCTATTCGAGTCGTTTGTCGTCGGCCTGACTTGAATGAAATTGTTGGTTACATCACTCGCCACAAAGTAGTTGGGCGTCGCCGAGTACTGCGCGAAAAACTTTTGCATCGGCGAGAAAATCAATGCCGGCGGCAATTTATTGCAGGGGCTGCCAGTCGTTTGACTCTGGCGGCCCTGGGCGTCCACAGGCAGAGGATTGCCGGCCCCGTCGCACCGGAAGGGGTCTCTGACAAAGTTGTTGCCCACTTGCCGGGTCGAGTAGGGGTTATAGATCTGGCGACGAAAGCTTGCGCTGGTATTTGTGAAGTCCCCCGCTATTTCGGCGGCAGTCGGAACGTAGGACAAACCGGAGCCGGGTTGACTGTAACGCCACCCGTCGTAGGCAACCGAAAAGAAGGTCCTGTTCTTGATGACGGGACCGGTCACCACGGCGCCGAATTGATTTTGGTGGAAGGGCGGGGGGCCGCTTGCCGGCGATGTTACGAAAGTATTTCGCGCGTCGAAGAAATTGTTGCGCACGTACTCGAACGCCGAGCCGTGAAGAACATTGCCGCCGGATTTGGAAACCATGTTCATCACGCCGCCGGTGGCGCCGCCGAACTCGGCTTTGGCGTCGTGTCCGACGACTTTGAATTCCTGCACCGCGTCGATGTTCGGAATCACGATGTACGTGGGGCCGCGGATGTTGGTGTTGATGATACCGTCAAAGAAATAGAGCTTCGAACGGTTCTGCTGCCCGTGGAAAGAAGGATCGACAAAACTTGACCCCGGAATTCCAACGTTCCCCTCCACTCCGCCGATGCTCCTGTTCTGTGACGTTGAGACAGGAGTGACGCCCGGCGCGAGGGTCAGTAGCTGTGTGAAGTTCCGTCCGTTCAAAGGTAAATCCTGCACGGTCTTCTCGTCGATCACAGTGCCCAGCTCTGAAGAGGACCTCTCGACCAAATCCAAGCTGGCGGTGACTTCCACTGCAACTGCCACTTCGCCGACAGTGAGCGCAACGTTTTGCGTGATCGTCTGATTGACGCCCACATCGAATGGAGCGGTATGAGCCGTCTTGAATCCCTGGGCCTCGATGCGCAGGATGTAGCGCCCAGGTTTGACGTTGACGAAAACGAAGTACCCGTTTTGATTTGGCCTCACCTGTGTTTCGATGTTGGTGGCCTGATTGACCAGCTTGGCCATCGCGCCATTGACCACCGCGCCATTCGGATCGGTCACGGTTCCGTTAACCTCACCAGTCGCGGTCTGGCCAAAGCACGACAAACACGTAGCCGTTAATATCAAGAGCAACAGTGCAGCATTCCGCAGCGAGCGCATGGTTGAGCCTCCTGGGTTCCAGCGAGCTTTTTATGCCTCTTCCGCATTGGGTCCCGTTTCGGGTCGACAGACCCCGCGGCACCCCAAGGCGGCGTGATTATATTAGATTCTGTTACCGATAACAAGCCCAATTTTACCGATAACAATTATTTTTGAGCGGTGTCGGTTCAGGCAGGGTTTTATTCGGGATTTGCAGGGCTGTGGCAGGGCCGACGATTGTGAGAAGCGTGTGGTAGCTCGGCTCGAGACCGCCGTCTATGAAATCATCTCGACAAAAAAATGCACACGAGCTTAATCTATCTGTCGTATTAGTCTCAGAGGACGACTGCTGTTGTTAGCGAATTGGCGACCAGCGCGTTGGCGTGACAGATCGAGGGGCATCGCTTAATGGTTAATGCTATACGGCTGGTCTTGATCCCTCTTGCGATCATTTCGCTACTTGACTCCGGGGCTAAGGCAGCTGCCTGCCGCCAGCAGCAGCAGACCGACTCAAAGGCTACGCAACCAATTGCGCCGCCGCCCACGATTCGGATCCCACGGGTGTCTCGACCTCCAAAGCTCGAAGACTTTCTAAACAACACCCCACGCGAAGCCGAGACCAAAGTCACCGATTTCCGTCAGCGCGAGCCTCACGACGGCGATCCTGTCAGCCAGCCGACCGCCGGTTATCTTTCCTATGACGACAAGAATCTTTATGTGGTTATCGTGTGCAAAGACGAACCAGGGCAGGTGCGCGCGCACATGAGCAAGCGCGAGGACATCTTCAACGACGACGTAGTTGGAATTCTGCTGGACACGTTCCACGACCGTCGACGGGCATATGAGTTTTTCGTCAACCCGCTCGGCATTCAAGCGGACGGGACAGCCGCCGAAGGGCAAAACGACGATTTCAACTTCGACACACTCTGGTATTCCGAAGGCCGGTTGACCGCAGATGGTTACATTGTTTTGCTCGCGATCCCTTTCAAGAGCCTGAGGTTCACAAGCGATGATATCCAGACTTGGGGCATTGCTCTGATCAGATTCATTCCGCGCAGCAACGAGCAATCGTTCTGGCCTTACATAACTCGTCGAATCGAAGGCTTCGCTCAGCAAATGGCGACGGCCGAGGGCCTTGAGAAGATCTCGCCTGGCCGCAACATTCAGATCATTCCCTACGGCTCGTTTGCCCAAGCTCGATTCCTGGATCAGCAGCTTCCGGCCTTCAAGTCCCAAAGCGATTTTCGAGCCGGAGTCGATGCCAAGTTCGTTTTGCATGACTCCCTCACCGTGGACGTTACAGTGAACCCCGACTTCGCTCAGGTGGAATCCGATGAGCCGCAGGTGACCGTCAATCAGCGCTTCGAAGTATTCTTCCCAGAGAAGCGCCCGTTCTTCCTCGAGAACGCCGGCTACTTTCAAACGCCCGAGAACCTTTTCTTTTCCCGGCGTATTGCCGATCCGCAATTCGGTGTTCGGTTGACCGGCAAGCTCGGTCCGTGGGCGATCGCGGGGCTGGCGATGGACGATCGTGCGCCGGGGAAGCAAGTAGACGAGGGTGATCCGCTGCGCGGTGACCGCGCGGCAATCGGAGTCTTTCGCATTCAACGCGACTTTGCGAAGCAATCGACGATAGCTTTGATGGCAACCAGCCGCGACTTCGCTTCGAGCTCGAACCGCGTCTTTGCGCTGGACACGAGAATTAAGCTCAGCCCGACGTGGGTCTTTCAAGGTCAGGCCATCACCAGCCAGACTCGCCAGTTAGATGGCACACACCTGGCGGGGCCGGCCTATTCGCTCTCGCTGTTCCACAACGATCGTCACCTCGAATACAATTTTAGTTATACGGATCGCAGTCCCGGTTTCAGGTCTCAGTTGGGATTCATCCCGAGAGTCGACATCAGGCAGCTCGAAAACTTTGTTTCGTATCGATGGCGGCCAAAGAAAGGTCGTGTGCAAGCCTTCGGGCCGAACCTGAACATCTCGATTAACTACGACCGCGAAGGTCGCGTTCAGGATTGGCGAATCAACATGCCGTGGTCGATTGATTTCAGCAACAACACTCACGTGTTCGTCAGGCGGTCGGAATTCTTTGAGCGATTCCAGGGAATTGGGTTTCGTGAAAATAGCAACGACTTCATAGTCTCGTCGGACTGGTTGAAATGGTTGAGCGTGGCGTCATTCGTGAGTTATGGAAAGGGAGTGAATTTTTTTCCGGCTTCGGGATTAGCTCCCTTCTCGGCAAGTACGTTCAGCGGCGAGTGGGGGTTGACTGTCAGGCCGGCGCCCGCACTGCGGTTCTCGCAAACATACATCTATGACCGCCTGGGGACTCGATCCGATTCAGCGTCGCCCGACATGCCGGCACACGCGAGCATATTCAACAATCACATTTTGAGATCGAAGCTTAACTATCAGTTCACTCGCGCGTTGTCGCTGCGTGCGATCGTCGACTACAACGCGGTTCTTCCAAACACGGCCTTGGTCAATCTGGAGCGAACCAAACGGCTGACCGGCGACGTGCTGGTGACCTACTTGTTGAATCCCGGTACTGCACTATACGTCGGATACACTGACCGTTTTGAGAATCTCGCAATCGATCCGACAGCCCCGCCGATGCTGCGAAGGACTAATTCCCCGACGACTGGCGTCGCCCGTCAGTTTTTCGTGAAGTTGAGTTACCTGTTTCGGTTCTGACGCCTCAGAAAACGGTTGTTGAGTTGCAATGGCAGCGGAGATAATAGAATATCCGCGCGTGACAAAAAGTTTTCATTTTTTTCATTTGACTTGGCGTCCTTGATTGAAGTAGCCTGTGCCTTACCCGCGAGGCAGCTCTTCGAATAACCGGAGCACTAAGCACGTTACAGTGGAATTGAATCTCGCGGGGCGCTCATTTCAGGTTGATAAGTCTTGCTCGCGATCGCTCGCACTAGAAATAGACTCGTGGATCGAACGAAAACATTTGTCGAGCCACGCAGCAGACATTAGCGTTTGACTATAGGGAGGACAGACTGCTTTCAGTGGAGCTACTCACCGCGCAGCCAGCCTCGCTCATAGCCGGTGCAAAGCCGCGTAATTGGCAACCAGAATTTGGGGGTCGCTCCTTTCCGGGCGCATCACCCGTGCATCAATGACCGAATTTTTTGATCAGGAGAGGCAGGAAATGTCAAAACCAATACCATTCTACTCAATTTGCGCAGTGCTGATGGCGCTGTGTTTGGGATTAAGCGCGGTTCCAGCGATGGCGCAATCTCAAGCAACGACAGGCCAGATCGCAGGCACTGTGGTTGACAATCAGGGAGCCGCAATTACGGGCGCCACCGTAAAAGCGCTC
>DASXSR010000407.1:0-2189 GCA_036505875.1 Blastocatellia bacterium | reverse complement strand
AGTGTGCAATTGATTAGAGCCGCGAATGATTCACATCTCTGGGCAGAGACCTTTGATCGCAGACTGACTGACATCTTTTCAGTCGAGAGTGAAGTGGCCAAAGCCATTGCCGATCAGTTGCGGGCGAAACTTACTGGTCAGGAAGAACAAGTCATCGCGGCTAGACCGACAGACAATCCTGAAGCTTACGATGCCTACCTGCGTGGTCTGGCTTATACCCTGAAAACGGGAAACTCACCCGCCAACACGCTTGCGGCACAGAAACATCTTAAAGAAGCGGTGCGATTGGACCCGAAGTTCGCGCTTGCCTGGGCGCTGCTGTCATATGTCGATGCGCTCGGCTATCTCACACTCACTCTTCAATCAACGGTTGCCCTCCGCGAAGAAACGGGGCAGGCAGCTGAAACGGCGCTCACTCTTCAGCCCAATCTCGGCGAGGCCATAATGGCCAGGGGATATTACTACTACGCCTGCTTGAAAGATTACGACGCCGCCGTGCGTTACTTTGAGCAAGCACGTCAGTTCCTGCCGAATAGCAGCCAGATTCCCGAATCGCTGGCCTATGTCGCGCGACGGCGAGGTCAGTGGGACCGGAGCGAGTCGTACTTCAACGAAGCTGAGCGGCTTGACCCGCGCAACGTCTCCTTGCTCACTCAGCACGCCCAATCCTACATGATAATTCGTCGTTTCCCCGAGGCGCTGCGAAAGTTTGATCAGGTGCTCGATGTTATACCGGACGACCTGGATACCCTTGCGCAGAAGGCGGGTATTGCACAAGCGGAGGGCGACCTTCCGCGGGCTGCCGCGCTACTCGCTCCGCTGCATCCGCCTGCCGACGACACGGGCGCCTTGGAAATACAAGTTTACCAGGCGATCCTAGAGCGGCGTCCTGAACAGATGATCGCTCGACTAAAGGAAATACTTGCCAAGCCTGATCCGGCGTTGGGTTATAACAATGGCGAACTGCGCTTTTGGTTAGGCTGGGCGCAAGAAGTCGCCGGCGACCATTCCGCTGCCCAGGAAAGTTTTCGACAGGCGCGCGGCGAACTGGAACCGTTCCTCAAAGAACAGCCGGATAACTATGTCCTCCTTGGAGATCTCGCGCTGATCAAAATGGGCCTTGGTGATAAAGCCGCTGCCTTGGCTCTGTCGGAGCAGGCGATGACCGTGCTCCCGCTCGAGAAAGACGTCGTGGATGGTCCCGCGCCGATCGAGATTTTCGCCCGGGTGGCGGCACAGCTGGGAGAGCCGGACCGCGCCATCGCCGCGTTGCAAAAACTGTTATCGATACCTTCCGAGGGCGCACTGGCTTCGCGCGTGCCGCTCACTCCTGCGCTGCTCCGGCTCGATCCGATGTTCGATCCGCTCCGGAACGATCCGCGCTTCCAGAAATTGACGGTAGAGCCCACCTCAGAATCTCTCTAAGCGAGGCGGCTACAGCATTACGCCTTAGCGTAGATTTCCGCTCCAGCTTCTTTGAACTCAGTAGCCTTCTCTTTTAGGCCTTTTTCGAGCGCAGCTTCTTCGCCCATTCCCTGCTCGGTTGCGTACTTTCGAACATCTTCTGTGATTCGCATGGAGCAGAAATGCGGGCCACACATTGAGCAGAAATGTGCGGTTTTCGCGCCCTCGGCGGGAAGAGTTTCGTCGTGGAACTCCCGCGCGGTTTCGGGATCGAGCGATAGATTGAACTGGTCCTCCCACCTGAACTCGAATCTTGCTTTCGAAATGGCGTTGTCGCGGTACTGCGCGCCGGGATGGCCTTTGGCGAGATCCGCGGCGTGCGCGGCGATTTTGTAGGCGATGACGCCGTCTTTCACGTCTTTCTTGTTAGGCAACCCGAGATGTTCTTTCGGCGTGACGTAGCAAAGCATCGCGGTGCCGTACCAACCGATCATCGCTGCACCGATCGCGCTGGTGATATGATCGTAGCCGGGTGCGATGTCGGTGGTGAGCGGCCCTAATGTGTAGAACGGCGCTTCGTCGCACCACTCGAGTTGTTTCTCCATGTTCTCCCTAATCATGTGCATGGGGATGTGGCCCGGGCCTTCGTTCATCACCTGGACGTGACGTTTCCAAGCGCGCTGGGTCAGCTCGCCTTGCGTGTATAACTCAGAAAACTGCGCCTCATCATTTGCATCGGCAATACTGCCTGGCCTTAGGCCATCGCCAATGGAAAAGCTGACGTC
>DASXSR010000406.1:0-20281 GCA_036505875.1 Blastocatellia bacterium | reverse complement strand
TGCCCCGACTATGGTTGCTTTGTGCACGTCTAAACCTACATACTTGTCGCTGGTCATAAGGGTGTTCCTCCTTAAAGGTAATTTGGTTGCTACAGCTCCAAACTACACTCGGAGGGGCGCCCTTTCATAATGCGTTTATAGTATCGTGTGGAGTGTGATGTGCACCCCAGCGGGGTGCAATGTGCCGACATCCTTTTGGTCCAGGCCGACGAGGATCATTGCACCCCCTGGGGTGCGGCCGACCAGAAATCTCGTTGCTATAAACATCGCACCCCGCTGGGGTGCACAACGCGGGAACGGCGGATGCAGGGAATGATTTAACGGAAGCTGCGCGAAAATCTGACGCACACCCCCGAAAAGTGCACTCGCTTGACATGCCGCCGAACCGAAACCTATACTCGTGCTCAGTTGATGATTGAAACTGGTCCGAGTCGCGACCAGCAGAAGAGGAGAACCAGCTTGGCTAAGACGATCCAGGGCCGACTCAGCGCAGAGGGAATGCGCGTGGCGATTGTCGCAAGCCGCTGGAACGATTTCATCGTCAGCCGGTTGATCGGCGGCGCTACAGATGCGCTCGAGAGACTCGGCGCTTCAAGCGACGCGATCACCGTCATCCGAGTCCCGGGCTCTTTCGAATTGCCGATGGCGGCTAAGCGCGCCGCGCTGAGCGACGAATACGACGCGGTGATTTGTCTGGGCGTCGTGATCCGTGGCGAGACTTCTCACAACGAGTACATCGCCGCCGAGGTAATAAAAGGCGTCGCCCAGGTAACTCTTGAAACGAACCTCCCAATAACGCTTGGAGTCGTTACCGCTGATAATCTCGAACAGGCGATCGACCGCGCGGGCGCAAAGTCTGGAAACAAAGGGTTCGATGCGGCGATGACTGCAGTCGAGCTTGTTAATCTTTATCGTGAATTCTGACGCTGGACGCTACGCTCATTCAATTTGCCGCCGGGTTTGAATTATGGGTGCCAGGCGTAAGGCGCGCATTTGTGCCTTACAGATGCTCTTTCAATATGACATTTCAAGGCCGCACGTCGACCAACTGACGAGCAGCTACTGGGAGTCGTTCGGTACCGAAGCGGGCAACGTCGAGCCTGATTTTCCCAACAGACTTGCGCTGGGCGCGATCTCTCATCTTGAAGAAATAGACGACCTGATCAAGCAGCGCGCAGAGCACTGGCGCATTCAGCGAATGGCGGTGGTCGACAGGAATATCCTCAGGCTTGCCATCTACGAATTCCTCCACGAACCCGATACTCCTAAGACTGTTGTGATAAACGAAGCCCTCGAGATTGCGCGTCGCTTCTCGACCTTCGAAGCCACTCAATTCATAAACGGCATATTGGATGCAATCAAGCGCGACCTGGAGAATAATCAAACAGCAGCAGCCGCAAAGAATCAACAGTGATATGAGCCTTATTTTCCGACGGCCCCAAGACGCTGTATAATTGCCAACAATTCAATGATCGACGACAAGGCGCTTTTAAAGGACTATCTGTCGGAAGCTGAGGAATTACTGGACTCGCTTCTTGCGGATCTCGACTCGCTTGCTTCTTCGCGCGGCGCCGCTGATACAAACGTGATTAATCGTGCATTCCGAACGGTACATTCGCTGAAGGGTCTGTCGGGAATGATGGGACTGGCCGAGGTTCAGTCGTTGGCGCACGACTTCGAGGACATTCTTGACGATCTGAGGCTGGGCCAGCTGGCATTGACCGAACAGACGAGCGTCGCGCTGCAAGAAGCAGGGGCCGGCTTGGCGGCATTAGTGGGCGGAGCGGCCCGAGCAAGCACCAGCGAAAATGACTTCGACAGGCTTCGTCAGCTTCTGGCGGCGATAGCAACGAAGTCTCGGGAACGAGCAAGCAAGGACGACAGCGCGCTTGGATCGCTGAACCTCTCCGAACGAGAACGCGCATTGCTGACCGAGTACGAACAACACCGGATAAATGAAAACGTTCGCGCGGGCAGATCACTTTATGCGATCAATGTAGCGTTTGAGGTAGACAAGCTGGATAAGAGCTATCGCGCTCTTTCATCCAAACTGGAAGAGGCTGGAGAGCTGGTTACTACACTTCCTGACAAGAAGACAGCGGCATCGCTTGTCGGATTCAAGATGGTTTTTGCGGCCGCGCTCAAAGAAGGTGACGTCAAACGTTTAGTGGAGCCTTGGGACGGAAGAGTCTCGCGACTCGAACGATCGACGTGGCGAAAAGCTGGAGCCGCGCTGAGAGCCGCGGGCCGCAGGATGCCGGGACGGAGCGCGAGCGCGAAGGTCACGGGCGCGGAGCTGGATGCCGTTCTCCCGCCAGGTTTCGCGCAAGAAGCATTACAACCGCTTTCGCCGAGCGTGCGGGTTGAGACGTCTCAAATCGAGGAACTCTCCGGGCTGGCTCACGAGCTGTCGATCGGCGTCCAGAGACTCACTGCGATGGCGGAGAATTCTTTGGAAGCATCCAACCTCGGTGCGCGCGAGCGGTTTGATCTGCGATTCGGCGCGCGACAGATTCAACGCGAATTCCTCGAACTGGAAGAGCGGCTGGTCGAGCTTCGGATGGTGTCCCTGGCGCAGATCTTCACCCGGGCGGCCAGGCTCGCGGGGCGGCTCGCTCGGGAGCTTGGCAAATCGGTGACAGTTGAGGTAGCCGGCCGGGAAACACAGTTGGACAAGGTGATAGTCGACCGGATTGCGGATTCGATATATCACGTCTTGCGAAACGCGGTAGATCACGGGCTCGAGAGGCCAGACGAGCGGAGATTGGCGGGCAAACCTCCCCGGGGAAAGATTAAGCTCGAAGCAAGTTTGGAAGGAACCCGCGCAGTGATCGTGATTACTGATGATGGACGGGGAATAGATCGAGACGAGGTGCGGCGTCAGGCTATCGAGGCCGGCGTGCTCGCCCCTGAAGAAAAGCTGAGCGAAGAGGAAACGCTGCGATTGATCTTGCGCCCCGGCTTATCGACCGCCGGCCAGATTTCACGTCTGTCAGGACGCGGTGTGGGGCTGGACGCAGTCGAGCGAACTATCTACGAGCTTGGCGGAGATGTTCGAATCTTCTCCGAGAAAGGAAAGTGGACCACATTCGAGTTGGCGCTCCCGACGACTCTGGTGATGATATCGGCATTCATAGTTCGCTCGAGCGGCTGGCGTTACGCAATTAACGTCGCGCAGATCATCGAGCTGGTCTACGTCTCTCCCGAGAAGATATTGGGCCAAGACGGCAAGCGAAGTGTTGAATGGCGCGGCTCGATGATTCCGCTGGTCGAGCTTGGATACGTGCTCGGCCTGGGAGGAGCGAGGCGGCTCGATCAACAACGACGCGCGGTCGCGGGGAACGGATCGATGAAGGTTCCCCTGTTGATCACTTATGCGGCAGATCGAAATGTGGCGCTTGCAGTAGAACAGTTCGATGAACAGCGCGAGATCGTTGTGAAGTCGCTGGGCTCGCTTGGGCGCAAGCTGAAGGGCGTCGCAGGGGCGGTCGACCTGGAGGGCGGAGATGTCGCTTTGGTGCTCGATATTGCAAGCCTTTTGGTGTTGAGAAGCACTCGGTTTTGATGGCAGGGACCAACAAAAAAACCAAAACGGACTCGCGCCTTGGAATGGTGCTTCCGCTGGAATTGGCAGTTGCCGATTCTGAAAAGGATAAGGCGGAAGTGATCTCCGTGTTGATGTTTGAAGTGGGAGGGGCGGCTTATGCGATCGGCGTCGAACAGACTGAAGGCGTCGTCGATTGTCCTCGAATAACTCCGCTGCCGAGCCCGCCGGAAGCAGTTGCGGGACTTACGAGCGTGCGGGGGCGGATGACTGTGGTGATGAAGCTTGGCTCGAACTCGGTAGAGCAGACCGTGAAGCGCCACTTGATCTTGGTGAAGGGCGATGCTCAATTGGGGTTGCTGGCGGATCGAATCGAAGGGGTGGTCGGGTTGGAACCCAAGAAGCTGCACCCGCTCGAGAAAAGCAAGGAGCGCGTCAATGCTCAACGCTGGCCCGCGAAAAGCTACTTTAAGCGTGGAAAGCGGATCGTGCCGCTCATCGATGTCGAACGGCTGGCCGAAACATGAGTTCAGAATGCTGACGGCGCGCGGACAGGTGACTATTTCGAGGCAGCGGCTGGCGCCTTGTCGCCAATTTCCCTTTCGAGCTGCTCGACCGCAGTCTTAACTTCCTCTTTCCAAGGTGGCGGTCCTTCCCGACTCATCAATTTACGCAAGGCCATCAAGTGCGCAACCTTCAGCGCGTCATCCGCGGACACCGCGACATCCGGCGTCACCCCGACGCCTTCCCAATTAGTCTTCGTGATCGGGTTATAAGCGCTGCCGAAGGGTATGAACACGCCAAATCTGTCAACAAGCGGGACGCCCCCTCCGGGATTCGCGCCTCCGCCGGTGACTTCTCCGACTATCGTGCCGCGCTTCTGTGTTTGGACGTCATATGTGAATTCTTCAGCCGCCGAAAACGTGCGCTTCGACGTCAGCACATACACGTCCTTGCCCGCCAGCGTCTTGCCCGGCACCCAGGGCAGAGTCCAATATTGTTCGCGCTCTTCACTGTTGCGTTGGCGAAAATCATTGAGGTGAACGCGCGCACCGCGGGGATAGAGATAACTAATTAGCAGGTCGATCATGCCGGGAGACCCGCCTCCATTGCGACGTAAGTCGAAGATTACGGCTTCGCAATTAGACAGAAACGTCATGGCTGCAACTGCCGTCTCGCCCCCATCGCGAACGTCGAGGAAGCCACGCAGGTCAACATAGCCGACGTTGCCCGAAAGACGTTGAACAGACTCGAACCCAAAATTGCGCGACTGGTCTATTGCCAGGCGCTGGCGGCGCATTCGTTCCTGCTCTTCTGGAGAAGGTGGGCCGGGTGGAGCGGCCATTCCATACATCAGCCGCAGATGCCTGTCATTGGCGACCGTCTGCATGTCCGAGGTGACGCGGTGGGCGAACTCTTGCGCTGAAGTGATGCCGTCGTAGTCCTTTTTGGCGGTATGATCTTTGAGCGCCGCCACGACTTTCGCGGCTACTTCTGGAAACACGTAACGCTCGGAGAGTCTCCTCTCGAGCAAATCCAGAACTTGCGCGCGCAGCGCGGCGTCGATCGTAGCGTCGGGCGGAGGACCTGTTGGCGCTTGCTGGAACTGTTGAGCAAATGAAGCCGCGGCTAAGGCGACAGTTAAGAGATAAACAGCTACACAATGACGCCAGATCATAATTTACGCACCTCTCTCGTGGGCGGAAGGACTCATCATATGCCATTCGGCAATTTCGTTGCAAAGGTTCCAGGTTCTGAGCTGCTTGTCCGCCCCTCGACGTGTCGGCTATCATTTCGGATTCTCGAATTTGGGAACAAGGAGAGCATATGGAGAGGACTTTAGTCTTGATCAAGCCGGACGCTATTCAGAGGGGACTGACAGGTAAGATAGTCTCGCGGTTTGAGGAAAAAGGATTGAAGCTGATTGGCATAAAACTCTTGAAGCTCACGGACAAAACTTTAAATGAGCACTACAGTCATTTGGCAGATAAGCCTTTCTTCAGTGGAACGAAACGATTCATGCAACAGACGCCTGTGATTGCAATCTGCCTCGAGGGGTTGGATTGCGTTGAGACGACTCGGCTGCTTTGCGGCATAACCAAATCGCGCGCGGCAGCGCCGGGAACCATTCGAGGCGATTGGGCGATGAGCATTCAGGCGAATCTTGTACACGCGTCGGACTCAATCCAAACGGCAAACGCGGAAGTCGCTCGATTCTTCGACCCGTCTGAATTGTTCGAGTACGATTCCGCAGTCACCTCGCTGATCTACTCAGAGGATGAGCTTGCGTCGACAAAATGAGCTGAATGACTGCCCAGGATTTCGATATCATCACCTTTGATTGTTACGGCACTCTCATCGATTGGGAGGGCGGCATCGTGAAGGCATTTCAGGCAGAAGCCGCAAACGATGGCGTTGAGCTGGACCCAAATCGGATCGTCGCCGCCTACTCTGCGGAAGAGCGTTCGGTGGAATCGGAAGGCTATCGGCTTTATCGAGAGGTGCTCGCTGAAACGGCGAGGCGCGCGGCTGGACGGCTCGGATGGAGGTTATCCTCCGAGCGGGCGGGCTTTCTCGCCGAGAGTCTCGTGACTTGGAAACCGTTTCACGACACCAATACAGCGCTTGAGCGACTCGCGAACGAATACCGGCTTGGGATTTTATCTAACGTTGATGATGATCTTCTGGCTGCTACTCGACAACACTTCACGGTTGATTTCGATCTGGTCGTGACCGCCCAACAGGTTCGCTCTTACAAGCCCGGCTTGGCCCATTTCAAAGAAGCAATCGCCAGGGCCGACCAGATGCGCTTGCTTCATGCAGCCCAGAGTTACTTTCACGATGTCGTTCCGGCAAGCAAGCTCGAAATTCCAGTGGTTTGGGTAAATCGCAAAGGCGAGCACATCGAGCAAGGCGGTCCGACTCCAACCCACGAGGTTCGGGATCTTGCGGAACTGACGGACCTTTTAAAAGATTGAAAAACATGGCTGCTGAGCAAAAGATTCAGACCAATTCGTCGGCGGCGCAGACTGCGGGCCCCGCGAAGCGCCGTTCAAGACGCGGCATTAGGATTGTGCTGCTCATCGTTCTCGCGCTTGTTGCATACGCAGCGTACGATCTCTTTGCTCCTCGCGCTTCGCGGATGCGCAGTTTCGATGCGGACGAAGTAGCGCGGCTCGAAACCGCGATGTGGCGATCTTATTACGCCAGACAGCGGCTCCAGCTTTACAATCAACTGTCCGAGCTTCTTCGCAGGCAATACAATCTTCCCTTCATCAGATCCAACGCGGTCGCGTATCAGGCTGCCAGAGCCGCTTTCGTGTTCAAGGACGGGCACAGTCGTCAAGACTACGAGAAAGCCCTTCCGTATCTGGTCAATTTCTATTCCGCGATAAGAAAGGTTAGCGATATACCTTTTGACGTCGATCGCGCGGCGCGGCTCGAAGTCGAGTGGTGGATCATTCATCGCGAGCGCGCATTGCACGCGCCGGGCGATTTGGCGCGAGCGCTGGCTGAGCTTTCTTCGGAACTCTATCAAATGCCAGCCGGGCGATTCGCCGAACACGCGCGCCTGCGAGCCGAGGCGATGACTATCCGAGATACAAAAGCTGACGCGGGTGGCGTGACCGAACAGGATTGGGCCGAGATTGATGAGTTGCTGCACCGTTCGTGGAAGTCGCTCAAAGATACCGTTAACAATTCCGGTAGCACTGACTTTAGTCTGTCGGGTTCTGCTAAGTGAACAGACTAAAGTCTGCGCTACTTCCAGGAGCTTTGATTTGATCGCACAACTGTCCGGCAAACTCATCCAAAAACAACCCAGCACAGTAATCATCGACGTCGGAGGAGTTGGCTACGATGTCACGATTCCGCTGTCGACTTTCTACGAGTTGGGCGAACCAGGCATAGACGTATCGCTTAAGATTCACACGCATGTGCGCGAAGACACGCTGCAGCTTTTCGGGTTTTGGACGACACGCGAAAAGGAAATTTTTTTGAAGCTTACAAGTGTGAGCGGCGTAGGACCGAAGCTTGCCATCACGATGCTCTCGGGTCTTCCCGCGCCGGAGTTGATTGACGCAATAACGAACAACGATCTCGCCAGATTGACTTCGATACCGGGCGTCGGCCGCAAGACCGCAGAGCGAGTGGTCGTCGAGTTGCGAGACAAGCTGGCTGCCATCTCGCTCGAAGCTGACGAAGCGCAGCGCTCGGCTTCGCGCGAGTTGGCCGCAGGCGACGCAGCGGTCCGAGAGGATACGATCGCCGCGTTGATAGCGCTAGGCTACCCGAAAGCCATCGCAGAGCGCGCAGTTTCATTCGCGATGCGCGAAGAAGGAGAGCGCACCATCGAAGCTGTCTTGAAGCGCGCGCTCAGGCGGCTTTCAGGTTGAGGGTCCTGAGTTCAACCTTCAGGTTGCCCGCAAGCTAAAGCTTGAAGTCGGTACCTGCAACTGCCGTTCAAAAAATTATTTTGAGAAAAATTTTTTCTGTATGCAGATTCGCGATTGCTTTTTGCACACAGGTCTCATATAATGCGCGGCGTCCCGGACCAGAGAGCCCCTACTCTCAGAGTTGGTCGCGAGCAACAGCAGGATGCAATGATATCCGAGTCGGCGGACATAAAACTCGCTCCGTG
The DNA here is from genome assembly GCA_036505875.1 of Blastocatellia bacterium. Lineage (GTDB taxonomy): Bacteria > Acidobacteriota > Blastocatellia > UBA7656 > UBA7656 > Onstottus_A. The sequence continues at coordinate 12,098 of DASXSR010000406.1, read as the reverse complement.
CCCGCATTGCGGTGGCACGGGATGGGAATCGGTTGACGGCAAGGGCGTTCGGGCCTGTCGTTGTAAGGCTGCCGCTCGCAGCGACATACTTCTATCCCAGTCCCGTATCCCAAGACGCTTCGAGCACTGCGATTTCGGAAACTTCGAGCCGGTCTGTATTTCAGTTGGCCGCGCATTGATGAACACCAAGAGATTTGTTGAGGAGTTTCCGCTGGTGGATGTTGGGCTGTTGTATTTAGGCCGTTGCGGGGTGGGTAAGACGCATCTTGCTGTCGCGGCTTTGAAGGAGTTGATTAACAAGGGCATCGGCGGGTTGTTTTACGACTTCCGCGATTTACTGAAAGAGATTCAAGACAGCTACAACCCGAAAACGCACACGTCAGAGCTGAAGATTCTCGCTCCGGTTTTCGAAGCTGATGTTCTGGTGCTCGATGAGCTGGGCGCGAGCAAACCCACCGAATGGGTCCAGGAAACGATCACCCATATCATCAACAAGCGATACAACGACAAGAAAGTCACGATCTTCACTTCAAACTATCTCGATCTGCCCATCGGCTCGGCTTACGATGAAAGCTTGACGGAGCGCGTGGGAGTGCGGCTTCGTTCGCGCTTGCACGAGATGTGCAGGCTGGTGCCGATGGAAGGCGAGGACTATCGCGAGATGCTTCGGACCCGCCGCGGCAGCCGCTTCTCAACTTAGGCCAAGGCTTCTCAAACACAAAGTCACAAAGCCACTAGGAGCCCTTCCGGCTCCAGACTTTCAAGCGCTTTCCACGCTCCTTTGTGTCTTTGTGCCTTTGTGGTTGCATTTTCCGTCTACTTGCGAACCTCAACATTCGACGAGGTCAAAGTCGTTCCCATCACCCGCTGAAGCTCCGACAAGGCTTTACTGTAATCAGTCATCGCCTTCAGTTCCCTTCCCTGAGCCTCCGACAAGGCGTTTTGTCGCTCGAGCACGAAATAAGTCGTCGAGAGCCCGGCCTGAAACCGACGCTGTTCGCTCTCGCTCTGCTTCTGCGCCGCCTCGCGAGAAGCTCGCGCGGTATCAACTCTCAGTCGCGCGATTTCCACCGCTTGGACCGCGTTGCGAACCTCGACTTCGATGGTTTGCTCGAGTGTCTTGCGTTGCGCGTCGATCTTGCGACCTTCCGCAAGGGAGCGGCCAAGTTGGCCCTCTGCCGTTCGGTTCCTCAACGGAAAACTAAATGCGACGCCGAAGCGAAACGTGCGGAAGTCGTTGCTGAACAGATTGCGCAAACTCTGCCCGTAACCCCCAAACAAGAAATCGGGCAGCGGGGAGCTTGTCGGCGCGACCACCGGTGGAATCCCAGCCAGCCCCGACAACACGTTCACTCGATCGAGAAGCAGACCGGTAGTCGACGCGAATGGGTTGCCGGTCGCCACGCGCGTGCCGCTCAAACCTGTCGTGGTGTAGGAGGCGATCAGATCAACTTGGGGCTTAGTCTGATTGGCAAAGAATCTGGATTCAACGTTGTTGATCTCTTGCTGCAAATTGTTCTGCGCGAGCTCGGGCCTGTTAGCCAGCGCCGACGCGACCGCATCATTCAACGCGAGGCCGGCAGCGCGCAAGTCCGGCGCGTCGGTCGGGATCAGCGGCTGATTCCACACGCTCGACTGTCTGTCGCCGAGCATCAATTGCTTGAGCGCGTTCTCGGCGCGCGTCACCGCTTCTGTTGCACTCAACACAGTTTCCTCGCGTCTCTCCAGCTCGACTTCGACCGACACGAGCTCGATCGGCGCAAGCGTTCCTTCGTTGACCATTCGCCGATTGCGCTCGAGCTGGGCCTTCGCGAGGTCGACCGACTCGCGACGAATCTGAGCGTCCCTCAGCGCGAACACCAGCTCCCAATATGAGCGTTGAACTCGCGAGACAATTTCGATCGCTCTCTGCCGGAATTGGCTGTCGGAAAGATCGAGCCTGCGCTTGGCGATTTGAATCCGCCGACGGGCGTCGTCCATCGAGAAGTTGCGCAGAATCGGCTGTCGAATCTGAACGTTCAGCGCGGTGCTGTACTGCGGATTCAAGGAGGCAAACTGGCTGTTTCCATCCGCCCTCGAATTCGTGAACCCAGCCAGCCACTGCGCGCCGGTCGGCAACAATTGCTGCGCGCTGAAGTCATAGTTCAAAGTCTTTGTGGTCAGCGTTCCGTTCGGACCGCCTGCGAGAAGCGATCCAACGGGGATCGTCTTGTGCTCGTAAAAGGTAGAATTCCCAAGCGTGATGTCTCTAAGCCCGCGGGCAGCAAACAAGTCGTATTCCGTCTGGCGCACGTTGATTCGCTCGACTTCGATCTCGCGATTCTGCTCTAACGCCATTCTAACGGAATCGAACAGCGTCAGCGCGAGCGGACGGTTTTCATCCACGCCGACACGCGGCGCGGCTTGAGTTTGCGGCGCTGATGAGCCGCGCTGTTTTGGCGGTTGGGTGGCCGGAATGTTGACCGTCTGGCCGAGGCCAAATAGTGGCGCCGCAAGCAACAACGAAAGCGCAGCGGCCGCAACTCGAAGCGTATGCACCCCCCTGGCGTGTGACCGCGCTACAGATCCTTTTCTACAAACATCGCACCCCGCTGGGACGCCTTCCGCCGGCTGACTCGTGCCAACAATGCTTGCGCCGGCGACATCTCCAAGCGCCAAGCACCGAAGGGGAGTACCGGGCGCCACTCTGTCATGTGAAATCATGTTCGTCCTCTCCAAATCATGCTCAACGAAACAACCCGAGAAACATCGTCGTCGCTTCCGCGGCCTTGCGACGCGCCCAAGCAAACGGCAAGCGAGCGCTTCTTCCGATTCGCCTCCAAAGAGTCGAAGCCGCAGCGTCGTCGAACAGCGAATACGCGACCGGCGTCACAATCAAAGTCAACACCAGACAAAGCGTCTGCCCGCCGATCACAACGACCGAAGTCGAGCGGTTGACGCCCGAACCCGGGCCATTGCTCAACGCTAGCGGCGTCATGCCGGCGACGAACGCGATCGTGGTCATCAGGATCGGGCGAAGCCGGTCGCGGCTCGCTTGAATCAAAGCGTCGTGACGCTCCAGCCCCTTCTTTCGCAGGCCGTTGGTGTGATCGATCTGCAAGATCGAGTTCTTCTTCACCATTCCGAACAGAACCAACAGCCCCAGCAGCGTGAACATATTCATTGCCTGCCCGGTAACGAGCAGCGACACCAAAGCAAATGGCAAGCTCAGCGGCAATGCCAGCAACACAGTGACCGGATGAATGAATGATTCGAACTGCGCCGCCAGCACGATGTACATGAAAATGAACGACAGCAGAAAAGCGACCAGGAAGCCACGTATCGTCCGGCCGATCTCTTTGCTCGAACCTGCAACGCCAGCGTTATAACCCGGAAGCATGTTCATGGCTCGCGCTTCATTGGCGAGTTGTCCCAGCACCACGCTCTGCGAGAAGCCTTGTTTCAGATTTGCCGTCAGCATAACTTGTCTCTGACGGGAGACGCGTTCGATCTGAGTCGGTCCGGTCGCCTCTTGCAACTTTGCGACGCTGTCCAGGCCGATGCTCCCCAATCGGGTCGACGGCACATTCAAGCGGCTGATGCTTCCTGCATCTGTGCGGAAATTCTCATTCGCGCGGACGTGAACTTCGTATTGCTCGCCGTTCTCGTTGTAGGTTGAAACCTGATCGCCGCCGACCAGCAGCCGCAACGATCCGGCGATGTCGGCGATATTCACGCCGAGGTCCGCAGCCTTCTTTCGGTCGATCGCCGTGCGCAGCTCGGGCTTGCCGACTATCAGGGAAGTGTCGGCGTCAACCACTCCGGGCATCTGCTTGAGCTTATCGAGCAAATGCTGCGAATAAACATTAAGCTGTTCGAGGTTGGGGCCTGTCAGCATGAACGAAACGTCTGCATTGGCCCGACCGCCTCCACTCACAGCCGCAACAGGTGTGACAACTGTCCGCAAGTTCTCGGACTTGAAATGTGGAAGGACCTTCTCGCGCACTTGTCCCATCATCGCGAACTGTGACAGCGGCCGCTCCTGGATATCGCTGATCTTGACGTAGATCTTGGCCTGGTTCTGAGTACGTTGCTGATCGTCGCCGATGGTCAGCAGCGTGTAGCGAACGTGATCGAGCTTGCGAATGTCGGTCGAGACCCGTTCGGCGATGTCCAGGGTTTTCTTTAGCGAAGTTCCTTCCGGCGCGCGCATGGTGACTTCGAACTCGCTCTGATCGTCGAGCGGGAAGAAGTTGAACCCGACGCGCGGGCCAAGCACGAATGTAGATGCAAAAGTCAGCAGCGCGATTACGCAAACAGCCAAACGATGGCGCAATGACAACGTCAACAGCGACGTGTATCCGCGATCCAGCACCCGCATAATCCACGAACTCTTTTCTCCCTTGCGCTTCAGGTGCTGGACCGCGTTGCCCTCTTCGGACTTGCGCTTCAGCCGCTTGAGCATTCGCGCGCTAAGCATCGGCGTCAACGTGAAGCTCACAAGCAGTGAAACCATAATGGCGAAGGACATCGTGAGCGCCATCGATTTAAAGAAGCGACCCGGGATGCTCTGCATAAACGCGACCGGAAGAAAGATCACAACGAGCGACAAGGTAGTCGCCATCACCGCCATCCCGATTTCCTTCGTCGCTTCAATCGCAGCAGCAAACGGCTCGAAGCCTTTCTCTTCGATGTAACGGAAGATGTTTTCGAGAACCACGATCGCGTCGTCAATAACGATGCCCACTGAAAGCGTCAGGCCCAGCATAGACGGGCCGTTGAGCGTGATGTTGAAATAGTCCATCACCGCAAACGTCGAGATGATCGAAGTGGGGATCGCAATGGCCGAGATTATCGTCGCGCGCAGGTTCCCCATAAATAACAGCACTACCAACGAGGCCAGCAGCGACCCCAGCATCAGGTGCTCGCGAACCGTGTGGAACGAGGCAAGTATGAAGATCGATTGATCGCGCACAACGTCGATCGAATAACCCGCCGGCAATGATTTGTTAATTGCTGCGAGCCGGGCCTTCACCGCGTCGACTACTTCGATTACGTTCGTGCCCGATTGGCGGCGCACCTGAAGTAGCAGCGCCTGCCTGTCGTCCAGGCGGCCCGCGCTCAACTCGTCTTCCTCGCCGTCTTCCGTGTGTCCGATGTCGGAGATTTTGATCGGATAACCGTTGCGGTTGACGACGACGATGTCGTTGAAATCCGCGGTCGATTGCAAACGCCCAAGAGTGCGAAGGGTGAGCGCGCGATCCGTCTGCTCGACTCGGCCGCCGGGCACCTCGAGGTTTTGCGCCTGCAGCGCTTGTGAAACTTGCGCGACCGTCAGGTTGTAACCGCGCATTTTGTCGCCGTCCAGAAAGACATTCACTTGTCGCTTGCGCCCGCCGATGATCTGCACCTGACCTACGCCGTTCACGGATTCGATCTGGCGGCGCAACACCTTGTCGGCAAATTCGGTCATCTCGCGGATGTTGCGACTCGAAGCAACCGAGATTGTCATGATCGGCGAAGCATCAGGGTCCAGCTTTTCAATCGTCGGCTGGTCAATGGTGCGCGGGAGATTGGGCAGAATGCGGTTGATCTTGTCGCGAACGTCCTGGGCTGCGTCGTCGAGATTTCGCTCCAGCTCGAACATTACGAATACGAGCGAGACACCTTCGGCTGAAGTCGAGCGCAACTCGTCGATGCCGCTGATTGTGTTGACCGCCTCTTCGATCTTGTCGGTGATCTCGGTCTCGACTTCTTCCGGGGCGGCGCCCGGCAATCGAGTGGTGATCGTGACGGTCGGGAACTCGACTCGCGGGAAACGCTCGACAACCAGCCGGTTGTACGAGAAGACGCCGAGCACGATCAGGGTCATGATCAACATCGTCGCGAACACCGGACGACGAACACAAATCTCAGCCAGCTTCTGCATATCATCTCTCCCAAAAAGGAAAGGAGAGCTAACCACAAAGTCACAAAGTCACAAAGACGGCAAGAAGTATTGTGGTCTTGATTTCTCAGCCTTTGTGTCTTTGTGGTTCTGCTCTTCACTTGCCGCTGTTGACGATGCTGCCTTCTTGCAACTTGTCCAGATTGCTAAGCGCCACGGTCTCACCGGACTTCACGCCGTCCACGACTTCGATCAAGTCGCCATCTGTTGCGCCGGTTTTGACGATGCGCTCCGCCGCGCGACCGTTCTCGATCACGAAAACCTTATTCAATCCGGCGACGACTTGAACTGCGCGCTGCGGCACCATCACAGCCGGCGCGTCTTTAGCAGTTATCAAACTTGATTTGGCGAACATTCCCGGCCGCAGCAAATTGTTGGGGTTAGCAACCTCCGCCTCGACCGTCAGCGCGCGAGTCTGTTCATTGAGCGACGCGCCGATGCGAACGACACGCCCGGTGAAAGTGCGATCGGAAAAGGCTTCTGTTTTCAATGTCATCGTCTGACCGGTGCGAACCGAAGCCGCGGCATACTCCGGAATGTCCGCGCGCAAGCGAAGCGGATTGATCTTCACCAGCGTTACGATTTTTCCGTTGACCGGGAGGTACGTTCCTCGCGATGAATGCTTTTCCTTCACTGCGCCGCTGATCGGCGCGCGCACCACCGTGTCCGTGAGCGCCTTCTTCGCCAGATCCAAAGAGGCGCGCTGCTGTTCGACGACCGCTAGTTGTTGATTCACCGCGTCGAATGCGGCTTGATAACGAGCTTGCGCCAAGTTGTAAGTCGTGAGCGCTTGATCGTAGACCGCGCGAGACACGTCGCCGTTTTCGACCAGTTGAGTCTGTCGATCGAGACTCATCTTCTCCCAATCGAGCTGCGCCTTTGCGACTCTAACATCCGGGTTTTGATTACGGTCGAACTTCTCGCCGTCTTTCATTCCCAGCCTCGCCATCGTTTGTTTGAGCGTAGCTTCGGCCTGGTCGACTTTGAGCTTCGCGTCGCGTTGATCGATCTGAGCAATGACCTGTCCCTTCGCGACGTAGCTGCCAAAATCGACGTTGAGCTGTGACAGTTCCCCCGCAGCTTGAGCCGAGACGATTACCTCCTCGTCGGCGGCGAGCGATCCGACGACCTCGACGCCGCGCTGCAAATTGCGAATGATCGCAGCGGCAGTCAAAACGTCGATTGGCGCCGGAGTCGCCACTCCTGCTTTCGCCTCGGCCTTCGCTTCCGGCGGCGGTTGATTGCGGCTGCACGCCGATGAGAGCAGAATCGCAGTCATAATTGCGAAGGTTAGCAGAGCGCTAAGCGCTGGATTTCCGCGCCGTTGAGAGTGTTTCATATCAGTCACCATATACTTCGACCGTTGTTCATTTGTTCCGAGTGCCTGGCCCAGTTAACCGTTATGAGTGGGTTTGCGAATGCCGGCAAGAAAAATATCGACGAACCGATCAGCCATTTGCCGGTTCGAGAATCTGAGATCGTCATCGCGAAAGATGTTACGGACCTGAGCTTGATTCAAAACCATTCCGACAAACGCGCGCGCCGCAACGGCCGGGTCGACTTTTCGAAAAGCGCCGTCGGTGATCCGCTGCTTTATGTAGCGTCGGATCTGGTTCTTGATTTCGCGAGCAGTCGAGTGGAAAAAGATCTCCGACAGGTCGTGACCCTCAAGCGCGCTGAAGAGCAGTAATCTCATGAAAGTGTGATCCTTCGTGTGGAACTGCAGCATCTCGTAAGCGAGCGAACCGAAGTACGCGTTATCATCCTTTCGACGCGCAGCGTCTTCGAGATTCGCCTTCATGCGCTCCGTAGCTTGCTTGACCTTATGGTCCAAAATCGCGTTGTAAAGTTCGTCCTTGGTTGCGAAGTGGCGGAAAATGATCGCCTCGCTCACGCCCGCCTCATCGGCTATTTCTTTTGTGGTCGTGCCCCGAAATCCCTTTTGGGAAAAGAGTCCGGCGGCCACGGCAACAATCTGGCTGCGCCTGCTTTCGGCGTGCATGCGGATCGGGTGTGACTTTTGCGCCAACGGAACCGCTGTCATATTCGATACTCCTTCAGGGCTAAGTAAGTAAGGACTAACATACTTACTTGATTGAGACAAGTCAAGCGACTAAAGTCAAGCGACTAATGGGGTGTGTCGCCGCTTGAGCGCTCGTTGACATGCCCTGTTTCTATCCCGTAGCATCTGCTTCGAATAGAACTCCTTAATAATTCTCGACGACTGCCAGAGGAGAGCCATGAGCGCACTTCCCATTATGATCGGCGCGCTGTGCGTGTTAGCGATCGGCTATCGCTACTACAGCGCATTCATAGCCGCTCGCGTGATGATGCTTGATGACACGCGACAAACGCCCGCGCATACGATGTACGACGGTCAGAACTACTTCCCCACAAACAGGTGGGTGTTGTTCGGACATCATTTCGCCGCAATCTCGGGAGCCGGGCCGCTGGTAGGGCCTGTGCTCGCCGCGCAATTCGGATTCTTGCCTGGACTTCTCTGGCTGGTGATAGGCGTCGTGATCGGCGGAGCGGTGCACGACTTCATCATCCTGGCGTCGTCAGTTCGAAGGCGTGGGAAATCTCTGGCTGAAATAGCGCGTACAGAGATAAGCCCGCTGTCCGGGCTGGTGACCGGCATCGCGATTCTGTTCATCGTCATCATTGCTCTCGCAGGTCTGGGGTTGGTAGTCGTCAACTCCCTCGGCGAAAGTCCCTGGGGCACGTTCACGGTTGGTTTCACAATACCGCTCGCGCTGTTTATGGGACTCTACATGTATCGCTTCCGCAAGGGCAAGATCGCCGAGGCGACGATTCTCGGGGTGATAGGTCTGTTCGCGGCTGTAATAATTGGCGGAAAAATCTCCCAGTCCTCTCTCGCTCCAAGCTTTACATTTTCAGAAAGCACCGTCACGTACCTGATGGCAGCGTATGGTTTCATTGCCTCTGTCTTGCCGGTGTGGATGCTTCTTTGCCCGCGCGATTATCTCAGCTCGTTCCTGAAGGTCGGCACCGTTGCGTTTCTAATCATCGGAGTCTTGTTCGTCGCTCCGCATCTGCACATGCCGGCGACGACGCCGTTCGTCGCTGGAGGCGGGCCAATCATTCCCGGCAAGCTCTACCCGTTCGTGTTCATAACGATTGCATGTGGCGCCATCTCGGGATTTCATTCGCTGATAAGCTCAGGCACTACGCCTAAGATGTTGAATCGCGAAACCGACGCGCGAATGATCGGCTACGGTAGCATGTTGATGGAAGGGATTGTGGGAGTGGTGGCGCTGGTTGCCGCGACGTCCTTACTACCGGGAGACTACTTTTCAATAAACATCAAACAGACTACAGCGGAGAACAAGGCAGCATACACTCAATTCGTTGAGACCAGGAGCACAGAGGACTTCGACCTGCACGAACAGAAGCTTGAAGAGTTGACACAAGAAACTGGCGAGAAAAACTTGCGCGGGCGAACGGGTGGCGCTGTGACGCTGGCGGTTGGGATCGCGCAGATTTTTTCGGGGCTGCCGGGAATGAAGGGGCTGATGAAGTATTGGTATCACTTCGCAATCATGTTCGAAGCGCTCTTCATTCTGACGACGATTGACACAGGGACACGCGTCGCTCGGTTTATGCTCGGTGAGTTCCTCGGGAGGTTTTATAAACCTATCGAGCGGCCCGACTGGATGCCGGGCGCGGTCATAACGTCGGCCTTGATTGTGGGAGGGTGGGCCTACTTCATACATACGGGGTCCATCTCAACTATCTGGCCGATGTTTGGAATAGCCAATCAATTGCTCGCGTCAATCGCTTTGTGCGTCGGGACAACTGTCATAATAAACGCCGGTCGTGCCAAGTATGCATGGGTGACGATTACGCCGTTGGCGTTTGTCGCCACTACGACGCTGACCGCCGGTTGGCGCTCGATCTTCGACAACTTTCTCAAAGAAGCCAAGAACCCCGAGACGATGTTTCGAGGATACCTGGACGCCGCGCTGACGGCGATAATGATGATCTGTGTCACGATAGTCATTGTGGACTCGATTTTCCACTGGCGGCGCGTTTTGCGCGGCGTACCAATTAAGGAGCCCGTCATCCAGCCCGGCGACTGACGTATCGGCCTATTCTCACGGATGCGTTTGACTGCGAGTCTTTGTCCAGCACGTGGACGTAATTGAAGTCTTCCTTTTTGATCGTTCGTACGGTCCTTTCCAACAACCCGTACTGATTCATAAGCGCTCCTTGCGGAACCTTGCGCGTTCTTGCTGCATTGCGGGCGAGACAAGTCTCCATCGACACGTCGAACACGATGGCTGCGGTGTTGAATCCATGATCTTGTGCGATTCGAATCAACGTCCGTCTATGCTCGCGTCTTAAGTTAGTCGCATCGGCTACTGTTAATCGACCGAGCGTCAATCGCTTGTCGATGATGAAGTGCATCAGATCGAATGCGCGTGCAGACACGCTCTGATTGGCGGGATCGTCGGACACCAACGCGCGGCATTCGTCGGATGAGACGATCTGAGTCGGCAAGAAATGTTTCGCGGCCCAGGTCGATTTGCCGCTCCCAGCCGGCCCGCAGAGAACGACGAGTGTGTTGCGAGGGATGACGATTTCGTTCAAAGTTATTTCACCACAAAGGCACAAAGAGCCTCAGGGTTTCTTTGTGACCTGGTGTCTTTGTGGTTAAGGGATTTCTAAGTCACGCGATATCCGTCCCCGTCGCGCACCACCCGGCGTTCTTCTTCTAGCTTTTCCAAATGCGCGAGGGTGGAGCGTTCGGCAAGGCCCCACATCGCGGGATTCACATCGGTGTAGGCAGCCTCGACGATTTCACTCGGACGCGACCCCCCAGCCTGAATCGCCGCAAGAATCTTGTTCTCGCGCATCGTTCGGTGCTCGATGTATTCCTCGATCTTCTGGCGAGCCGAGCCGATCGCCGGGCCGTGCGCGGGGAACAGCACCGACAGCTTCGGCAACGCAAGCAAGCGATGAAGCGAATCGAAGTACTGTTTCATATTTCCTTCCGGCGGATCGATCACAACCGTGCCGATGCCGACAACCAAGTCCCCGGTTATGATCGCGCCGGTTATCTCTTCGTGGAAGCAAAGGTGCCCGCGCGCGTGACCAGGCGTGTGAAGCGCTCGAAGCCGCCAGCCCGGCTCACCTTCAAGTTCGATCAATTCGTTGTCTTCAATGAATCGATCCACTTGCACGGCGTGCCCGACTCTCTCGGCCGTCAATCGATGAGCGGCTGCTGGGACACCGAGTCGCGAGCGTAGATGCGCCGCGCCTCCGATGTGATCCGAGTGAAGATGGGTCAGAATTATTTCTCTGACGCGGCGACCTTCCTTCATCAGGGCGTCGATGAATGCATCGAGTTCTCGCTGCTCCTCTTCGTATGGCGAGGCCGGGTCGATCACAATCAACTCATCGCCGCCGATGATGTAACAGTTGGTGTGTGTGGCTGGAGGCAGTGTTGGCGTTCGAACTGGAAACAAAAAAATGCCCGGGCGAAACTCGATGCGTCGCACCATTCCGCGATTCGCTTCCGGCATTGCGTTGAGCGCCGATGGCAGCTCATTCAGTCGATTGGAGTATTGTGCCAGCGTTCGAATTATGTGAAGCGTCGGCGGCGCCATAATTATCTCGCCACGCTTCCATCGAGCGTAAGCATCTTGTGGCCTGATCCATTCACCAGTTTCAAGCTCACCGGTGTCGATCAATGCCTCTTGCCCGTCGGGCATCCACGCCAGAAAGAACGAAGTATCGAATCGGCGCGGCGCGAAATGGGGCGTCACCCATCTGCCAGCCGTTTCGAAATCCGAGCCTCGAATCTCCAGGCCGTCTTCCTCGAGAATTTGCTTGAAGGTGGCCTGGCCGCACTTCGTCGATTCTCGCATGGCAGCGATTCGATCGAGCGATAAGCGTTCGGCGCCTCGCGCGAGCAACACGCCGGTCTCTTCGAAGAACTCGCGCACCGCGCACGCACGCATCAGCGCTTCTTCGCCGTCGCAACCGACAACATCGATGCTGTCATCTTCCTTCTCGATCTGTCCGCCCGGGAAGGCATGAAAGCCTCCCATGAACTGGAGCTTCGGGCTTCGCTTGACCCAGAATACCTTCGGGTCGTCTCGATCTTTCAGCAATATTATTGATCCCGCGTTCTTAGGTATGGCTG
>DASXSR010000405.1:0-24898 GCA_036505875.1 Blastocatellia bacterium | reverse complement strand
GAGCCGCTCCAGCCATTTCTTATCCTTATGGCTGTAACTGATGAAGACCTGATCGCGGGCCTGCTCAGGCATGTGGTTACCTCTATGGCCGCGCATTGTACATTTCGTCGTTAGCTGGCCGCAAGTAGCGCTTATACCAACGGTACTGGTTGTCTCTACATTCGAGAAAGATTACATCAAGTGGGCAACGGCGGGACTATCGCTGCTGCTGGCGATCGGCACATCGGCGCTGAAGGCCTTCAAGTTCCAGGAGAACTGGATGAACTTCCGGCAAATGGCCGAGACGCTGAAGCAGGAGAAGTATTTCTACGAAGCGGAGCTTGGTCCGTATGCAAACGCGCCTGACAAGCGGGCCACGTTTGTGGATCGGGTTGAGTCGTTGATCTCGCGTGAGAACGCGATCTGGATCAACGTGCATCAGCAAAGAGAAGAGTCCGCCAGTAACGCCGGCAAACACTAAGTCGAGGTATTCTCGACGCTCGATGTGAGCTTCTTCGTTATTTGTTTCTTTGTCTGGCTACCTCTTCATCCGTTGCGGCGATCCACAGCCTCACCGTCTTGTCAGTACTCGCCGAGGCGAGCGTCCGCCCGTTGGGCGAGAACGCCACTGACCAGACATAAGTCCTGTGCCCTGCCAACGTCTTCAGCTCCTGCCCACTCTGGACGTCCCACAGCTTCACCTTACTGTCTATGCTCGCCGAGGCGAGCGTCCGCCCGTCCGGCGAGAACGCCACTGACCTGACAGAATCCCTGTGCCCTTCGAGCGTTTTCAGCTCCTGCCCGCTTTGCACGTCCCACAGCTTCACCGTCTTGTCTGCATTCGCCGAGGCCAAGATTCGTCCGTCTGGCGAAAACGCCACCGACTGGACAAAAGAATCGCCGTGCCCTTCGAGCGTCTTCTGCTCCTTTCCGCTGTGCACGTCCCACAGCTTCACCGTATGGTCTTCACTTGCCGAGGCCAGTGTCCGCCCGTCGGGAGAGAAAGCCACTGACCAGACAGGCCCCCTGTGCCCTTCCAGCGTCTTAAGCTCCTGCCCGCTCTCCACGTCCCACAGCTTCACGGTCTTGTCATGACTCGCCGACGCCAGCGTCCGCCCGTCGGGAGAGAACATCACTGACCAGACAACAGACCTGTGCCCTTCAAGCGTCTTCAGCTCCCGTCCGCTCTGCACATCCCACAGCTTCACCGAGGTGTCTTCACTAGCCGAGGCCAGCGTCAGACCGTCGGGTGAGAACGCCACCGACCAGACAGAATTGCTGTGCCCTTCCAGGGTCTTGAGCTCCTGCCCGCTGTGCGCGTTCCACAGCTTCACCGTCTTGTCTGCACTCGCCGAGGCTAGCCTCCCGCCGTCTGGAGAGAACGCTACTGACAAGACATAGGACTTGTGCCCTTCGAGCGGCTTCAGCTCCTTTAGGCTCTGCACGTCCCACAGCTTCACCGTCTTGTCTTCACTAGCCGAGGCCAGCGTCCGCCCGTCGGGAGAGAACGCCACTGACCAAACAGAATCCCTGTGCCCTTCCAGTGTCTTCAGCTTCTGCCCACTCTGTACATCCCACAGCGTCACTGTGTTGTCTAAACCACCCGAGGCCAGCGTCCGCCCGTCGGGCGAGAAGGCCACCGTCCGGAAAGATTCCGCATACTGTGCCAGCGTCTTAAGCTCCTGCCCGCTCTTCACATCCCACAGCTTCACCGTATTGTCATAACTCGCCGAGGCCAGCGTCCGCCCGTCGGGAGAGAACGCCACTGACACAACAGAATGGCTGTGTCCTTCGAGCGTCTTCAGCTCCTGCCCGCTCTGCGCGTCCCACAGCTTCAGGGTCTCGCCATTCGCTGAGGCAAGCGTCCGCCCGTCGGGCGAAAACGCCACCGACTGGACAACAGAGTCGCCGTGCCCTTTGAGCGTCTTCAGCTCCTGCCCGCTCTGCGCATCCCACAGCTTCACCGTCTGGTCCCAGCTCGCTGAGGCAAGGATCCGCCCGTCCGGAGAGAACGCCACCGACACGACCTGAGCCTTATGCCTATGCAGCGTCTTCAACTCCTGCCCGCTCTGCACGTCCCACAGCTTCACCGTCCAGTCATCACTCGCAGATGCCAACATCCGCCCGTTGGGAGAGAACGCGACTGACGAGACAGAATCCGTGTGCCCTTCCAGCATCTTCAACTCCTGCCCACTCTGCACGTCCCACAGCTTCACCGTCTCGTCTTCACTCGCCGAGGCCAGCGTCCGCCCGTCGGGCGAGAACGCCACTGACTTGATCGGATCCTTGTGCCCCGCCATTGTCTCCTTCTCGTGGTGTTTTTCTAGCCAGAGGTAATACCAGTAAAAACTTCGTAAATCATTCTTCCCGGAACCGGGGCTCGTTTCGGGCAAATAGGCATCAAGCAACACATATCCTCTTGGCGCATTATTGTGATCAAATTCGGCGGCCGCGAGGTTCATGTTTGCAGCGTAGGTCGCGCTGTCAGCGATCCGGCGTTGTTCTTCCGCGCTCTTTTTTTCGGCTTCGGCCTTGCGATAGGCTGAGAACCCAAATCCCGCGGCGAGCAGTGCCAGCACCACCGCGACGACCAACGCTGCCACGAGACGACGCAGGCGAGAAGCTGACCTCGCCTCCTCTTCGAGCTGCCGGCGCCGCGCTTCGGCCAGCGCCTCCGCCTGGTCGATCTTGTCTCTCTGCGCGCGCTCCCGTTCCGCGATCTCTTCATGCTGTTGTTTCTTGCTCTGCCGCAAGAAACCAATCGCGGCGTCGAACGCGGGATGGTAACGCCGAGCCCAGGCTTCGTTAGGCTCAATGCGATCCTGCCAGTTGAGAGCCATCTGCAAATCGGGGTCGCGCCAAAGGCCAGCCTCACCGGCCTTGTACAGCACGGCAGTCTCCGCTAGCCGTCGATAGGTGCGTGCACAACGAGCCTCATCATCGACCCACTCCTGCAGCCGCTGCCAGTTGCGGATCAAACTCTCATGCGAGATATCAATCAGCGAGTCAAGGGTAAGAGGGGTTCCGGCGGGCGGCATGAGGAACGATCTGCCGGGCCGGCGAAACGTCTCCACGACCGCGATCACGTCCTTCTCGTTCGCTTCGGTAACTGCGCAGATGTCGCGCAGGGTCAACGGGCGGCGCACTTCGCGATTGTCTTCGCCTCTTTCGGTCAAGCATCTCAAGATTTGTTCCGCAAGCTTCCGGCGAGGCTCCGTCAATTCCTGGTAAGCCTCGTCGGCGTGCCGCGAGAGCGCTTCAGCCATTCCGCCAACGGCTTCGTAACAGCAAAGGTCGATCGCTTCTCCTTTGTGCACGTCCCTGTGCGGCATTCTGACCTTCTCGGTTCCCTCAATGACTTCGATCTCAAGCCTCTTCTCCCTACGCTCATTCCAGACGCGCATCAGCAGGTGCTGCAAGACGGGCAATTGATCCTGATCGTCGCCGATGTCGTTCAGCAGGCGATTGACCAGACGCGGTGCGATTGTCCCGCCGCCCACCGCAACCGGGCCGGTGATCGCTTCGCGAAGCTGATCGCGAGTCAGGCGCGGGATCAGATACTGGCTTTCGTTGATGGCTTCGGGCAAGTCCCAGAACTGTGAACAATCGCCCAGATAATCGGAGCGCATCGTCAGCACAACGTAGATCGGAATCTCGCGCTGTCGCGACGCTTCGAGAATCAGCTTAACAAAGGCCGCGGCTTCGTTGTGGTAGTTTTCGCCTCCAGATACTCTGGCGAACCGGAAGATTTCCTCGAACTGATCCACCACGACAAGCAGGTTTTCGTTCTCAGGCATCGCGGCCTGCCGAACCGCATCGACCAGTCCCAGGCTGCCGCGCCGCAAAGTCGCTTCTGCGATCGCGATTTGAATCGCCGCGTTCTCTTCGATCTCGGATCCGAACACATCGGGAGCGTTCAAGGCTTGAGCAAGATTGCCGACGGGATCATTCCCGGGGCGCATGATCGCGATCCGCCAGCCGGAGCCCGCGCCGGCCATGAAGCCGCCAAGCATCGCGGGCAACAGTCCCGCGCGCACGAGCGAGGATTTGCCGCTGCCAGAAGTGCCGACGACCGCCAGGAAGCGCGTGCGGCCGAGCTTGCCGATCAACTGTTCGCTCTGTCCGTCGCGTCCGAAGAAGAGATGGCTTTCGTCGAGCTCAAACGGCCGCAAGCCTGGAAACGGGTTGGTGGGCGTTCCGATTTCCGCGAAGGTCTCGATGGTTCCTTTACTCATGGCGACCCTCCTTTCGCTTTGCTGATTTGCGCGAGGAACGGCTCAAGCGTGGCTGGATTGAACTGGCCATAGTTCTTGATGACCAAAGCCTCGAAAGTCTTGAAGCGTTCTTTTGCCGGAAGCTCCGGCGCGGTGATGTAAACAGCTTTGCCGAGCAGTGGAGTTGTTCGGCCGTAGCCTGGAAGCTTTAGTAATTCGCGCAGCTTCATCCGCAGCCACCCTTCGCTGGCCCGGCCCTGGAAAATCATGACAGCATCGCACAGCAGCAGGTTCTCTTTGTGGTCCTGTAAGACTTCGGTCTCGGTTCCGTCCAGCAGCGGCAGTGTTACTTCGCAGCCTCGTTCGAACAGATAGTCCTGCAGCGGCTCGATCGCATCAACGTCCTGCTTATCGCAAATCAAATAGAGGCGCGCCTCGCCGGCCTCACTCGCGACGGACGCGGGCTTCGGCTTCTGAGTTAGCTTAGTCTGAATAATGGTCTTCAGGTCTTCGAGTTTTACCTGGAGCAGCTCCGAACCATTGTGAGAAGTGAAGCTGTTCTGCAAATCGGCGACAAACTTTTGCTGGCGTTCGTCCTTCGGCTGCAAGCCCGGCGGCATCCAGATCAACCTCGAGAACTCGGCATCATCACCGCGCTCGATGGCCAGCTCTTGCTGCAAGCGAACGACGGAGCGTTCCGTCTCCATTTCAGGTATGATGCCGTAATACTCGCCAACCAGATGCACCGAAAGCCGGCTGCGCTTGAGATACTCGCGAACGGCTTCTTGAATCGCGGGAGCTCTCAACGGAAGCTCCTTGTCGGGCAGCACCTGATGACCGCGTTGCTGTAACTCGCGTTTGATTTTGTCACGCTGCTCACTCAGGTCGTAGGTCGTTTCGGCGAGGTAGATGGCTGGGGCGGATGAATCTTTTGGCAGGGCGCCTGCCGGCTCCGCCGCCGGCCGCTCATCTTCAGATCGCAGACGTTCAATCTGTTGTTTGATGTCCCAGGCCAGGTCTTCCAATTTTTCCCAGTACCGGGCGTCGCGGTTGGGATCGATCTCCGGGCTGAACTCACGAGCTCGGTCAGTCGTCTGGTCATATTCATAAAACTCGTAGCCCAGCAAGCCTTGCACCTGCGGCGGATGACCGGCGCGGGGAGTAAAGGTCTTGGCAACCTTGAACACCCGCGACTTGCCGGCGAGGCTCAGACCTCCCTGCGATGCAGCGTGCCGGCAAAACTCATCAAGCTCTTTCTTACACCATTCGGATTTGACATAGCGTGGCGATATGATGGAAACGAGAAGCGCAACGTTTGAAATCTTGTGCATCAAGATCTCGGAGAATTCATCGTTGCCTTGCAGTTTCGGGTCGCGCCATATTCTCGCCGGCTCGCCGAGGAGCTGAGCCAGGCGTTTCCTCAATCTCTCATCAAGCAACTGCACCCAACCTCTCTGGCCTTGAGCAAGAGGTTCATTGTCAATGTGTGCGTAGCTGATGAATACTTCGTCCTCATACTTCATATCAGCCTCCCCGGCGGCTCAAACGGACTGGCATTCTTCAAGGAGAAGTTGAATTGAGAACCTGAGCGCCGAGTCTGTATTCCGGAGTGAGACGATTGTAACCATTCTACATGGAATTGCAAGCGAAACGCGGTATAGCGGTCACTATACACTCGACCAAGATACCGTAGTATTGTTACCTCAGTGTGTTTCGCAGTAAATGCTGGCGAGTCCGCGACTCCGTTCTTCGATGGGTCGTATGCGCTGTAACCGTTTTGCTGTTCTGGGATGGGAGAGTAGTTTCACAATAAACCGAGACTACGGTACAAACTATTTGGGTAGACACGCGGGCCTTTTTCAGCTTGATCTCTGCGATGATATTCTCCCGGGAAATTGTCTAACGCAAATTTGATTATCTTCATTTGATAAGAAATATGAACAACATACCTGTCTCGCAGTATCGGGGGGCATAGGTCGGAATCCATCTTGCGCATGTTATTCAAGTTGACTGCGATGATTGGAAGCTCAAGACCGAAAGCCGTATCGATTTCTCATCTAACGAATCGATGATGGGTCTTGGTCTCCTCTCCGATCAGGACAATGACTTGTCCGGCGGTCGAGAACCTTTGTCTTAGCGTCCTCCTCACCGTGTCTGGTAGGACCAATCCCTAATATTTCTTAAGTCGTGCGCATCGCGGAAATCGAAATCAATATTTTCGAGCGCCTTCCAACCTTTCATGCGAGCGTAAGCCCAGCGGTCCTTGTCTCCATTAAAAATTATGTAAGTTGTATCGCGGGAACTCATAGTATCTTGTTGGTCGAAATGGAAGCCACGAGGTTAATCACGACCCTTTGATCTCGGTCGGCTTCCGTTGACGTGACTTAACCATCGCGCTTGTGCGACTTCTTTCAACCCATTCTGTTTAATGGCTCTCCCGCTGAGGGACATTCCTTACCGCGGTCTCGACTTCCAACTAACCAAGGCCAAATCACGGCGAGATCACGATACGTTCTTGGAGCTCGGCGTCTTAGTTACTTGCTCCTGGGCTGAGGCCCACTTCGCATGCTCTTGCGAAACGAGAGACTCTACGCGCTCCGCTAAGAGCGCCCTGGGGTTCTCGGCGGCTGCATAGGGACCAGCCGTCGCAAGGAAGAGATATTTCTCGTGCTTTAATGCTTCGGCGGTAGAGCGGTAAGTAAGCCAGTTGTGATGATACTGATTGAGTTGTTGAATGGCTTCTAGCAATGCTATTGCAGCGCCGAGGGCGCCAGTAATCAGAGCAACAAGCGACCCGGTAACTGGTCTATACGATACGAAAGCAGCGAATAAGGGGATCGAGACAGAGATCATGATGGTAGCCATCTTCATTATCTTGAACATCCGCTGACAGTAGCGGCTCTTCTTGTCGTACCACGTGATCTGATCCTCGAGTCGATCTAAGACAACATCCGATTCTGACATTGCGGCTCCCTCAACGATAGTGGTTTTCTAGACAACTCCTGTTGCGCGCTCAAGATCGTCGGACACGATACAAAGACTGGTATCTTCATGGCGTCAATCTCTGAGAGGCCCGATTCTAGATATCAAGATTCTTCACATCCAGCGCGTTATCCTCGATGAACTTCCTCCGAGGCTCGACCGCGTCGCCCATCAGCACCGTGAACATCTCGTCCGTCTCGACCGCGTCGTTTACTTGAACGTTCAAGATCGTTCGCGACTCGGGGTTCATGGTCGTTTGCCACAATTGCTCCGGGTTCATTTCGCCTAGCCCCTTATATCTCTGGATGTTTATGTCTTTCTTGGCCGCGGTCATGATGTGTTCAAGCAGCGCCGGGCGCGAATCCACGATAGTCGATGTGCCGTTCTCGTTGATCGCGAACGGCGGACGGCTGAGGTCCTGAAGCTCACCGTAGAGTTGAACCGCTTTTGAAAACTCGACGTGAGTCGCAAGCTCCCAGTCAATCATCACCGTGCCGTTGCCGCGCGCGCGGGAGATGGCAATCGAAGATGTGCCGTGCTCCTCGTCGTCCTCGATCTCCGTTTCGTAGTTCGCCGCTTCGAGGGCTGCGGTGACCTTTTGCAACAGCTTCTCTTTTTCGAAAACCTCGTGCAGCTTGCTTGCGGCTTTAGTCGTGAGGAGGCCTTTCGGTCCCGCAAGCGCGTCGAGCACCGTATCTACGATCTTGCGATCGTGTAAACGGCGCTCGAGCTTTTCAAGATAGCTGTCAAGCTCGGCGAGCTTCTCGAGTTTCTTGCGCAACTCGGCGCCTTTGAGCTGCGCCTTCGTGGCTTCGACGGTCACGGTCATATTCTCGGTCGCCTTGCGCATCAGAAAGCCTTGCATCTCGCGTTCGTCGCGAAGGTATTGCTCGTTCTTACCCTTCTTGATCTTAAACAGCGGCGGCTGCGCGATATATACGTGTCCTCGATCGATCAATTCAGGCATCTGCCGATAGAAAAATGTCAGCAGAAGTGTCCTGATGTGAGACCCGTCAACGTCAGCGTCGCACAACAGAATAATCCGGTGATAGCGCAGCTTGGCCACGTCAAAATCGGCCTGCCCGATGCCGGTACCGAGCGCCGTGATCATCGTGCGGATCTCTGAATGCGACAGCATCTTGTCGTAGCGCGCTTTTTCGACGTTCAGTATTTTTCCTTTCAGCGGAAGAATCGCCTGCGTTCGACGGTCGCGGCCCTGTTTTGCCGAGCCTCCGGCTGAGTCTCCCTCAACGATGAAAATCTCGCACAGAGCCGGATCTTTCTCGGAGCAGTCGGCAAGCTTGCCCGGAAGCGAGGCTGAATCAAGCGCGCCTTTGCGTCGAGTCAAATCGCGGGCCTTGCGAGCAGCTTCGCGAGCGCGCGCTGCGTCGATGGCTTTTGCGATGATCTTGCGAGCGACGGTGGGGTTCTCTTCGAAGTGGCGACCCAAGCCCTCGTTGACGAACGCTTCGACCGGCCCTTTCACGTCGGAGTTGAGCTTGCCTTTGGTCTGGCCCTCGAACTGCGGCTGAGGAAGCTTGACGCTGATCACCGCGACCAGCCCCTCGCGGACGTCTTCAGGCGCCAGCTTCTCGTCGTCCTTCTTGAACAATTGCGCGGACTTTCCATAGTTGTTGATCGTTCGCGTGAGCGCCGCGCGAAATCCGCTCAGGTGCGTTCCGCCATCCACCGTGTTGATGTTGTTCGCAAACGAGTGGACGATCTCGTTATAGCCGTCGTTGTACTGAATCGCGACTTCGATCGCAAGCGGATCAGCGGAGGTACCTTGCTTCTCGAAATAAATCGGTTGCGAGTGCAGAACGGTCTTGTTCTTGTTGAGGTGCTTGACGAACTCGGCGATGCCGCCTTTGTAATAGAACTCGTGAGCCTTCTCAGTCCGCTCGTCGGTAATGGTGATGCGAACGCCGGAGTTCAAAAATGCTTTCTCGCGCAGCCGCTGTGAGAGCGTATCGAAGTTGAATTCAGTTACGTCAAATATTTCAGGATCGGGTTTGAACGAGACCTTGGTCCCGCGTCTCTTAGTCTTGCCGGTTGGCTTGAGCCGTCCCTGCGGGATGCCGCGAACGTATTCCTGCTCATAGGTCGTGCCGTCTCGCCAGATCTCTACCCGCAGCCATTCAGAGAGAAAGTTCACAACAGAAACGCCAACGCCGTGGAGTCCGCCCGACACTTTGTAAGCGTTCGAATCGAACTTGCCGCCGGCATGGAGCTTGGTCAGCACGACCTCGGCCGCCGACACTTTTTCCTGCTTGTGAATATCGACCGGTATGCCTCGGCCGTTGTCGATCACGGTGATTGAGTTGTCGATGTGGATGAATACCTCGACGCGATCGCAGTATCCGGCGAGCGCCTCATCAATGGAATTATCGACCACTTCGTAGACAAGATGATGAAGCCCGAGGTCGCTGGTCGAGCCGATGTACATCGCGGGTCGCTTACGCACGGCGTCGCGACCCTCAAGCACGGCGATCGACGCAGCGCTATAGTCTTGCGGATTATTGCTCACGAGTTACTCCCACTCAAAAGTCCGACAAACTTCAGTTTGTCGTAAAGTAATCATTGTGCGATCAATTTGCCGACAAACTGAAGTTTGTCGGACTCTCAACTACGGCCCGCCCGCGCTTCACGTAATAGACCGAAGCGCGGTCGCGATACCTATTAGCGATTGCCCTGCGCGAAGTGCTGACGAAGGTTTGAGTGCGCCCTTGGAGCTCGGAAAGCAGCGCCTCAATGCGTCCTCTGTCGAGTTCTGCGTCGATATCATCAATTAGCAAAACGGGGCTTTCTTCGTAAGTAGAATTGTAGATGGAAACCTGAGCTAAATCAAGCAAGATTAAGGCACTTCGCTGCTGCCCGGCGCTCCCGTATTTGGCCACGTCACGGCTGTCCGAAAGTATCTCGAGATCGTCGCGATGTGGGCCGATTAACGAGTGTCCGGCTGCTATTTCAGCGGTCATCCTGACAGCCAGCCTCTCACGAAAAACATCGGCGTAGCGGTTTAAATCACCTTTACCTTCCAGCTGCGAGCGGTAGCGCACGTTGATACGCTCGGCGCCAAAAATCGCTCGCCCGTGGTCGTTCTGTTCGAGCACCTCGTTCAAGCGCTCAACGTAGCTTGTCCGCTCGTTGTGAATCGAAGAACCAAGCTCGACAAGCTGTTCGTTCCACGCTTCGATCTCGCTAATAAACTGACTTACGCTGTCGCTGTTGCTCGCTTCACCGAGCAAACGGTTCTTTTGTTTGACCACCTGATTGTAGCGCGAGAGTGTGTTGAGAAATCTGGGAGCGATGGTCATCACTCCGCGGTCGATGAAGCGCCGGCGCCCGGCCGGTTCGCCTCGAATCACCTCCATCTCTTCGAGCGAGAAGACGAATACATCGAGATTGCCAAGGTATCGAGTCAAGGCTTCACGTTTGGCGTTGACGAACAACTGCTTGGCATCTTCGGCAATCAGCAGTTGGATTTGTTTAGACGACGAGCCGCGTGTTGTCTCCCCACGCAAGAGAGCTTGTTGCTGATCGAAAGCGACACACTCGCGAATCTGGCTGGTTCGAAACGATTTTGTGTTGCCGAGTACGTAGATCGCCTCAAGCCAGTTGGTTTTACCTTGCGCGTTGTCGCCGTAGAAGATGTTGAGGCCCGGCCCGAATTCCGCGAAGCCTTCCAGGTTGCGAAAGCCTGAGGCTTCAATTCGGGTCAGAAGCATGTCTAGATTTTATCACAGGCGGCCGCGGTGGTCAGGGATCGATTCCCAACCGATAGTGGGGGGGATTGTTCACGTCCAGTCTTGCCCCGAGTGCGGTTTATCCAGACGGCGCCTGCGCCACCTGCGGCGCCGCCGAGCAGCGGGAAACCCAAAAAAGGGCAAGTCCAAAACTGAGTTAGGAGAAGCAACCACAGATGAACACAGATAAACACAGATTGAAAAAAGAAAAAGAGTCCGTCCGGGTCCTTGCATGCTTCTTCTCTGTGTTCATCCGTGTTCATCTGTGGTTTCAATTCCCCGGCGGTTAACAGTGCAGGGCAAGCAACCACAGATGAACACGGATAAACACAGATTGAAAAAAGAAAAAGAGTCCGTCCGGATCCTTTCATGCTTCTTCTCTGTGTTCATCCGTGTTCATCTGTGGTTTCAATTCGCCTTCAACGCAAAATTACGACGCGCACCCCGTGGAGCCGACGAGTTTGACAATCTTCAACGCTTGATATACGTTTTCCTGCGATTGTATCGGCGGCGAGCCGAGCGGACCTTTTGAATTCTGCACAGGAGTTGCGAAGTTGGAACGGTGGGTCAGAATCGAGATCAAAGGGAAAGACGAATTCTGGGGACGCGCGTTTCATGTCGAATGGGAGGATCAGTTCCCGGATCGAAAGCTCATATCCGATAGCTCCGGCAACTTCGTTGCGGTGAGCGAATGGCTCGAGGATTTAGAACGAGTGGCCGCGCAAACTTTTTGCAGAATTGTTCCCTCGCCGGAGAACCCGCGTCGCCGAGAATGGATCAGCTCGCTGATCCCGCGGCGCGCAGACTGAACGCTTGGAGGCTTGATCATGACAAATCAAAAGGACGAACTGACACGCCGCGAGGCGATAAAGACTATCGGTGTTGGCGTCGGAGTGGTTGCGAGCCTGCCCGTGCTCGGCAACGCTCAAGAACTGACGTCCCACGAACACGCGCATCACGCCGCTCAAGCGACCGCGCCCGCGAAAGCTCAGCCGCTCAAGTTCTTCACCGAAGACGAGAACAGAACGGTCATCGAAATGTCCGAGCGCATCATCCCTGCTGACGACCATTCTCCCGGGGCGAAGGCCGCCAAAGTCAGCGAGTACATCGACTTGATCGTCAGCGAGTCACCTGAGAACACGAAAAAGAGCTGGCGCGAAGGACTCGCAGCGATAAACAAGATGAGCCGCGACAAGTTCGGGAAGCCCTTTGCCGACTCAACCGCCGATCAGCAGATCGAGTTGCTGAAAGAGATCAGCAAGAACGAAAGATCGCCTCAAACGCTCGAAGAGAGGTTCTTCCGCACGATCAAGTATGCAACGATCGACGGCTACTACACTTCGGAAATCGGCATCCAGCAGGAGCTGCATTACAAAGGCAACACATATCTGAAAGAGTTCACGGGCTGCACGCATCCGGAGCATCAGCAGTAACAGCTTCGCCATCAGTGGAATTTTTAGCAGCAACCCTCGGAGCAATTCAATGAAAAAGTTTTTCTGTGTGTCGTTTGTGTCCCTACTGCTGTGCCTTGTCTTGGTCTCGCCGTCAGTCCGGGCGCAGAATGAGGGCAAGCGCGGCATAACGCCTGAAGACTATTTCGCCTTTGAGTTCGTCAGCGATCCGCGCATCTCTCCCGACGGGAAGTTAGTCGCGTACGTGGTCACGACAGTAGATCAAAAACAGAACCGTCGTCACTCGTCGATCTGGATGACCGCTGCCGATGGGAGCCACTCGCCTTGGCAGTTCACCACGGGCCCACAGAATTCTAACTCTCCGCGCTGGAGCCCCGACGGTCAGTGGCTCGCGTTCATTTCTTCTCGTCCGGCAACAGACGGCTCAACCGCACGAGCATCGAGCGAAAGCGCCGCGGGCGATGCTCGGCCTCAAGTGTGGGTGCTCTCGATGAACGGCGGCGAAGCTCGACGCGTCACGAATCTCAAAAACGGAGTGAGCAGTTTTCAGTGGTCGCCCGATGGGAAGCGCCTCGCCTGCGTAAGCCGCATTGGCCCGAGCGACAACCGCGCGGAAAGTAAAGATCGAAGCGACGTGCGTCATTATTCACACATATCTTACAAGTTCAACGACAGCGGCTGGTTTGATGACCGCCGCACTCACATCTGGCTAGTCGATGCGAAGACCGGCGCCGCAAAACAGATTACGACCGGCGATGATTGGAACGACTCCGATCCGCAGTGGTCCACGGATGGAACGAAGATCGCTTTTGTTTCAAATCGCACCGGCAAGGAATATGATGAGAATCGAAACACCGACGTTTGGCTGATCTCGACTGAAGGCGGCCCGCTCACCAGGATTTCCGATCACGAAGAAACCGACAACAGCCCGCGCTGGTCTCCCGACGGGAAGACAATCGCGTTCGTCGGACGAGTTCGCGAGGAACAACATCCGAAGATCTGGCTCGCATCGAGCGCGGGCGGCGCTGCTTCCACGGCTGCTGCGAAGAATCTCGATCTCATCCCGACTGATCTAGATTGGGCCGAGGATGGACGCGCGCTGTACTTCGAGGCTGGAGTCAAAGGCGAGACGCACTTGTTCCGAGTCGATGTCGCTTCGAAAGAGGTTAGTAGGGTCACGTCCGGTGTGCGGGCGGTTCGAGGCGTCGACATCAACGATAAGACTCGGAAGTTTGTTTACTCCGGGAATGACTTCAAACACCTTGACGATCTCTACATCTCAGACCTTTCGGGACAGAACGAGCGCAAGCTCGCCAGATTGAACGAAGCGCTGTGGCGGCAGCTCGAGCTTCAAGACGTCGAGCGCATCACCTACAAAGGCGCCGACGGATGGGACATCGACGGTTTCTTCGTCAAGCCGGTCGGCTGGCAAGAAGGCAAGAAGTACCCGATGATTCTCAGCGTTCACGGCGGCCCGGCGGGAATGTACGGCGTCGATTGGTTCCACGAGTTTCAAGTCTACGCCGCGCGAGGCTGGGCCGTTTTCTTCTGCAATCCGCGAGGCTCGACCGGTTACGGCGAAAAATTCGAACGCGGGATCGTCGGCGAATGGGGCGGCAAAGATTACCAGGACATAATGGCCGGCGTGGACGCGATCTTGAAGAAGTATTCATGGATCGATCGCGACCGGCTGGGCGTGACTGGAGGAAGCTACGGCGGCTACATGACCAACTGGATCGTGAGTCATACGAATATGTTCAAAGCGGCGGTGACGCTTCGCAGCGTCGTGAACTTCATCAGCGACGACGGCACTCGCGACGGAGCTTACGGGCACAAGCGCGATTTCGGCGGGGACATATTTGAGAAGTTCGATTTGTACTGGGACCGCTCGCCGCTCAAGTGGGCGAAGAACGTCAAGACGCCGACGTTGATCCTGCATTCGGACAACGATTATCGCGTACCGATAGAGCAAGGCGAGCAATGGTTTCGCGCATTGAAGCATTTCGGCGTGACGACCGAGATCGTCTTCTTCCCGCGCGAGAACCACAACCTGACTCGCACCGGCGAGCCGAAGCATCTGGTCGAGAGCCTGAACTGGCAGGTGTATTGGTTCGACCGGTTCATAAACGGCAACAAGGCTGCCATAGCTCCGGATGCGCGATGAGCCTAGCAACAGGAAAGCTGTCGCGATACAGGAATCTTGTCGCGCTTGCTCGCGCTGGACTCCGGCTGGTATATTCGCGCCGGTCCGGCGGCGTGTGATGGCGACTCCCGTAGCACGCGTCGGGCAGTGCCGATGCTCGAGGAACTCGCGTCTGAACGGTGTTGGGAACAACTTTCGCCGACTCGCATGATGTACTTCAAAAGTTAGGGGAGGAAGCATTGGCTGAGCATCGTGCGGGCAAGACTGAAGTCCTTGACCCAGAGACCTTATGAAGGCTCATAATATTCGCAAGCATGCCAAGAAAGGTCAGAGAGCTTTTAAAAGATCTAAAGAGAGCGGGGTTTTATGAGATTCCAGGCGGTGGTAAAGGATCGCATCGTAAGTTTGTACACGCCAGGTATCCCGGCGCAGTCACCCTCAGCGGAAAAGAAGGTGACGATGCCAAGGCTTATCAGGAACGGCAGGTGAAGCAAGCGATCGAGGAGGTGAACGATGAAAGAGAGAGATCAATATCATAAATGGATCGAATGGAGCGAAGAAGATCAAACCTATATCGGGAAATGCCCGGACTTGATCACAGGTATTCACGGGGACGATCCAGTGAAACTGTATGGGGAGCTATGTGAGGTCATTGACGACGTTATTCGGCATTTTAAAGTTGAAGGACGCAGGCTTCCTAGCGCTCGCATTCGCCCCATGCAGGAAGTTGCGTAGACCTCTATCTATTTCTGTGATTCCCTTCGCAAATTCTGCGTTTTTTAATGATTCGCTCTAAGCTACTTGACCTTCTTCGCTTCGAATGTCTCACCGCGTAGTCGGACCATCATTTTCATCTGGCCGCTGCCATCGCTCGCGAACACTATAACTGCGCCGACGCTGCGCACGTTGAATCGAGTTTCGCTCTCCGGCGTCATCTCTTCTTTGCTCCAGAAACTGGGCTGAACGAAAAGCTTGTCTCCCTGTTTGCTTACCATGATCACACCAATGGGCGATTCGTATTGACCCACGTAACCCTCGAAGATGCTAGCGTCGATCGTCTTGCCTTCGCTTTCCAGCCGCTTGATCACGTCTTGCGCGTTGGTGTTCGCCGGATCAAGCTCCAAAGAGACCTTTGTCCTTTAGACGCGCGCAAAACCGCGATTCGTACGCGCCGACGCTGTCGGCGTGGTATGATTGCGTTGATCCTCTGCCAGCTTTCTGGAGGTTGTTTTGAAGTCATTAGCTTTTGCCCTATTCCTCGCCGCAGCGATTTTGTCCAAGGCGACTGCCTACGTTCAAGAGCAGGATGAGAACGATCCCGCGAAAGCCGCATCCGTTATCCGCGAAGCTATTACTGCGCGAGGCGGCGACGCCTACTTGAAGATTCACAATGTCGAGAGTCGCGGCCAGTACACGCCGTTCGAAAAGGGCGTGTCAGGCGACCCGACGACCTTCGTTGACTACATCGTGTATCCGAGCCGAGAGCGCACGGAATTCGGCAAAGGCGACAGCAAATTCATTCAGTGCAACTCGGAGATTGCGAACTGGGTTTATGAAGCCAAAGCGAAGATGATCCGCGACCAAAAGGACGACCAGATAAAACAGTTTCAACAAAGCGCGCGCTACGACCTGGACAATCTGTTGAGGACCGCCTCCCAACAATCGGGCGTTAAGCTGGTTTATCTAGGCCGCCGCGAGGCTTGGCGCAACACTTTTTCTGAAGCTGTTCGAGTCGATTTTAATGACGGAGGCGCGGCTACGCTGCATTTCGATCCGCGATCGAAGCTGCCGCTGATGATCGAATACAAAACCGTCGGCGAAGAAGGGGCAACGGTCAACAACGAGGCGCGTTACTTCAGATGGGTGGATTTCAATGGGATAAAGTTCCCGACATTGCAGGATTATTACCGCGACGGAAAACAGAGCGCGCGTGTGAGCTTCGACACGGTTAGCTTCAACGTTTCGCTGCCGGACAAACTCTTCGCTAAGCCAACTAACGTCAAGGAAGTGAAATGACGCGGTCCCGATAAGCTTTAGCCTATCGGCCCGAGAAGGTGTGCGCGAAGAACGACAAGCTAAAGCTTATCGGACATCTAAGCTCAGTTGACCCGCTCGAGGGTCCCTTCAGCGAAGGAGAAAAACCGCTGTCGCATTCGTTCGATCTCGACGCCAACCTCGTCAAGGTCTTTGAGCATTCCATCGAGCTCTTCGATTTGCCATTCAGGCTCCGGGGGCATCGACGAGAGCCTAACTTCCATCGCCGCCAGACGAGCCTCGACCAAAGCTAGCCGGCTCTTGACGTCCCGCCAGGTTTCGTCGATCGCGTTTAGATAAGCCTCGATACTGTCTTGAAACCCGGAGACTTTGTAGCGCAGATTGGAGAGTGACTCCTTCAGCGTCTCAATCGAGACCTTCTTCTTCTCGGGTTGCTCCTGCATCGGCTTAAGCCCTTTTGTCAAGCGACAGTGATCTCTTTTGCGAGATACACATCTTGAATCGCATTGAGAATCTTGACGCCTTCAGGCATGGGTTTCTGGAAAGCTTTGCGACCAGAGATCAAGCCGGTTCCGCCTGCGCGTTTGTTGATCACAGCGGTCTTTACTGCCTGCTGAATGTCGTTCTCACCTGACGCGCCGCCGGAGTTGATCAGCCCCGCGCGTCCCATGTAGCAATTCACAACCTGGTAACGGGTGAGGTCGATCGGATGATCGGTGGTCAGTTCCGAGTAAACCTTTTTGGAAGTCTTGCCAAAGTTCAGCGCGTTATAGCCCCCGTTGTTCTCGGGCAACTTCTGCTTGATGATGTCGGCTTCAAGCGTCACACCGAGATGATTAGCTTGCCCGGTCAAATCGGCCGCCACGTGGTAATCGGCTTCCTTGGTCTTGAACGCCGCGTTCCGCAAGTAGCACCACAACACGCAAAACATCCCAAGCTCGTGCGCGCGCGCAAACGCTTTGCTTACCTCTTGGATCTGCCGCTTTGACTCCTCGGAGCCGAAGTAGATCGTCGCGCCAACGCCCGCGCAACCTTGTTCGTAGGCTTGCTCGATCGAGCCGAAGATGATTTGATCGAAACTATTGGGATAAGAAAGAAATTCGTTGTGATTAAACTTGAGGATGAATGGAATCTTGTGAGCATACTTACGAGAAATCGAGCCGAGAACGCCAAGCGTCGTGGCAACCGCATTGCAACCGCCTTCGATGGCGAGTTTTACGATGTTCTCCGGGTCAAAGTATTCGGGGTTCGGCGCAAATGAAGCTCCGGCCGAGTGCTCGATCCCCTGATCGACAGGCAGAATCGAAAGATGTCCAGTGCCGGAGAGACGCCCGTGATTGAA
This sequence comes from Blastocatellia bacterium, assembly GCA_036505875.1. Taxonomy (GTDB): domain Bacteria; phylum Acidobacteriota; class Blastocatellia; order UBA7656; family UBA7656; genus Onstottus_A. The sequence continues at coordinate 7,085 of DASXSR010000405.1, read as the reverse complement.
CATCGCGGCGAGATTTCGCAGCACCTGAGGCCGCCGGTCGGTTCCGACCAGCACGCGATCGATAAAGTCGGGACCAGGCAAATGAATCATCTCTTTTGGAACTGTTTCGCAGCGGTGGGTAAGAAGAGACTCGGCTTCATCGCCGAGGATTCGCTCGATGTCCTTGATCATTTCGCCTCCTGTGTCATGCCACGGCCTGGAAGATTTCTTGGAGATCACAATTCTATGCGCCTCAATTTCCGAGGTCAACGGCTTCTAGGCTCGCATCGAGTCGGATATAATCTCTCGAAATTCAGACGCGAGGTTCGTAGTACCGCATTTATGCGGAAGTTCGTACCTTTTGACCGACCCTGGTCTGCAAACTTCCGCATAAATGCGGTACTACGAACTCTCAAATAGGAGAATGAGATGCCTGAGATGACCGGCGCGCAGGCGATGTTCGAGTTCATGGTTCGCGAAGGTGTACGTTACGTGTTCGGCAATCCGGGCACTACCGAGCTTCCGTTAATGGACCAGTTCGCTGCGCGCGACGAGATCAAGTACATTCTTGCATTGCACGAAGATTCGGCGCTCGGCATCGCTGCGGGTTACGCTGAAGCCACCGGAAAGCCTGCGGTGGTCAACCTTCACACGAATCCTGGTCTCGCTCACGCGCTTGGTAATCTCTACAACGTCTATCGGGCCGGCACGCCGCTCGTCGTCACCGCCGGACAGCAAGACACACGAGCCATGATCGATGAGCCTCTGCTGTACGCCGATATGATCGAGCTTGCGCGACAGCACACCAAGTGGTGTTGGGAGGTCCATCACGCGTCCGAGATCCCGGTCGCGATGGCTCGCGCTTTCAAGATCGCGCAGACTCCGCCGACGGGGCCGGTGTTTTTGTCGATTCCGGTGAACGTGATGGAGGAGCGAGCCGAGATCGAAATGCCGCCCGTCACTCTGATCGGGTCACGCGTTAGAGGCGACCGATCAAAGATCAAAGCCGCCGCCGAGTTGCTTGCGAGCGCAAGGAATCCCGCGATCATCACCGGCGACGGCTGCGCGCGTTCGGGCACATTGGGGGAACTGGCAAAGCTTGCCGAGATGATCGCTGCGCGAGTTCACGCCGAGCCGCTCAATTCGCTTTTGGTTTTTCCGACGGGCCACCCGCTCTACGCCGGGCCGCTTTTCCCAAATGCCAAGCAAACGCGCGCCTTGCTCGAAGGCGTGGATGTGATTCTCGCGATCGGTGTCAATAATCTCGCGCCGCTGGTTTACACCGGAACTCGATTGATACCCGAAGGCGTTCGAATGATTCAGATCGACGCAAATGATCGCGAGTTGGGCAAAACATACCCGGCAGAAGTTGCGATTCTCGCAGATCCACGATCGGCGATCGAAGAATTGATTGAGGAGATTACGCTCGTCGCGAACGGCGCTTCGGAATCACTGGCGAAGCGACGCACGCTTATCAAGGCGCACATCGCCGACGCGCGAGCAAAGTTCGCCGAGCACGCTAACCTCGCTTCACCCGAGGGGCCGATGTCGCCTGCATTCGTCGCTCGTGAGATGCGACGCGCAGCCGCCGAGGACTCGGTGCTTGTCGATGAATCGGTTACCTCTACCGCCTTCGTAAGAACAATCTTTGAATTGAACGAGCCAGGCACTTTTTTCTACGCAAAGGGCGGATCGCTGGGTTTGGGTTTGCCCGCCGCAATCGGCGTTAAGCTGGCGATGCCCGACCGTCAAGTGATCTGTTCGATCGGCGACGGCACGGCGCTGTACACGATTCAGGCGTTGTGGACCGCCGCTCGTTACGGCCTTGCGGTAAGGTTCATAGTGTTCAACAACGCCAGCTACATGATTCTGAAGGGCGGTCTGCTCGCGCTCAAGGGCGCCTCGGCCGAGCGCGGTGACTTTCCGGGAATGGACATTACCGAGCCTGAGGTTGATTTCGTGAAGCTTGCGGAATCGATGGGCCTCGCATCTCGACGTGTGACAAAGCCTGCCGATCTGAGAGCGGCGCTCGACTGGGCGTTCAGCGAAAGCGTTCCAACCTTGCTCGACGTTGCGATCTCCAGAGACGTGCGCAGCGTGTTGAGATGAAGGCTCACTTCCCTGCCCGCCCAAAGCCTGATATTCTTTGCGCTATTCGCTAGAGATTAGGTATCGAGTCAGAATAGATGGGTAAGTTCGATTATGCCGATTGCCGCGGACGTTAATCTAGGCGTTGGAGTCACCATCTTTCACCCCGAACTGGTGAACCTCTACGGCTGCGCGATCGGCAGCGAAACCAGGATCGGCGCCTTCGTCGAGATTCAAAAGAATGCGGTGATCGGCGCGCGCTGCAAAGTTTCGTCGCACACCTTTATCTGTGAAGGGGTCACGGTCGAAGACGAGGTGTTCATCGGACACGGCGTGATGTTCACCAACGACCTCTATCCACGAGCGACCAACGACGACGGAAGCGTGCAGACACAGGAAGACTGGGAAGTTGCGCAAACTACAGTCAAACGCCGCGCTTCGATAGGCAGCAATGCAACCGTACTTGCCGGAGTAACGATCGGCGAAGGCGCGCTGGTTGGGGCGGGAGCTGTGGTGACGCGACACGTTCCGGATTTCGCAATCGTTGCCGGCGTGCCTGCGCGCGTTGTCGGCGACGTGAAAAACAGAGGTCAGAACTCAGAGGTCAGATGTCAGCATTCGAACCGACCTCCGACCTCTGACTTCTGACTTCTGACCTCTGGTTGTTCTATGCCTGGCATTGGAGTGATTGGCTACGGGTACTGGGGACCGAATCTGGTGCGTAATTTCGCGAACGCACCGGACGCGAAGCTCATAGCGATATGCGATCTCAGCGCTGACCGTCTTGCCGAAGCGGGTCGACGATACCCCTCCGCCCTCGTGACCCAGTCTTATTCGGATTTGCTCGCTGATCCGAAAATCGACGCTGTGGCGATCGCCACGCCCGTGTCTTCTCATTTCGAGCTCGCAATGAAAGCGCTCAAGAGTGATAAGCACGTGCTGGTTGAGAAACCGCTGTCGGCCAGCTCAGACCAGGCGAGCCGGCTGATCGATGAAGCAGCCAGCCGCAATCTCGTGCTGATGGTCGATCACACATTCGTTTACACCGGCGCGGTCAGAAAGATAGCCCAACTTGTCGGCGAAGGCGTGCTCGGAGAGGTCTATTACTACGATTCGGTGCGAGTGAACCTGGGGTTATTTCAGCACGACGTGAACGTGATCTGGGACCTGGCGGTTCACGATCTGGCAATATTGGACTTTCTTTTGCCGAGCAAACCTGTTGCGGCGTCTGCTACCGGCATCAGCCACATTCCCGGACAGCCGGAAAACGTAGCGTATATGACTCTGTTTTTCGACGACTCCAAGATCGCGCACTTGCACGTGAACTGGCTGGCGCCGGTCAAGGTGCGGCGCACGCTCATCGGCGGAAGTGAGAAGATGATCGTTTACGACGACATCGAGCCGAGTGAAAAGGTCAAAGTCTACGACAAGGGCGTCACCGTCTCGACCGGCAGCGAAGAGGTCTATAGCCTTCTCGTGAGCTACCGCACCGGGGACATGTGGGCGCCGAAACTCGATCAGACTGAGGGACTTCAGATAGAGACCCACCACTTCATCGATTGTATCGAAAACAAAACCCGGCCTCAGACCGACGGGCAGGCGGGACTGAGAGTAGTTCGACTGCTCGAGGCTGCCGAAAAATCAATGCGCGCGCGCGGTCAGCTTGTGGAGCTTTGATGTCCGACAAACTTCAGTTTGTCGCCAATCCGAATGATTTGCCCAGCGTCTCAGTTTGCTTTCCCGCCTTCAACGAAGAAGCCACGATCGAACAGGTTGTGACTGAAGCACACGAGCTTCTCTCGCCGTCGGGACTGGACTATGAAATCCTGGTTTGCAACGACGGCTCGCAAGACCACACCGGTCGCATCGCCGAAGGGTTGGCTGGCCGTCTTCCGCGCGTTCGAGTGATGCATAATCCGCGCAATCTCGGAATACATGCAACGTTTGAACGGCTGTACAGGGAAGCCTCAAGGGAATTCGTTTTTCTGAATTCAACCGACCGGCAATGGGAGACTTGCCTGTTGTTCGAAATGCTTCCGCTCACCCGCGAGTTCGATATCATCATTGCCAGCCGCAGCGATAAACATTACGGACTCATACGTCGCTTCGTCTCGTGGGCTTTTAACCTGATCCCGCGGCTGCTCTTCCGCGTGAAGACCTACGATGCGGGAGCGGTGAAACTGGTTCGGCGTGAGATCGTTGACCGTTTCAGACTTGTCTCTCGTTCTCCGTTCTCGGAGGCCGAGCGGCTGATCCGCGCCGCGCGCGCCGGCTATCGTATAGCTGAGCATCCGGTCGATGTCTCCAAGCGAGAGACCGGTCGAGCGCGCGGCGTCAGTCTATCGGCTGTGATTCAGGCGAGTAAGGACGTTTTTCGTGTGTGGTGGGCCTTGCAACGAGAGCCAAAACCCGAGCGATAAGGAATCACTGTCTATCGCCGTGAGCGCGCCTGGCGTTTTCGGCAAGCACCCGTGCACGGTCCAGGGAGTCTACGGCTTTTCGGAATTGCACGTCATCCGACAGATAAACCTGATCGCCGGCCTCGGGGCCGTAAGCGGCGGTGATGATCTCGCGTCGCATCTGCGCTCGAATGTAGCCCGAATTGGAAGCGAGGCGCTCTTCGGAGACGTTGAACTGCGGCTTGTTCGAAATGTACTGCCTGAACGCCGCCAATAACTCGTCGGTGATTGGAAAGCGGTTGATCTCCTCTGGCGAGATCTTAGTCTTGTACTGGCAATCGTTAATCCGGTACTCGCGCAACCCCGACATCTGTCCCGCAACCAACTGGCGCACGAAGTCGAATATGCCGTAGAACAAACGGCCGGAGAGCGGCGGCGACTTAACGTCGACATCCGGCTTGATTCCTCCCCCGCCGTAAACTGTCCCGCCCAGGTCGGTATAGAAGGCGTTGCCTTGCGGGGCGCCGGACGGCGGCTCACCCGAACGATTGAGATAATAATCATAGAAAGACACGTTTGAATAGCTGCGCTGAATCGAGCGGCCCGAAGGCGTATAATACTTCGCCGTTGTCAGCAGCAGCCCCGTGCCACCCCAAAGCCGAAACACTCCCTGCACAAGTCCTTTTCCAAAAGTGTTCTCGCCTACAATCAACGCGCGAGAGTGGTCCTGCAGCGCGCCCGCTACAATCTCAGAGGCTGAAGCGGTCTGCCGGTCCACAAGGACCACCATCGGCTCGGTCTCGGGCGCGTTACTGGACGGAACTTCGTAGGTGTGAGCCGGTGACTCTTCATCGCGTCCGCGCACCTCGACGATCTTTTCCTCCGGCCCTAGAAATCTTGTAGAGACTTTGATCGCTTCGTCCAGAAGTCCGCCCGGGTTGTTGCGCAGATCCAGAATAAGTTGGCGCATGCCTTCGAGCCTGAGCTGAGTCAGCGCCTCTGACAGTTCTTCGTCGGTCTTGCTCGAAAACCCGCCGGTCAACGCAATGTAACCCGTGCCGCTCTGCGAGGTCATAAAGGCATTGCGGACCGAAGGCAGCTTCACCTCGTCGCGCCGCAAACGCACTGTGATCGGGGTCGAGACACCCGCGCGCTCAACAGTTATGTCGACCGGCTCGCCCTTTTCACCGCGCACCTTATGCATGACTTGTTGGCTCGTCCAGTCGTCTACGTTTTGTTTGTCAATCGCAACGATGGCGTCGCCGTAGCGAAGCCCTGCGCGATGACCAGGCGCGCCCGGCGTAGCCGACAGAATGTAGACGTGATCGTACCTCTTCGCGATAGTAACGCCAATTCCATAGATGCGGCTGCTCTGTTCGGTCTGGACGTCGTCGAACTCAGCTTTGGTGAAGAAGGCAGAGTGAGGATCGAGCTGGCGAAGCATTCCCGTTATTGAATTCTTGCCCAACGCCTCGAGATCGATTTTTCCCGCGTAATCCTCTTGGATTTCTGAGATTGCCTCCCTGAAATCGTCGACTACTTGATCGGTCAGAACTGAGTCCGATTCGCTTACGTGAGCAGGACGCCTTGATCCGTAATATCCGCCGGCAAGCGTGCAGAACACGATCACCAAAATCGCGAGCAACGGCAGCGCCCGATTCTTCATACTTCCAGGACTCCTTGCTTCAGAATAATACAAGAAGCCTGTGGCTGGTAGCCAGTGGTCCGCAGTGGGTGCGCGTCACCTTTTTGGGGTGACGCGCATCCTTCTGTAGTCCGTGGTGGAGTTGCGAGAGCGCGCCCGCTTGTGAATACTTCTTACGCTACGGACTACTGACAAAGGACTACTGACTAATTTCAATGACGATAGCAGATGTGGTAATCATCGGCGGCGGCATCGTGGGATCCAGCGTGGCCTATCACCTCGCCGAGCGCGGCTGCACAAACGTCTTGATCGTCGAGCGAGAGGATCGCCAAGGTATGGGCTCGACCGCCAAGAGCATGGGCGGCGTGCGCGCTCAATTCGCTACGCCGATCAATATCAGAATGTCGCTCTATTCAATTGACTTGTTCTCGAGGTTCGAGGAAGTCACCGGGCACACCGCCGGCTACAAGGCGCAAGGCTATCTCTTTGTCGCCACCAACCAGCGGCACCTGGATTATCTCGAAGCGAATTACCGGCAGCAGCGAGCTTGCGGCGTTAACAATGTCGAGATGGTCACACGAGAGGACATCGTTAAGACCGTGCCGCAACTAATTGCAGACGACATCGTGGGAGGGAGCTTCTGCCCAACGGACGGCTTCGTCGATCCTTACAGCGTAATGACCGGGTTCTCAAAGCGAGCGCGAGAGCGCGGCGTCAAGCTATGGCTGGAGACCGACGTGACCGGTATTGACGTCCAGCAAGGCCAGGTCGCGGGAGTCCAAACCTCTCGCGGATACGTTTCGACTCGCGCGGTGGTTAATGCTGCCGGACCTTGGGCTGCTAGCGTTGCGCAACTTGCCGACGTGGAATTGCCCGTCGAACCACTCAAGAGGCAGATCGTCAAAACGGAATCTTTCTCAGAGTTGTCCGCGAAGCTTCCGATGGTGATCGATATGTCGACTGGATTTCATTTT
>DASXSR010000404.1:0-11301 GCA_036505875.1 Blastocatellia bacterium | reverse complement strand
AGTCCCAACAGAACCGTCAGGCTGAACATCAGAAGATAATAGAGGTCGATTCGCGATACTTTTATTCCAGTGGCGGCCGCCAACTCCGTCGAAAACAATCCGACAATCAGCTTGTGGCGGAAACTCCACACAAAAGCGATGACGCTCGCAACCCCAAGCACGCCGAGCAAGAACCAACCGAGCGTCAGACTCGCGAATCCGCCAAACAGCGCTTCAATCAAATCCTCGCTTGGCGTAACCAGCATCCCTATCGCGAGCGCGGCCGTGAAGATCACCCCGATTGCAACGTCGGTGGTGAACGTTCCACTCTTTTGCAGCCGCCAAATCAGCAAGGTGCCAAGCAGCAATGTGGTCGAGGCGCCAACAAGCGGATTTATTCGAAAAACCAGCGCGAGACCCAAACCGGGCAGCGCGATATGCGATACGACGTCTCCAGCAAGACTCATGCGCTTCATCAGCGCGAAGCTGCCTATGAGCCCTGCCGCGACTGCCGTCAGAGAAGCGAGAATGATCGAATAAAGCTCCGGTGTTTCCATCACAATTCAGTGGTGTCAGTGTTTCGAGGGTTCTCTATATGATCGTGGTGGTAGTAGCTGACCGGCTCACCATAGAGCTTCGCGAGGGTCTCGGGAGCGAGCACCTCCTGAGGAGCGCCGACGCAAAAACCCAGCTTGTTCAAACACAGGACCTTTGTGGCATACCGGTAAATGAAGCTCAAGTCATGAGAGACGGCGATCACCGCCAAACTGTACCGGTCCTGCAAGCGGTGAATCAGGTTGTAAATATGTTCCTCGCCCGGCTCGTCGATACTCGCGGTTGGCTCATCAAGGAGAAGCACGTTCGGATCGCCGATCAGCGCGAACCCGACCAGCCCTCGCTGGAACTGCCCACCGGAGAGATGACCCACGGGCGTTTCCAGCTCACGCTTCGTCAGCCCGACGCTTTCAGAAATCTCATTAATCCGCGCGGCAGTCATTTTTAAGACTTTGCATTTGGCGTTGAAGAGATCTCGGTACGTAAGTGGAAGATGTCGTTCAGGATCGATCTTTTGGGGCACGTAGCCAATTCTGACCTCTGGAGCCCAAGTGATTTCACCCGAGTAGGGAAAAAGATTCAACAGCGTCTTCAACAGCACTGTCTTGCCCGCAGCGTTTGGCCCGAGGATCACTAACCGCTCGCCCGCTCCCAACTCGAAGTTGACGTTCTCGAGAATTGTCTTGTTCTCGATTTGAACCGAAAGGTTTCTAACTTGGAGGAGGTTCATCGGCTCTGGCCAAGACTGCTTTAGTTCAAATTGAAAGCTGAACTGCGAACGAATGCCAAATTCCTTTTATCTCAGACATGTTCTAAGCGCGTCAAACAACGCTGATCCTCGAAGACACTGGCAAGACGGCGCCGTTCCATACGCCGTCCTGTTTCACGCCCACGATCAACGCCTCCTCGGTTCCGCTGCTCGCAGTTACGAGCCGCCCGTCTTCAGACCAAAGGCCGCTCTTGCCTGCCGATAGCTCGCCGCCGGTTAAGCCGCTGTAGTTCGCCATCAGCACCGCCATTCTGTGTTCGACTGCGTAATTTCTCAAAAGTGCTACTTTCCGGGAATAACCGTTGTCGTCGATCATCACACCGACTGCATAGACGTTTGCTCCCCGCGCAGCCGCCTTGGCCGCGTGCTGCGGGTGTGTCGCATCCGCGCAGATAGCTAAAGCAACCGTCGCGTCCTCAAGCAGCAGAGCGGGACCGCCGGGCCCGGATGTGAATACGTGTTCCTCGCTTTGGTGGACGTGCTCCTTCGTGTGAGTCGACACGGAACCGTCGGGACGGATTACCAGCGCTGCAATGTGCAGCTCGTTTTCGTCGTTCAGCACCGGCGCGCCAACCACCGTCGTCATCTGAGCGTCCGCCGCCAAACGCCGCAAGGGATCCAAGTCGGAGCTGGCTGGATGGACCACATTCGCTCGCGCCAGCGTCAGCTCGTATCCGGTCAACGACAACTCCGGAAAGATCAACAGCTGAGCTCTGTGCTCGGCGGCAATAGAGCCAAATCTAAGATGGTGGGAGACATTCCGCGAAACATCGCCAGGGACGGACGACGATTGTGCTGCCGCAATGATAAGGCTCATAGTCAGACTCTTGCCGGTTATTCATTGAGGGACTTCGTATCCCAATTGAGTTCCGTCTCGACTCTAGCGCGTCGACGGCTTTACGCGGGGACGCGACTGATTCAGACTCACCGAGTGTGGTGGCCGTTCCTGACGTGGCTCCTCTCTTTCGTCGCGGCGACTCTAAAACACATGCCTTGAAGGTTCATCAGAGGTGGCGCTTCAATTTTCCTTCGCGCCTCTTGCCTTCCACTTAGGGGCTTCAATGACCTGACCTTCGGGCGAAACCTGAATCTCGGCCACTTGATTGCCCTTCACTAGATCAGCCTCGTAGCGGTACTTTGGAGAATCGAGCTTAATTATCTTTCCGTCTTTGAGTTCCGCGCGGATCTCGTCCTTCGCAATCTGCTTTATCTTGCCGCCCGCGGCGCCCTTACGAATTGCCTCAAGCGCTGCGGCCGGGACATCTTTTGTCTGCGCGACCGTCTCGTGATCGATGACCGAACCATCTTCGGCGACATCCATTTCGCCCTGGCCGGTCTTGAATTCAACATCATAAACGGCAACGCCGTTCTCAACCTCACGCGTCGCCTTGGCGATGGTGCAATTCGGGCAGTTGGTCTTGATCGCCTCTTTGACGGCAGCAGGAAGCTGCGACGCGAACACTTTTTTTTCTTTTGCGCCTCTTTGTGTTGCCCAGATCGGCAGGGCCAGGGCTAGCATCGTTACAACGGCAATGCCCAAAAGGATTCTTACTCGTTTCATGGCGGCCCCCTCCGAATGTGGTTTGATTATTGTCAGCGGGAACTATACGGCATAGCCGATCTCACGCACAAACGTTTGTTGCCGTCTCGCGAGCCTATCACTATGCTTGACAATCAAGGAGCGCAAGGATGAACAAAACACACACGACCATTCGGAAGTTGGGCTGTGGAGGATTGCTACTTGTTATCTTGACAACAGCAATCTCGTCAAAAACAGCAACGTCACTTGCACCTGAACAAGCCGACAACGAATATCAGGTCGGGGCTGTCTTATGGCAACAAGTATCCGCTGAATCGCGCGCGCTGCAGTACCAGGCCTACAAACTGGCTCGGTTGACGCTCGACCGTGATCTCCGACTTCATCGGAAGTCAAATCTCAAACGCGCTGTGGTGGTCGACGTCGACGAAACCGTACTTGACAACTCGCGCTATCAGGCTGAGCTTATCGTTAATAGACAATCTTTCACGTCCGCATCCTGGATTGAGTGGTGTAATCGCGCAAAAGCTTCCGCAATCCCAGGCGCGGTGGATTTCCTGAAATACGCGGCCACTCGTGGAGTTCGAGTCTTTTACGTTACCAATCGCCGCGAGACCGAGAAGGCAGGAACGATTACAAATCTCAAACAGCTTGGCTTCCCGGATGTCAGCGATGAAACGGTGGTGGTGCGAACGGACGTCTCGAGCAAAGAGCCGCGGCGTCAGAGCATTCGCCGGCGCTACCGCATCGTGCTGCTGTTCGGCGATAACCTATCTGATTTCAGCAACGCGTTCGAAGACAAGCCTCCTAAAGAACGCACCGCCGTGGTGGAGGCAGCCCGCGAAAAGTTTGGGACCGAGTTCATCGTGCTCCCCAACCCAATGTACGGCGACTGGGAGAGTGCCATCTACGGTTATGACTCGCGGCTAAATGAGCAGCAGAAGGCGGCGAAACGCAAGGCAGCGCTCAAGACAATTTCTTCGCCCTGAAGTTATTATGTCCGCGTCGCGTGAGGCGGGGAAGGATCACATAACGCCATCGTATTTGCTGTAGAACCGGCGCAACAACTCGTCTACGTCTTTCTTACCGATGGCTTCAAAGACGATGATCGGTGGAAGCTCCAGACCTTCGGCGAGCTTCAGCGCGCTTTCGACGTTCAGCGTATTGACGACCGACGAAAGAATTTTCGACAGCAACCCCTGGTCGAAACCCGTCTGACGGCAAAAATCAACTTGACGCAGGCCGCGGCTTCGCAGATGTTCGCTTACCAATTCGGCGAGCGCGCTGCGCCGGTTAGAGCCATCGCCGTTTAATCTGTCTTCCAATTCTCAAGCTCCAAAAGATTAGCCGCTGCCCGCAACTACCGCGCGCCTCGGGCAATGAATGTCGCGAAAGAGGCGATGCCAACCATATTCGATACCTTCATGAGCGTCTTTATCAGATTACCGTGAACTATCACCGTGTCACCGGCGCGGAGATAGGCGTTCTCCTCGGGGCTGGCTTTGCCCTTCAGGATCTTTTTGACGTCCGCCTTCAACACTTGCACCCGGCCGTCTTCATATTGACGAAGAATTGAAACGGTTGAGCTCCCAGTGTCGAGAATCCCTCCCGCCTGAGTTATCGCATCCAGCACTCGCAATGGACGCGTCATTACCATCACACCCGGCGTCTTCACGTCGCCCAGCACGCCTATCTTCGCGCTCTGAGCTTCAAGCAACGCCAACGTCACTCGCGGCTCTCGGATGAATTCAGCCGACGCGATGGTGAACAATTCCTGGAGCTGCGGCAGCGTCTTGCCGGCGACAGGGATGTCGCCGAGTAGCGGAAAATATACTCGTCCAACCGGCGACACGGCCACTCTTTCGACAGAGTCCTCGCGATGCTTATCAATGTAAATGCCTATAACGTCACCTGGACCAAGCCGGTATGATGCATAGAAGCCTCGATAGATCGCGTCTATTTGCGATTGAATCGCGGCCTCCTCCCCAGCCGTTGCGGCCTCGCTGGGATTAAGCCCGCGCGTGTCAACGATCGCGTCAGGAGCTTTCTGAGCGACGGTGCGGGGTCGGCTTTCGCCGGGTCCAGCGGAACCCGATTGCGACTTAGTTTGAGCGACCACAGTATAAGCAATCAGCAGCACGCTCAACGTCAGACTCATTGATCTTTTCACCATAAGCTCTCCTAACTCTTCGCTCTTTTGCCTGTTGGTTTATCTTCCGCCGCGTCCGAAGATGATGATTTTTATCGTCTCGAACATAATGAACGCATCAAGCAACAGCGATTGATTCTTGATGTAATAGAGATCATATCTCAACTTCTCGACCGCATCTTCAACCGAAGCGCCGTAAGGGTACTTTATCTGCGCCCAGCCGGTCAGACCCGGCTTGACCACGTGCCGTTGCGAATAATAAGCGACGATCGCGCTCAGCCGATCTACAAACACCGGACGCTCCGGGCGCGGGCCGACAAAATTCATATCGCCGCGAATAACGTTGACGAACTGAGGCAGCTCGTCGATTCGCAGCTTCCTGATGATGCGCCCAACGCGTGTCACACGAGGGTCGGCTTCCTCGGCCCACATCGGACCCGATTTGGCTTCTGCGCCGACTTGCATCGAACGGAACTTGATGATCTTAAACATACGGCCCTGTTTGCCAACCCGTTCCTGCACGTAGAATATCGGCCCTCGCGAATCGAGTTTGATCGCGAGCGCGGTCAATAGCATTATTGGTAACGACAAGACGAAGCCCACGAGTGAAACGCCGACGTTAATAACCCTGCGGACGTGATGCTCGAAATCCGAGAAGCGACTGCCGCGCGAGAAGATCAGCCACGAAGGCCGAAGCATCTCGCTGGCGATCTTACCCGTGAGCCGTTCGTAGTAGCGCGCCGACTCCTCTACGGCTACCCTGCCGCTCAGCGATAGATTCAGCAGCTCTTCAGTTGGGAATTTGCCTCGCCGATCCTGGACCGCCACGACTATTCGATCGACTTGATGTCTTTCGACCAGGCTGCCGATTTCTTCCGTGAGTCCTATTACTGTGGGATTGATAAGGCTCTTTCCGATCAACTCAGGTTTGTTATCGACGAACCCTACAACGTGAAATCCCGATCCGCGGCGCTCAAGCGTAGCGCGCGCCAACTCGATCGCCTGGTCACCCGACCCCAGGATCAACACGCGCTCACGCACATTCCATTGAGAGAGTCCTGCGCTCCACGCCACGACCAGCCGCCAGACAGGGATGATCGCCACGGTTAGGGCCGCGTCTACCAGAAACACGCCGCGACCCAGCTGAAGCGCGGGCGCGGCGTAGAAAAGGATCGCAAGTAAGGCGGTAGCAACGCCGAGAGCGATGATAATGTTGATGATCACCCTTGAATATTTCCGCGTCGCCGGAAGATCGTAGAGGTCGAATAGATAAAACGCCAACTGAATGAAGATTGTTACCATCGCGAGCTTCAACACCCCGTGCTGATTGAACAGCGCTTCCAAACTTTCGCTTCCGAACCGGATGTACGTGGCCAAGAGCGCGCTGACAATCAGCAACGTCGTATCGGCAATTACCAAAACCCCACGCCTCATTTATTGAACCTCATTTAGGACTAAACCGAGTCGTCGATCCTTCGGCACCAGCTTGCGCGCGGCGATCACATTCCGCCGATGAGTGTGGCAGGCGCGCGCAACCATTACTGTGCCATCCAGGGTAGTTGCCAGCCGCCTCGTTAACGGCGACGCGAGTATCGGAGGCGAGTCAACTACCGCGATGTCGAAGCGAGCCGTCAACTCGACGAACACGTCGTCGAGGCTTGAAAAAGAAGCTTCGGAATGGGCGGTCAAGACATATAGCCCGTTCGGGTCGATGCGAACCATCGCCTCTTTCAGCCCGCGGATACCATCGCGGAGGTCTACCCAGCCGCTTCTCGCCTCAATCCCCAGGTAGCGTGCGGCAGAACCAGAAGTCATGCCGGCATCGATCAGCGCCACGCGACGCTCAGGTCGTTTCGCGAGCGACCACGCCAGGCACGTCGCAATCGTTGTCTTGCCTTCGCCCGCTTCGGCGCTGGTGATCAATACTGTTTTCAGTTTTCGACGGTTGACCAGATTTAACAACCGCGCTGACAAAGCGCGATAGCGCTCCGCCGACGAGGAATCGACACCTGAAAGAGCTGCGACGTGCGGATCTATGACAAGCTCGCTGATATTCGCAACAGTTCGCGGCTCTTCAAAAACCGGCCGCACAGGAGGCTCGAAAGACGGCGCATAAACTTCGTTGATTTTGTGAGCGACGGTTTGTTCGGGCGTGAGTGCGATTATCGACGCCGAGTCGCTGTTGAACGGAAGAACAGTCGCCATATCCGTCGGCGCGCCGCTACGTCTGTCAGCGTCCTTCAGCCTGTCGGCTCTCACCAATGCGTTGTAAACTCTTCCCATTCCAACGACCTCGTCGCTACCTACGAACCCTTGGAGACACGCACTCGCGAAAAGAAAGATAAACGTTCCTCCGAATCCGCCGTGTCGGAGCGAATTACATATTCCCGGTTACCATCCGCGTTCAGGCCGCCACGGATGTAGCAAACATTCGACGCCGCGTGGACGGCTCGCTGCGAGGACTGACCATCGATTGCCGATTCTGCCATCATTCTCGTCGCGCTCGTCTCGGTTGAGACCAGATCCAGCACTTCGACAACCTGATTGACGACGTCAGCAGTGATGCGAGTACTCGCTTCGCTGAAGCCGGTCAGCAGCGCATTGTCGCAAATGTTATTTATGATCCTGGGGATGCCGCCCGAGAAACGATGCACCATCGCGAGTGCGTCCGATTCGAAAAGGTTTTCGTTTGCGCAGCCCGCAACTCGCAGTCGCCAACGAACGTACTCGACGCTCTCCTGCGCCGTCAGCGTCTTGATCGCGCATTTCAGACTGACTCGCTGCTTCAATTGTCGAAGTTCGGGACGGCCAAGCATTTCGTGGAGTTCGGGCTGACCGCACAGAATGACCTGCAATAGCTTTTCTCGATTTGTCTCGAAGTTCAACAGCAACCGAATCTCCTCAAGGAGGTGAAGCGGCAGAAGGTGCGCTTCATCGACGACCAGCACCGTCCGAACTCCGCGCGCCTGTCGCGTCATCAACACCTGGCCGAGCGAGCGCAACATGGTCGCCTTCGAAGTTGTGGGCTGCAGTCTGAACTCACCTGCCAGTAAATCGAAGAATTCTTGGGTCGAGAGAAGCGGGTTGAAAATATAAGCTGCCAGCACCGAGCGATCCAGCGATTGAAGCATCGAGCGGAGGATCGTGGTCTTTCCGGTCCCTACTTCTCCGGTAACCACGACGATACCCTTGCCGTTTTCGATTCCGTATTGGAGGTTCGCAAAGACCTCCAGCAGGCTCTCCGTCTTAAACAGATACTGCGGGTCGGGCGCCAGCCTGAAAGGTATGTCGCGAAGTCCGTAGAATTGCCTATACATGAAACCCGGGTCCTCTCACCTGAGTTAAATGACGAATAAGCCTATATTTCTATCTTCTGGTTATAAGCACGAAGAGGTTCGAGATGATGAAAAGTTTGCCGAGCGCGACCGTGGCGGCCATCGAGATCGCCGTGCCCAACGCGAGCCGTCCCATGGCCCGCCACCGCGCGCGTTTACTCTCGCCGGCGGTCGTGGTGCGCGGTATCGACGCCAGCACGGGAAGGCGAACATAGCGCTCAACGTCGCCGGCATCTTGAAGCGACTTGAGTCGACGCGATTCGGCGAAGATCGTGAAAGCGCCTCCGAAAGCCAATCCTACAGCGGCCGCCAGGAATATCAGCAATGGGCGATTAGGTGAGATGGGGCGCCTAGGCAAGCTCGCCTGTGCTACCAGGCGAGCTTGCTCATCGATTTCGCCTGGCGCACGGAGATTACTGCTTCGAGCGGCCTGAATTTGGTTCTTGACATCCGAGTACGCACGTTTGAGGTCAAGATATTGATTCGCTAGTTTCGACGCGGATGCGCCACGCCGAGCGGGTGACTTCTCTAACGCTGCAGGTTCCTTAAGCGTTGACTGCCGCGCAAGTTCGCGTTGCGTGACCTCCAAATCCAGCCTGAGCCGGTTTCGCTCGCGCTCCAATGCCGACAACTCGCGTGCTTCGGGCGACTGCGCGAGCGACGCTGCGTCCTGCCGGCGGAGCTCTTCTATCTGACGGTCGATGGCGGCAATTTGATCGTTGATCGCAAGCACTCGCGGGTGCCTATCGGTTAGCTCCTGTCTGTTGATCAAGGTGTCGCGCTGCCCTTGCAGCTCGGCCCGCCTGGCAAGCAGCGCTGCGTAGGTCGGATTGTCGCGAAGACCGGATCCCTTCTTTTGCTGCTCGACGATGAGCCGCTGCTCGCCGATCCGACGTTCGACATCGGCCAGTTGCTGCTTAAGCTTGTACTGCTGGTCCTTGATGCTCTCGATGGTCATTTCTTGCGCGCGCGCAGCTTCGGCGGAGATAGGAGCGCTGCGCGCTGACTGGGAAACAATAGTCCCATCGCGGACGCCTGGCAGCCACGGACTGGTCTCTTCGAGCGCGCGCACTCGCCTCAAGATTTCATTCGCCTGAGCGTTCAGTCTCTCCAGCTCCGCATCTTCCTGCGGACGCTCCGTCGAGCTTTGGGCGATGATCTGATCGGCCAATTCTTCTGTAATTCTTCGCGCTGCCTCCGGATCAGTCGAGCGATAGGAAACGGTGAACACGGTCTGCGTAAGATCCGGGCTTGCATCCAACTCAACCGATATGTCTTCACGCGCTTGAGCGATGAAATCATCGAGCGTTTGACCGTTTGATGGAAGCCACTCTCTTATCCGAGCCAGAGAGTCGGGATCGGTGATCCGTTGCCGTACCTGGCCAAGGCGTTTTGACGACTCTCTCTCTCCCCCGACTTTCACCTTGGCTGACGACTCGTAGCGATTCGGAAGTTTTCTCACCGCCGCCCCGGCAGCTACAGCCAGCACGAGCGCGGGCGCGAGCAGCGCCAACTTGCGTCGACGCACGGCGCTAAGACAACTACCGAGCCTCCGACGACGTGGCGAATACATCGACTGATAGCCTTTTGGGCCCTCTAATTCGCTCATTCACTCACTCAGCGACGAATGATCCGCTCCTTATTGTTGAAAAGATGGAATCGGGATGGCTTTCCAGTGTAAACCCTGAAAAGTATTGACAATGACAGCCGGTCCACTTATAAGACAGATGAAGCTGCCTCTTGTCCGCTCAACAAGAAGGGCAAGAGAGAAGATACTTTGTCCCATCGCGGATGTCCCCAGACATGGTCGCCAAGTGTTGATTAGTCTCGCCTCCAACTGGCAAAAACACAAAAAGGAAGCTTGTATGTTGGCTCAAGGATCTTATGTATCCGCGCCCTTGACTACAGCCCAGTCGGAAAGAAAGGATCGCCTGTACTGCCTCGCGGCCGCGCTCGATGAAGTCAGCGAGGGCGCAGTAGTGCTAAACCCAGAAGGGCGACTCATCTGGCATAATCGCGCGTTTGATAAGCTATTGGTTGAGAATCGCGAAGGTCATCTATTGGTCGCCGGGGTAATCGAGGCGGCCGCCGATTTTTATCAGGGCTGGTCCGACTCGCCGCGACGACATGATCAGGAGACTTCGTCACGCGATGTGACTGTAGGCCGAATCGAGCACCAAATTCATTGCACGTTGATGCCGGAGGGGATGTTAGGAGATGACATCTACGTGCTGTGCCTAGTCAAGCGGTCAGCCTCTCGATGGTCGAGCTATGAGCAGCACCTTAGACACACGTGGGGTCTGACGGAAAGGGAAGCTCAGGTTGCTGTGGAATGCTTGAAGGGTAATAAGAACATCGAGATTGCGGGGCGTTTGAGAATCAGCGTCGAAACTGTCAACAAACACCTGGATAAAGTCTATCAAAAAGCCAACGTCCGAGGCCGATCCGAGCTTGCCTCTCGGCTCCTGGACAGAGGCGTCTGACTAATATCGACAGCTTGCGCCAATGACCTTCAGAGTTTATTTTATGAACTGATGCTCGCGAAGAAATCGTCACGTGCCGTCTTCACTAAATTGGACGATGGAACAGGCGTCCTACTCAACTTGGACACTCTCCGCTACTACAGTCTCAACCGTACCGGGGCTGCGCTTTGGCAACAAATAGAGAGCAGCGAAACCTTCAACTCAGATGACCTTCTTCGCGCGACATGCCAGCGATTCGACATAGATGAGCGTACGGCGCGAAGGGAAATCGATGCCTTTGTTGAGCAACTTCAACATTTCAAGATGGTCGGCCCAGCCTGATTGGCAGCTTCCGATCAGTCCGTTAGCACCTGGAGAAATAGACGTTTGCAGCCATGAAACAGTTCTGGTCGCCTCTGATCCAAGGTGACCAGAAATGTTGACGTGGAAGCAAAAATTTTTCTCGAATCTAATTGTTGAAATCACGCGGGTTGAGGCGAGCTGAGGCACGCAAC
>DASXSR010000403.1:0-13054 GCA_036505875.1 Blastocatellia bacterium | reverse complement strand
AGGATAGCGAGCAGCAGTTCCTGGCGCCTTCCGACAAAGACCGGTCTAATTACGCAGATTTCCTCGCCCAGCCTGACACGGGATTGATCCGATTGCTTCCAAGAGAAACCTTTGAGAACAAGCTATCGATACCAGGGGATGGAGCTTACTACTCGTTTGCGCGATTGACCCACGAGTATGGTTACGGCTCAGACATCGAATTGCAACAAGGTCAATTCAGCGTTGGCTTCGCAGGTGCTGACTTCGGATTTCTCACGACGCTGGGCAAGCTGGCGATTGAAGACGCAACGCTCAGCAATCCTGCTGCGCAATTCCTGGTGACTTTCGCTGCGCCTACAAGTGAAGCTGAAGCCCGCCAGCAACAGCAACGCAGTACGGCAGGGCTCGAGATAAATGGTTTCACATACAGATCACGCGTGGCTGTGAAGAAGAAGAGGACTTACCTTCTTCGGTCGATCAGTTACGGCACGTCTGATCTTCTAATCGCATTCCGAGTCGTCAGCATCGACGATGACGGCAGCGTCGTCATCGCATGGAAAATCCTGAAAAAGTTCTCCGTGCCGCAACTCATAACTGCAGTAGCATCGTCACGCGGTCGCTGATTATTTTCCACCGGCGTGATGATCGAGATAATCAAGCAGCACGTTTGTCATCACCTTCACGCCCACAACCAGGCACTCTTCGTCGACGTCGAAATCCGCGGTGTGCCACGCCGGCGTCAGACCCTTCGACTTGTTGGCTACTCCCAAAAAATAGAAGAAACCGGGAATGACTTTCTGGTAATACGAAAAATCTTCGGCCGGCATGAAGGGCTTTAAAGCGATGACGTTCGAGTCCCCGACTATGCGGCGGATCGTCGGAAGCGTTTCGTCAACAAGCCGAGGCTCGTTGTAAGTCACTGGATTCGAGTCATCGAAGCGCAGATCGAAGGTCGCGCCGTAAGCAGACGTAACGCTGGCGAGCGTTTGCCGCATCATCTCCTGCGCGCGAGTGCGAACCTCTTCGCTCATCGTCCGCATCGTCCCTTCCATCTTTACTTCTTCGGCGACAATGTTATTTCGATCGCCGCCTTTGATCGTGCCGACGGTAATCACCAACGGTTCGAGGGGATCGATTCGACGGCTGCGAATCGTTTGAAGCGCGGTCACGCACTCGGCGGCCACGACGATCGCATCCACGCCCAGTTGCGGCTGCGCGCCGTGAGACCTCTTGCCCCGAATGGTGATCGTGAACCGATCGGAAGACGCCATTGCCGGCCCCGACTGATATCCGATTTGGCCAACTTCAACGGCCGCGGTGTGAAGCCCGAAGATCGCCGCCGGCCGCGGGTTCTCAAGCGCGCCTTCTTTGACCATCAGCTTCGCGCCGCCTTCTTCGCCTTGAGGCGCGCCTTCTTCGGCCGGTTGAAAGATGAATTTGATCGAGCCCGAAATCTGATCGCGCATCTTGCTCAGCACTTCCGCGACGCCAAGCTCGACCGTTGTGTGCACATCGTGACCGCAAGCGTGTTTGACGCCCGGATTCAGCGACTTGTAAGGCACATCGATCGTTTCTTGAATTGGCAGCGCGTCCATATCAGCCCGCACTGCGACCACCGGTCCGGGCTTGGAGCCTTTGAGCAACGCGACAACACCATATTTGCCGACGCCTGTCTTCACGTCGTCCAGACCAAGCGCGCGCAAGCGTTCGGCAACGATTCGCGAAGTTCGCTCTTCGCGATTCGACAGCTCCGGGTGCATATGAAAATCGCGACGCTGCTCGACGAGCTTGGCGCGCAGCGCTTCGGCGGCTTTCGCGATCTGCTCGGCGCGAGCCGGTTCTGAGGCGGCGGACGCTGCGATCAACGGCAGAGAAATGCTCAGAAGTATAGTGATGACGATTATAGGTTTCATTACTGTCTCCGATTAGTAGGTATGAGAGAATATGGCTTTCAGGCGCGGTAGTGTCAAGTCAAGCCACTGAATTGACAACCTCGCCTTTCGACGGCGCGCGGCGTCTTGCGTCGCGCAGCAAGCGCCGTCTGGTCCACGCTCTCCAAATCCCGGCAGGCTCTCGTCATCAAATCGTCATTTTCACCTTGGGTATCCACAAAACCCGACTATAATGTTCGCGAATCGCTGTTGGGGACTCAGTGCAAGCCGGAGAAACAATTCAACAACCGAAGCCCGGGTTCGCAATCGCCGGTCGTGACCTTATTTATCTCATCGCCTTTCTGGTCGGCGCGGCAATACTCTTGTTTTTGGGACGCGGATTGGTGCAAGGCTCGGCGTTCGCGACTTGGGGGCTGACCTTTGGCGCCACGACAGCCGTTGCAGTTCTGCTAGTCTCGCTCTATCGCGTTCAGCTCGAATTGCAAGCGAGCCGCCGCCAACTCGCGCGCAAGGAAGCCGAGTTGAGTTTCGCTCTCGAGGTGCAGCGCGCGCTCTTCCCCCGCCAGTTGCCGCTCGTCGACGGATTAGAGTTTGCGGCGGTGTGCATTCCCGCAAGCGGCATCAGTGGTGACTACTACGACGTGATGCAGTTCGCGGACGGGCGATTGGTCTTCGCGATCGCCGACATCAGCGGCAAAGGCATATCGGCAGCAATACTGATGGCCAACGTGCAAGCCCTATTGCGCACGCTTGCTGAGACCGGCAACTCGCCCTCCGATGTCTGCAAGCGCCTCAATCATCATCTTCATCAAGTGACCGACGCGTCGAAGTTCGCGACGTTCTTCTACGGCGAATGGGACGGCGCCAATCGGATTCTCAGATATGTCAACGCCGGGCACAATCTGCCCATCGTGTTGGGCTCTTTGAACGGCCGCGAGTTAAACGAAGGCGGCGTGCCGCTCGGGATGTTCTCGGGATCTGAATTCCAGACCGGCGAAGTGGCGCTTCAGCCCGAGGACCTGGTTGTTCTGTACTCGGATGGCATCACTGAGGCGAGGTCTTCGGACGATGAAGAGTTCGGGGAGAAGCGGCTTCAAGCTTTGATTGAAATGCATTCGGGCGCAGCTCTGGCAGACGTTCAGGCAGAAGTGCTCGAAGCTGTGCGCAACTGGGCTGGCGATGAACCGGAAGACGATATGACGTTGTTGATGGTCAGGGCGACAATGTCCGACAAACTTCAGTTTGTCGACGGCTCCTCTGACGAAAACATTTTGCAGCCGGCGACACACTGAAGTTTCTCGGACACCGGCAAGGAGGAATTATGAACGTGTGCGGGCGCAGTTTCCGCGATCACATTCGCCTGCTGTCTCCGCTGTTCGCTTTTATTGCTGTGGTGTGGGCGCTGAGGTGGGCGCTTGACGCCACGGGGTTCCCTCACGGATTAGTGCGCATTTTGAGCGTGACGGGCGCTACGTCGCTAGCGATCTTGATTGCAGTTTGGCTGATTCACACGCGAGGCTTCGGCAGCTATCCGAACGCAGTGCTCGCGGCTTTTCTTCTCGTGGTCTTCGAGCAGGCGCTGATCGTCGCGGCAATAGCATTCTCGGTCCTGAGCGGCATCGAGAATGTGTTTACCCAAGCTGAGTTCTCGGTGCCGAACGATTCTCATCATGTCAAACACATTTTGGGACAACTGACTTTTGGAATAGGCGCAGGAATGCTGTTCGGCGCGGCGACGGGGTGTTTGGTGTTGTGGCTCTTGCGGATGCTTTTGCCGAGGCGTGTTTGCGAATAGTCGGTGCAAGAACGAGTTGATTGCCCCGTTCAAAGTATCAGGACGTGTCGAGCCGGAGTTAGTATGAAACGATTTCTCCTTCTGAGCGCCCTTTTGGTATTAACTTCACCTCTCCGATCGTTGGTTGCTCAGATCAAAGACGGTCGAGAAGTCATCCTGGCCACAAGGTGGAACCATCAACTTGTTGTGTTGGACGCGCGTTCGTTGAAAGAGCTTGGGCACTTCGTGATAGGCGAACTTGCCATGAATCCGAGCGCCAGCCCGGACGGTCGAACGTTGTTCATTCAACAGCCGGCGCCATCGGAGCCGCATGCTTGCTGCGCGCTCTTCTCGTTAGATCTCGCCACCGGCTCGATGTGCCAAATCGTTTTTCCATCGAGCCCCGGAGTCGTGTCTGGCGATGGCCGATTGCTTTTCACTCAACGCGGCGCTGTTGGGGTTGAAGTATTCGACGCACAGAAGCTCACTCGGCTGCCGGTCATAAAGGCGCCCGGTAACTATGGCTTGAGTATTTCGCCGGATGGCCGGTGGTTGTTTGGCACCACAGTTTGGCAGGGGCCGTCGTTGGACATCTTTGATATCGAACGCGGCGTGCTTGTAAGGCGGCTCAGGCTGCCAGACGGACTTCTGCCTCGAGGCGTGTGGCTCGGCAACAAGTTCTATCTCTATGCCCACGATGGCAAGCAGGGAAACATCTGGTCCGTAACGCCTGATACAACCGAGCTTGTGGCGCCGAAGAGGGTCGCTATCCCAATCACTGCTCGCGACAACAGTCCGGTCGGGCAAGGAATGGTTGCGGCAGGTGGCCGGTTGATCGTTTACGAACCAGTTGCGTGGTGGCTTCATCCTGCTCGACGGGCTCAGGATGAGGAAACGTCGAGCGGCTTTTTCTCGGTTGATTTGTCAAGCGGCGATGTTGCGCACCTTGCGTCCGGCATCGACTTCGCGCAACTGTTACCGTCCGCGGATGGTCGCTATCTTTACGGCATCAACGCGGGCGCCGTCGACGGAACCCGACCGGCGAGCCTCTTGAAACTTGACGGCAGAACAGGTGCAGTGCTGAAGAGGCGCGCCTTACCTAAAGACTCCTGGTTTATGAGTGTCGCGGTGCTTCCCGAATCTCTCATACCTCGCGGCGAGCTCATGACGACGTCTTGTCAAAAGCGCGAGTCCGGCGACCGCAACTGACTCGCGCTCAGACGGCGCAACTTTCACAGAATCAGCATCGCATCCCCGTAGCTGTAGAATCGATACTCCTTTTCAATCGCGTGGCGATACGCTTTCAGGATCAACCCGCGCCCGGCAAACGCGCTCACAAGCATAAGCAGTGACGAGCGTGGAAGGTGAAAATTGGTCACGAGCCCGCTAATCACTTTGAATTCAAAGCCCGGATAGATGAACAGATCGGTAGTTAGGGGTTGGGGGTTAGGGGTTAGGGGTTGGGCGAGAGAATGCTCAGTACAGACCAACTCCCATCCCCCAACCCCCATCCCCCATCTCGCTGCTGCTGATTCGAGCGCGCGGGTCGTAGTTGTGCCTACAGCTATGACTCGTCTCTCCTCACTGAGAGCGCGATTGATCAAGGCGGCAGCTTCATCGCTGATCGAATAAACTTCAGGCTCGACGCGATGGTCTTCGACTCGGTCTACTCTCACAGGTTGAAACGTGCCGTAACCAACATGCAAAGTGGCTTCGGCGACTTCGATTCCACGCGCGCGCAAGCGGTCAAGCAGCTCGGGAGTGAAATGCAGTCCCGCAGTCGGCGCCGCAACCGCGCCCCGCTCGCGCGCAAAGACTGTTTGATAGCGTTCGGCGTCAAGGCGGTCTTCTTCATCGCGTTTGATGTAAGGCGGAAGAGGAGTGCGGCCGATACGATCTATGATCTCGTCGAAGTCTCCTTCAGCTTCGAAACGGACCACGCGGCGGCCGAAATCGCGCCATTCGATCACCTCAGCCGTGAGCTTGCCGCGTGCGAACTCGACTCGCGCGCCTGGCAGCAACGATTTGCCCGGCTTGACCAGCGCTTCCCAAACCAGCGGCTCGATGCGACTCACGAGAAAAACTTCGACGCGCCCGCCAAGCACCGTCTCGCCGCGCACAGTTTTCCGGATTCGTCTTCCGATCAGCCTTGCAGGAAAGACTCGCGTGTTGTTGAGAACGAGCAGGTCGCCGGGATTGAAGTGATCGGGCAGCTTCGCAAACACCGAATCGATAAGCGCACCGGTGGCGCGATCGACGACCATCAGCCGCGACATGTCTCGTCGTTGGGCGGGCTCTTGCGCGATAAGGCGCTCTGGAAGCTCGTAATCAAATTCAGAGACAAGCATGGAAATGATGCGTGATCCGTGATCCGTAAATCCGTGATCGAATGTCACGAATCACGCATCACTCTTCACATTTCACGCATCACGAATCACGCCTCCGTCAACGCATCACTTCGATGGCCGGGTGCCCGCCCGATTTGAGTTGGCCTCTCTTTTCAGCGGCGGCGAAAAGGTGATCGCGATGCAGCAATGCCGTGAACTGCGCCCCAAACAGCATGATCACGCTCGAAAGATAAACCCAAGTGAGCAACGCTACCGCCGCGCCTATTGAACCGTACAGCAGATCGTAATGAAAATAGGGCAGCAGAAAAGCAAATCCGAACTTCGCTCCTTCCCACAACACGCCCGCCAGCACCGCGCCCGGCAGCGCTTCGGTTACTGCGACGTGTGTGTTGGGAAGCATTTTATACAGCACGGTGAACAGGATGATCGTCACGCTGATGCTCGCCACGATGAATATCGACTGCCACGCCAGCCCTGAAAGGACTACAAACCACGGGCCCTGCCTCAAGGGGATCTTTTCGGCTGCCGCGCGGAGGCCGGTTACAAATGCGGTGAACAAGGCAAGCGCGCCCAGGAGCGCCCATATCAAACTCATCACCGCCAGGTTCACCGCGCGCCCGTGCAGGAACGATCGCGGATAGGTTCCCCACACGCGATTGAGAGCCTTCTCGATCACCGTGAACATCCACGACGCAGCCCATAACATCACTACCAAACAGCTCACTATGATGCCGGTCGAAATTGTCGATATCGACTCGAGATTCTTCCTTACGAAGGTCTGCGCGCCGGGCAAGAAGGCGAGCACCTCGCCGATGACATATTTTTCGACGGTCTGCTGCCCGAACAGCTTATTGCCGATGGCGAGGAGAAGCAGAAGGGTCGGAAACAACGCCAGCATCGAGAAATATGAGACCGCAGCAGCCGAAGTCGTCAGATCGTTTTCCATGAACGACATGAAACTGCGGGTGATTATCTTTGGCCTGTGGGATCTTCTACGCATTGGTGTCGCGGAACAGGCGCGAGTCCACTCGATAAATTCTAAGTGGTCGGGCGACTAAGCGCAAAGAATTGAATAGTCCTTAGTCTGTAGTCCGTAGCGCCGATGCGCTCAATAAGCTGACCATTCCTACGGACTACGGACCACGGACTAAGGACTCTGCAGTGTGCTAGAATCCGGCGCGATGAGGACAACCGACGTTATCATAGTCGGCGCGGGCGTGATGGGCGCGGCAGCAGCTTGTGAAGTCGCGGGTCAGGGTTCCAGAGTCGCTCTCATCGACCAGTCGACGCTGCCAAATCCGCGAGCCGCTTCGGTCGATCATTCCAAGGTGTTTCGATTTGCTTATCCCGATCCATTCTACGTTACGCTGGCGGTCGACGCGCTCAAGCGCTGGCGACGGCTTGAAGAAGAGATGAGCACTCAAGTGCTCACTCAAACTGGCGCGCTGCTGATTGGCAAGCATCAGCCTTCTTTCGAGACTGAATGCTACGAAGCCTTGCGTTCGTTGAGTCTCGAAGCCGAGATGCTCACTAGCGAGCAGGCAGTCTCTCGATTCCCTCAGTTCAACGCCGAAAAGTTTTCATTCGGCGTGTACGATCCAAGCGGCGCGATCCTGCACGCAGAAGCGGCACTTCGCCTACTGATCGATCTGGCGAGGCTGAGAGGCGTGGAAATGATCGAGCGCGAGCGAGTGATTTCGATAAGACAAGACTCGGCCTCTCGCGTGTTGCTTATCACCGAGTCCGGCGAGGAGTTGACAGGCGAGCGCGCGATTATCGCGTCGGGTCCCTGGTCGCGAAAACTCTTGCCAGTCCTTGCGGACAAGCTCACCACCACGCGGCAGGAGATTGTCTATTTCGAACCCGCTGATCGGACAAGCTTTGAACCAGGCAGCTTCCCGATCTTCATCGAACTTGAAAGCGGCTTCTATGGATTTCCGATTCATCACACGGGAGTGATTAAGATCGCAAATCATCATAAAGGGGCTCAGGTCGATCCGTCTTCTGAAGACCTGGTCGGCGATGAGTTCATTGAGAGCTGCCGGGCTTTCTTCGGAG
This sequence comes from Blastocatellia bacterium, assembly GCA_036505875.1. Taxonomy (GTDB): domain Bacteria; phylum Acidobacteriota; class Blastocatellia; order UBA7656; family UBA7656; genus Onstottus_A. Next base: position 5,003 of record DASXSR010000403.1, on the reverse strand, counting down.
AGTTCATTCCCGCGCTACGCGATGCGCGTGTTCGCGAAACACGAGTTTGCATCTACAACAACACGCCTGACGATGATTTCATCATCGATTGGCACCCCCGGCTTGAGAACGTTCTGATCGTGACCGGCTTCTCGGGCCACGGTTTTAAGTTCGCGGCGACCATTGGCCGAATCGCGGCCGATCTCCTGCTTTCGCGCTACACACCTTACAATATTGAACGGTTCAGTTTGGCGCGATTCGGTGCATAGTTGATAGCCGACGTGGAGACGAGCTCGCGAGCGTTCGCCACTAAGAGTCAAGCTTCGCCCATAACAGTCTTGCGGCTTCGCGCGACCGTTCATACACCTCATCGCCGAGCGAGTGCACTCGGTCCCGGATGACGAAACGCCCATTCACCATCACGCTTTCAACCGAGGCTGAGTTCATCCCGAACACAAGGTGCCACGCGATGTTCTCAGTCGTCAGCGGTGTGGGAGACTTGTAGTCGAGCACGATCAAGTCGGCAGCCGATCCGGGCGTCAGTGTAGCCAAGTCTGCTCCAAACGCCTCCGACGCGAGTCGTTGATTGTTAGCCAGCACACGAAGCCAATCATCGGCGCCCTGGGAGAGCACGCATCCCGCGTGCTCGCTTTGTTGGGTCTGATCGCTCTGCAGGCGGGATGCCTGCGCTCCCTGGCTGGCATCGCGGCTCTTGAAGAACGCAAATCGCGTTTCTTCAAACATGTCGGCTCCGATGCCGTCAGTCCCAAGCACCACGCGTTCGCCAAACTTCGTCACGGGAGCATAGCCAACCTGATTGTTCATATTCGAGCGGGGATTGTGCGCGAACCACGCGCCGGTCGACCGCGCGATCGCAATCTCTTCGTCAGACAAATGAATCCCGTGGGCGAGTATGGTCCGGTTGTTGAGCGCTTCGTGCTTTGCGAGGCGCTCGACCATGCCGCTGCGGTACTTTGCTTGCGTGTCTTTGACATCGCACAAGTCTTCTGCGACGTGAATGTGAATTCCAGCGTCAAACTCGCGCATTAACCCTGCGCACGCGTCTAGCGATTCATCCGAGAGCGTAAAAGACGCGTGGGCTCCAACCATCGGGCGAAACAGGGGCGATTGCACGTTGCCGCGCGACCAGTTCAAGAACGAGCGGTTCTCTTCGATTCCGGCGTCGCGCTCTCTCGCTCCGCCACGATCAGTCACCTCATAACACAACACCGCTCGCAACCCGATCTTCTCGATCGCCTCGCGCACAATTTGAAGCGAGCCGGTGATGTGTGACGGCGACGCGTGATGATCGAACAGGCAAGTCGTCCCGGCGCGAGCCGCATCCATCGCTCCTGCCATCGCGCTCCAGTAAATCGTTTCCTCGTCAAGCGCGCGGTCCAACCGCCACCAGATCAACTCCAGAATCTCTTTGAAGTTCTTCGGCGCCCGCGGCGGCGCAGGCATTCCTCGCGCGAGCGACGAGTACAGGTGAGTGTGCGCGCAAACCATTCCCGGCATCACGAGCCTATCGGAAAGATCTATCACTTCTTCGTCTTCGCGCGGCTCGAGCACGGGGCCGCGTTCGATTACCCGACCTTCAGCGACGCGCAAGTCGGCTCGCTCCAATGCAGGAGTATCGAGCGTAAGAACCGTCGCCGATTTGAGAAGAAAGGACATCCTCTAAACCTCTCCCAATTCGAGCCGCCTTAGAAGCTCCTCCATTTGGACGTCGGGTGCGATTCGCAATGGCGCCTGCACGGATTTGCGCGCTGAATCAACATCCTTCAACCCATTACCCGTGATCATCAGCAACACACGTTGGTCGGACTTGAGTGCGCCGCTCTCACACAAATTCACGAACGCTGCGTATGTAGCGGCGGCGCCAGGCTCTGCAAAAATGCCGGTTTCACGCGCAAGCGCCGGAATCGCAGCGATGATTTCGTCGTCACTCACCTTAACTCCATGTCCTCCCGACTCGCGGATTGCTCGGACGGCCATCGTCGCGTCGCGAGGCTTGCCGACGTTTATGGCGTCGGCGATCGTGTCAGCCGGACCCTCTCGCACCACTCCATCGCCGTTCGCCGCGTCGACGATCGCCGAAGCACCCTCGGATTGCACGCCGATCATTTGAGGCAGACGATCGATGAAACCGATCCGCAGAAGATCGTTGAATCCCTTCCACAGCCCGCTGATGATGTTGCCGTCGCCCACACCCACAAGCACTTTGTTGGGAACTTCCCAGTTCAACTGTTCAGCCATCTCTAGCGCGGCGGTCTTCTTGCCTTCGCGGGTGTAAGGATTGTAGCCGGTGCTCCGTTGGTACCAGCCAAATCGCTTCGACGCTTCGATGCACAGGTCGTAGGCCTCATCGTAACTTCCTTCGACTACGACGACGGCCGCCTGGTAGACCTGAAGTTGGGCGATCTTTGCCGGAGGCGCATAAGCGGGAACGAAAATCACCGACCGCATTCCAACGCTCGCGCACATTCCCGCGAGCGCACTACCGGCGTTGCCGGATGAAGCAGTGGTGATGACGCTCGCGCCGGCCTCTTGAGCCATTACGACCGCAAGCGCGCTCGGACGATCCTTGAAAGAGGCGGTCGGATTGCGCCCGTCGTCTTTGATCAAGAGCTGCTTCACCCCATATCGCTCGGCGAGATTTTTGCAGTCGTAGATCGGAGTCCAACCAACGGTGAGCGGTGGAACGACAGAGTCAGGCTCAACGGGAAGAAGCGGGCGATAACGCCAAATCGTAAAGTTGCGATCATCCGCAAGCTGAGACTTCGTCAACGCGGCGCGCACGCGGTCATAGTCATAAAGCACATCCAGGTTGCCGCCGCACGACGCGCAGACATACTCCACTTCACCGATCCGATGCGCTCGTCCACACTCAACACAGTTCAATCCGGTGGCGTTACTCATTAAACCTCGCGGGAGGAAGTTTTCTCGGGGCTCAGAGAATGATCGAAGGCTAACCAAAGGCTCCGGCTGTGATGAAAGAAGAGAAACGGCAACGTTATCCCGAGAATGAACAGCACAGTCAGTATTCTTGTAGTGATTGTCCCCGTGATCAAGCCATATATCAGGAGCGTGAGAAGTAACGTCGTCTCCGTTGCGATCACGTTTATGTAAACTGCTCCGATGAAATAGCCTTGCTCGCGCTCGAAGACAAGATCGCAATATCGGCAGCTAGTGTTCATCCGAAACAACGAAGCGTAAAGCCGACCCAATCCGCAGTTCGGGCACTTAAGCTTCAGTCCATATGCCAGGTTGCGTCTCGCCCTGTTAAGGTCCATTTCTCCTGCTGATGCGTTATTTTCCGCTGAGGAAAGTTCTGGCGTGCTGAAGTTCACTACGATCTGACGCCGCGGCCGGACAAAGCGCAACGAGCTTTTGGTAAAACAACTTGGCTTTCACTCTATCTCGGGAGAGCTCTGCAGCGCGCCCGGCGCCGTAGAGTCCGTTGAACCGGTTTGGCGAAGTCTGAAGCGAAGCCTCGTACTCCTTTAGTGCTTCAGCCGGGAGTTTGAGTTCAAGCAACAGGTCGCCGAGCAACTCGCGCGCGGGAAGCACCGCACCGGGCGTCACCGGGTGCTTATCCGTTGAGTCTTCGAGGTCTGCCGACGAACGCATAAGTCTCAGCGCTTCCTGGTTCCGGCTCTCGAATAACGCAAGCCATGCCGACACGCCTCTTCGTTGAATCTCAACCTGCGTCGCCCAGTCGTAATTGTCCTTCGCCCCGCTGAGCATCCGTTGGATCTCGGTGAGCTTTGCGATCTCAAGCTGCGCTTTCCCGGCCTCGCCCGTCCTTGCCGCTCCCATTCCGCGGGCGAAGTGTGTGATCGCCTCGGCCCACAAGAAGCGCGACCATGGGAAATCTTCCGGCTCAATCCTCAGGTCAGTCGCTTCCGACCATTTGTGCCGCTCAAGCGCCCACCGCGCGGGAATTGCGGCGAACGAGTAAGCGCATTTGAAGTTTTCCGGATCAGTCTTTCTAATCGCCTTCAACTCATCGAGCACCGCGCGAGCCTCGCGATCACGCGACTGCTGCAGATAGGCATACGCGAGATAGTCCATCGCGTGGAGTTGTTCGTCCCACGCACCAGTCAGGTGATTCTTCTGCGCGTAGTCCTTCGCGGAGGCTTCCGCGTTAAGATTCGTCTCAATGTCCTCCTGCCACAACCCAAGCCTGGTGAAGATGTGAGAGGGCATATGCTGGGCGTGTGCGGAAGAAGGAGCAATCTTGGCGTAGCTGCGCGCGGCCGCCAGCGCCAGATGCGCGAGCGGCGGATAGTCGTAACTGTGAATCAAGTAATGAGCAACGCCCGGATGCTCGGGTTCTTTAGCAAGTACATTATTTAGAATCTCGGCAGCCTTCTTCTGCTTCGCGTAGCTCTTGTCCATCGGCACCGCGGCAAGCGCGGTGGAATTCAGAGCCAGAGCGTAAAAGACTCCCGCCTCGCGATCCTTCGGGTATCGAAGATAGACCTGCTCCATTGCGCGTTCATACGCGGACGCCCGCCGCGGGTAGTCAATCTTGTCCCAGTCCTTGTAAAAAGCTTCTATAGCCGCGATGTAATCTAGTTCGCGTTTTGTTTTTGCTCCGACCGATCGAGCCTTTTCCACCGCAGCCGATCCCTTTTTCAGCTCTTCGGGTGATGGCGGCGCCCAGAGCTGATGGTAGAAGCTCATCGCAATTCCCCAGTAAGCCATGCCGCAGGCTGGATCGGCCGTCGCGACCTGCGCGAACGCTCTTTGGGCTTGGTCGTATTCGAAAGAATGAAGCAACGCGACTGCCCGATTGAATTGCTTCTGAGCCGCCGGCGTGCAAGACACCCGAAAGTTGACCTGACCCAGCTGTTCGTGATCACCATGATCGTGTTGGTGCTCCTGCTGAGCCAAGGCTCCTGAACGAAGCACAAATGTAACGAGAATAATCAGAACGAAAGTTGCGAGCTTCACCTTGGTACGTCCTTGTCAATAGTGCGGTCGAAAGAGCGTTACTGCCGTCAGGCCAATCGAGT
>DASXSR010000402.1:0-7109 GCA_036505875.1 Blastocatellia bacterium | reverse complement strand
CCGTAACGTGACCGCGAAGCTGTCACGCCATCTACCGTTAAACCAATCTCTCTCATTCTCAAACAAAGACCGTCCCAATTCCGATTCTCTTTGCCTTGCTTAGCTGAGCAGCCTAGGATATTTTGTGGAGCTTCAGAGTTAGGAGAGAGTCGCCTGAGAGAAAGTTGAGATGCTTTCGTGGGCCGCGCGATCCAACCAAAATCTAATCAAGTAATATCTTAATCTCACAACAGTCGATGAAGGATCCAACCATCACTGGAGACACAATAAAGTCCCGCGGACGAGTTAAGGTCGTCGTCGCCACGACGGTGATGCTGTCGTTCATATCGTTCTGGCGAGCGGCTGCCATCGTCCTCAACGACCTGGGTTCATCCGCCTTTTACGCCGGCGGCCTGGCGGAGCAATACGTCGGGAAGGCTGCGCCGTGGTTCATCCTGGGCGTGATGTTGTTCAGCTACGCCGTGCGCATGCTTTACATCGAGTCGTCTTCTATGTTCACTCGCGGCGGAGTCTACCGAGTGGTGAAGGAAGCGATGGGCGGGACGATGGCAAAGATCAGCGTGTCGGCGCTCATCTTCGATTTCATTCTTACGGGCCCGATATCGGGAGTCACAGCCGGTCAGTATATCGTTGGACTCATCGCCAGCACGCTGACTTATTTTGGCCATCCCTGGCAGCCTTCGACCGATACCGTTAACTACCTGGCGGCGGTCGTGGCAGTGATCGTGACGATCTATTTCTGGTGGCGCAACCTGAAGGGCGTCCATGAATCGAGCGACGACGCCATGCGGATCATGTACGTCACGACGGCAATGGTTGTGCTAATGATCGGCTGGGGATGCTTGACCTTGATCGTGCGCGGCGGTCAGTTGCCTCCGGTCCCGACTGCAACCAACTTGAGTTTCTCGGGCCCGCCAGAGAATGCGTTGGGATGGCTGAAGCATTTGCGATGGTTCGTGCCGGACGGCGGTCGATTCAAGATCATCGACAATGCTCCCAGCCTCATCGGGCTGGTTGGAATCCTGATCGCTTTCGGCCATTCAGTGCTGGCAATGAGTGGCGAGGAAACGCTCGCCCAGGTGAACCGCGAGCTGCAGCATCCTAAACTCAAGAACCTGATGCGCGCGGGCTTTGTAATCTTCGTCTACTCGCTTCTGTTCACCTCGCTGGTCTCATTCTTCGCCGTCGCGATCATACCTGACGAGATACGTGCAAAGTACCTCACCAATTTGATCTCCGGTCTCGCAATGAACTTCGTCGGACCGGAATCCCTGAGGCTGTTGTTTCAAGGATTCGTGGTGATCGTAGGATTCTTGATGCTGTCGGGCGCAGTAAACACTGCCATCATCGGCTCGAATGGAGTGCTTAACCGCGTTTCGGAGGACGGCGTGCTGACCGAGTGGTTCCGCGCGCCGCAAAAGAGGTACGGAACGACCTACCGAATAATCAACCTAATCGCCATCCTTCAAATAGCCACGATCGTGTTGTCGCGAGGCAATACATTCATGCTTGGCGAAGCATACGCGTTCGGTGTGATCTGGAGCTTTGCGTTCAATGCGATAGCTACGCTCATATTGCGTTTCAAGCGGCCTGAAGAGCGCGAGTGGAAAGTGCCCGGCAACATTCGCATAGGCAGAACCGAGATTCCGATGGGGCTTGTCACTATCGCGCTCATCCTGCTTTCGATTGCGCTTACAAACCTGCTGACCAAACAGGTGGCTACGATTTCCGGCATCGTCTTCACCGTGGCCTTCTTCACTATCTTCACAATCTCCGAACGTATCAACGAGCGGAAGCTTGACCTCACTCTGGCCAAACTCGACCAGTTTCAGCTTCAGCACAACGAGGCGATTGATCTTGAGGCGGTTGGCGCGCGTCCGGGCAACGTGCTGCTTGCCGTGCGTGATTACAACACGCTTTCACATCTCGAACACGTGCTCCAGCGCACGGACACGGATGAGCAGGACATCATCGTAATAACGGCGCGGTTGATGACCGGTCCCGGAGGAGGCGAGCGCGACCTCCACGACGAGAGATTGTTTACCGACTACGAGCGTCGGTTGTTCACGCGAGTAGTGGCGCTGGCCGAGAAGTACGGCAAGCCTGTCGAGCTGGTCGTAGTTCCCGCAACAAATATCTTCGATGCGGTGGCGCAGACGGCGTTGCGCCTGGATTCGGCGGTGGTGGTTGCGGGCCTTTCATCCAAGATGACCTCGCAGGAGCAGGCTCGAGAGCTGGGCCGCGCGTGGGAACGATTGCCGGAAAAGCCTCGCAGGCAGGTGGCCTTCAAAGTGATCGAGAGCGACGATAAGGAGCACGTCGTTTACCTCGGGGCGCACGCCCCGTATCTGACCGAAGAGGACATTAACTTGATACACAAGCTGTGGGTACAGGTAAGCAACATCCCAAGCCGCCGCAAAGTGCATCACCGTGATGTTGTAAGAGTAGCTCTCGACCGACTCGAGCGCGACCTTCGCGGACAATCGGATGTAATGCTGGACTTTTATAAGCTTGAGCACAAAGACGATCAACCTCGCAGCAAGAGCGCAGGCAAGAACCCCGCCCCCAAGTAATCCAATTTCCTTACTTAGAGAAGCGTGCCCCTCAAGATTAACGCGGCGACGCTGAAGTAGATTATCAATCCGGTAACATCAACCAACGTTGCGACGAATGGCGCCGACGAAGCGGCCGGGTCAAATCCCAATCGGCGCAGCACCATCGGCAACATCGAACCTGTAAGCGTGCCCCATAACACTATGCCGATCAGAGCCACCGCAACCGTCAACGCAACCAGAAACCAATGTGGCCCATAGAGGTTCGTGAACGCTGACCAAATCGCTATTCTCAGGAAGCCTATCGACCCCAATATTGCCCCCAACGCAAGCCCGGATAGAACCTCGCGCCGGATCACACGCCACCAGTCACGCACCCCAACTTCACCAAGCGCGAGCGCGCGGATTACCAACGTCGCGGCCTGCGAGCCCGAGTTTCCACCGCTGGATATGATCAGCGGCACGAACAACGCCAGGACTACGGCGCGCTTTATCTCCTCTTCGAAGTAACCCATCGCAGTCGCGGTCAGCATCTCTCCCAGAAATAGAACCACGAGCCATCCGGCGCGCTTGCGGACCATTCGCCCCAGCGCGATCCGCATATAAGGTTCATCGAGCGCCTCCATGCCGCCGATCTTTTGAATGTCTTCGGTAGCCTCTACCTCCGCCACGTCGAGCACGTCGTCAATTGTGACAATGCCGATCAACACTCCTGTGGTATCGGTTACCGGGAGCGCGGTGCGGTCTTCGCGACGAAAGACGCCGACGGCTGTTTCCTGATCGTCGGTCGCCTTGAGCGCAACGAAACGGTAATCCATCACATCGCGCACCGATTGGTGAAGCGGCGCCAGAAGGAACACCCTGATTCGAAGGTCATCGATCAACACGCCGTGCTCATCCACGACGTAGATGTTGCTCAGCGTTTCGCTGTCGGCTCCATGCTCGCGAATGTAGTCGAGCACGTAGCGAATAGTCCACTCGGGCCGGACGGCTACGTAATCAGGCGTCATCAACCGCCCGACGCTGTTTTCTGGATACCCGAGCAGCGTAATGGCAACCGCGCGCTCTTCCGCCGGCAACATCGTCAGCAGCTCTTTGGTTACTTCCGCCGGAAGTTCTTCCAACAGCATCGTGCGGTCGTCGGGAGACATCTCATTCAGGACTGCGGCGGCTTCGCTTTGACCCATGGCAGAGAGCAGGCTTTGTTGCTTTTCGAGAGGCAAGTATTCAAAGGTCGCGGCAGCAAGCTTGCGCGGAAGGACGCGGAACAGAATCACCTGTTCGTGGGGCTCGGAGTCGCCGATCATCGTTGCAAGTTCCGACGGGCGAAGTCCAGCAAGCTTATCGCGCAAGGCAACAAAATCACGCGAACGAAAAATTTCTTCGAGATCAAGCGCCATTTCCCACCTCGAAAGCCCAATGAGGCTAAATCATCGGCGAGAGCTTTGGCAAACGCTTGCAGCCCGACAGCGCAAATTTTCGTGATGCGGATGGCTCCGTTTGTCGTGAGCTGCAAGATATTGCGAACCGCCGCGGTCGGGGTCGCGACGCCGGAAGGCTGTACCTCGAGCGTTAGCGAGCGCTCCGCCGCATCAACCGATCTCTTCGAGTTTTTCGATGTATTCGGGAGCTTTCTCCGGCGGTTTCTCGGATGCAAATGCCAGCTTTATCAAGGGTGGAGCTGCGAGCGTCGTTATCACAACCATCATCAACACAACGCCGTAAACAGCATCGCTGATTGCGGCCATCGCTATTCCGATTTGGGCCACCACTATTCCCACTTCGCCGCGAGGGATCATGCCGACGCCGACCTGGACGGCGCGTCGCCTGCCCATTCGCACCGCTCCCAACCCGCAGCCGAGGAGCTTGGTCAAGATTGCAAGTATTATGACCGCCACAGAAAGCAACAGGACCCTTGATGAGAACACAGTAAGGTTGAGCTTCATTCCGATGGTCACAAGAAAGAAGGGTGCGGTGAACTCCGTCAGGGCCTGAGACTGCTGATGCAAGCCGGTTCCTTCGGTGGCTTCAGATAAGGCGACTCCCGCTAGAAACGCGCCGACTATTCCGGCAATGCCGATCACGCTTGCGAGCGCAGCCAGTCCGAAGCACAGCACGAGCGCGAACACAAGCAATGAATGATCGATCCGCAAGCTCCCGACTCGACCCTTCATCCGACCAACGACGCGCGAGCCGAACGCTACTACCAACCCGGTGAAGCCGATTGCTAAAGCGGAGGTGAGCCCCAAACTAAAATAGTTGACGCGCCCGCTGGCCAGACTTGTCGTGACTGCAAGCACCAACAGCCCAATCACGTCATCGATGACCGCTGCCGCTAATATCACACGGCTTGCTTCGGCGGTGATCAATCCCATCCCCGACAGCACTCGGGCGGTGATGCCGACGGACGTCGCGACCATCGCCGCGCCAAGAAACACTGCTTCAACCCACGAATGACCTGGCCACAGCGATAGCAACCCCCACCCTGCGATGAACGGGATTATTACACCAAGAACCGCCACAGCAGTCGCGCTTCCGCCCACTTTGAAGATGTCGCTTGGTCGTGTCTCGAGCCCAACCGTGAACAGCAGAAAAACCACACCCACTTCTGCAAGCGCTTCAAGAACATCGGTAGGTTGCACAATGTTAAGAACTGCCGGTCCGATTATTACGCCAGCGAGTATCTCGCCGACGACCGCAGGCTGACGGAGCCGCTCAAAGAGCTCGGCAGCGAGCTTGGCCGCCACCAGCACAATGAAAAGAGAGAGCAGAACTTGCCCGCGAGGGGCAACTGCCAATAGCAATTCATGAAATACCGTTGCGGCCAAGTCTCTTCTCCGTCTTGCGCAGCACAGACATCAGTCTTTTGTGTGAAGCGAGACCAACGGCTGTGCTCCTTAGAATGAGTCTTATGTTGTTACACCACTGGCCGATGCTGCAAGAAAAAGGGGCTCTTCTCCTTACGAACTTTTTATGAACCTTTAACACCATCCTTATGCAGGCGGTGTTACCTTCAAAATGTCAGGCAGTTGGTTGGTTCCGTCATCGCAGTGAGGCGGGACTTGCGACATGATGACAAACGATATAATCGGCATAGCGGGTGTGTTTGCTCTGGTGCTCGTGTTGTTTGTGATTCGTTATTTCATTCTCAACGTCGGGCGTGGCAAGAACAAACGGCCCATTATTGCAACGACGCCTCGCGCATCTGTCGAATCCACGAAAAGCGCAGAAGAGGATGACACCTGGCTTCTGTGGGCAGCCGACGCTGAGCAAGCTGACTCGTCGATTGCAGCTCGCGATGAGTTAGTTGAGCGGCGCCGGCGCGCCAAAAGGAAGGGGAGTTCGTCGCCACGATGAAGTTTCAGAAACAGAGGTATAGATTACCTGCGCTCATATCCATGATCCTGTTTGCGGCCAATATTCAGGCTCGACCGCAGCACGACTCGTCAGCACAACCAAAGAGCGGGGCCGATCAAGAGCCACAGAAGCAGCAGTCTAAGACGCCGTGGAGCTATGGCGGCTTCGTCGATGTCGGGTACTTGCTCGATTTCAATCATCCGGCGAATGACGTATTCCGCAGTCGCGGCACAGCGTGGCACGTAGATGACTTGCACCTGAATATGGCGGAAGCATATGTGAAGAAAGATCCATCCCAGTCTTCGCGATGGGGCGCGCAACTGACCGTTCAGGGAGGCAAGGACAGCGAGGTGTTCGGGTTCTCCGCGACCGCACCCAACATCGACGGCTTCAAAGTGCTGCGGCATCTCGGTCCGACAAACGTCTCTTATCTTGCGCCTGTCGGCAAGGGGCTCACCCTGCAAGGCGGAATCTTCAGCAGCCTGGTCGGATACGATTCGCTCTACGCCAAAGACAATTTCACCTACACGAGACCCTGGGGCGCCGACTTCACGCCGTACATGATGTTGGGCGTCAACGCGAGCTATACCTTGAGCGATAAGGTCAGCGCTGCCGCGTTCATCGTTAATGGATATTGGCATCTTGCCAACGCGAACAGCGTTCCTAGTTCGGGTAGCCAACTCACCTACAAACCGACTCCGCGCGTGACGGTGAAAGAGACTTTTCTTTTCGGACCGCATCAGTCGAACACCTCATTCAAGTTTTGGCGCGTGCTTACGGACACGATTGTCGAGCGCAAAACGGACCGGCTTACGGCTGCGTTCGAGTACATCTATTCAGGCGAACGCGTCGACGCGCCGGGACGTCCCCGCGCATTGATGATGTCCGGCCAGTTGCCGGTGCACTTGACGATCAACAAGCGATGGAGCGCAACAGTTCGACCCGAGGTTTACTGGGATCGCGATGGCCGATGGACGCTGGCTAAACAGACAGTCAAGGCAGTCACTACCACGCTCGAGTATCGAATCCCGTATCGATGGACGAACACGATTTTTCGGGTTGAGCATCGGTGGGACGATTCGCGAGGACCGGAGGGAGGCTTTTTCAGGGGCGCGGAACTGGCGCCGGGTGTGATCCGCCTGACGCCGACTCAGCACCTGTTGATTTTCGGGCTGATCTTCACGTTGGATCGCCCGTAGC
>DASXSR010000401.1:0-16470 GCA_036505875.1 Blastocatellia bacterium | reverse complement strand
GGCAGCACCGGCACTTCGGTGTGAAGCTCTTTCGGCTCAGGGAACACCGGGCCGTAAAAATTGTTGAAGCGGCGGACAATCTCCCTCGTGAGCTCGACGTGTGATGCCTGATCCTTGCCGACCGGAACGTAGTCGGCTTTGTACATTATGATGTCTGCGGCTTGCAGCACGGGATAGCCGAGGAACGCGTAGTTGCCCACGTCCTTCTCGGTTATGTTCTCGCGCTGCTCTTTGTAAGTCGGGACGCGCTCGAGCCAGCCCAGCGGTGTAACGGCGGACAAGATCACATGAAGCTCGGAATGCTCGGGGATCATCGACTGAATGAAGATGGTTGAGCGCTCGGGATCAAGCCCTGCCGCAAGCCAGTCGCTGACCATATCGATTGTGTTCTGTTTGATCGCGCCGGTGTCGGCGTAGTCGCTCGTCAGCGCGTGCAGATCGGCGATGAAGTAGAAGCACTCGTATTCGCCTGAGTCTTGCAGGCGTATCCAATTCTTGAGCGCGCCTTCGTAGTTTCCGAGATGAAGATTCCCGGTCGGGCGCATCCCACTGACGATTCGCTTCTTTCCGAATTCTCCTCCCAATTACGAAACCTCTTCTCGGCCTGCGCCTTATCCGATAAGCAGCCTCAATATGAAAATCGAGATAGGTTGAAAGATCAAACTCAGGGCGCCGAGGTAAAGCAGCGCCATAAGCAATAGAAACCCATACGGGCGAAGCTGATAGTAAGCCTCTTGCATCGGGTGTGGAAGCAATTCCTCCAAGACGTGGCTTCCGTCGAGCGGCGGAATCGGTATCAAGTTAAAGACCCCGAGCGCCAGGTTCAACATCAGCATTACACTCAAAAACATCGCAAGCGGTTGCATGAAGGCCGGCTGGCCGGGCGCCGGCGCAATTACATCATAGATATTCCGAAGGGCGGGATTGAATCTCAACAAGCCTGATAGAATCAAAGCCTTTAGTATGATGAACGCGATGGTCATCAATATGAAATTACTTATCGGGCCTGCGGCTGAGACGGAGATATTCGCTTTCGTCTTATCTCTCCACAACAGCGGGTTTGTCTGAACAGGTTTTGCCCAACCCAGCAACGGCACAGACGTGAACATGCTGATCAGCGGGAAGAGAATCGTTCCTATCGGATCAATGTGCGGGATGGGATTGAGTGTGATGCGGCCCTGATGCCTGCCGGTGTCATCTCCGAATCGTTCGGACATCCACGCGTGAGCCGATTCATGGAATGAGAGCGAGAATAAAAACACCACAAACCAGATGATCACGAAACCGATATCAATCTCGGGCAAGCGTTATCTCCACGGAGTTCAAGTTTGGCACAAGCTCAAACTAACACGCACTCTTGGGGCTGTCAAAGAAAGAGCTTTCTGAGAAGCCGTCAACAGTCGCGAGCTTTTTTCAAGGCCTGCGCGAGCGTGTATAATCCGCGTTTCGGTGGAAACCAAACCCGGGAAGGGAATCACATTGATGATGAGGATCGCAAAATTAAGGATGCAACTCCGTCGGTTGATACTGGTCGAGCTCCTGAGTCCATTCGGGCGGAACACGTTCGACCCGGCCGACATAGCTGCTGGTGTTGGCGGCGTCGCTCTTGCTGTTCTGATCTTCCATTCGTTTCTGCGTATTCGGCTGACGTTCGCACAAAGAACAAGCCGCGATTGTTGATGCGTTCAACTTGAGTTTCTGGAGCTAAATGAAACAAATCAAACCATACGGCTCATGGAAATCACCGATCTCGTCGGACCTGATCGTCGCGGGTACGATTGGTCTCGGCGACGTCGCGCTGGACGGCGAAGACATTTATTGGGTCGAGAGTCGCCCTTCGGAGGGAGGGCGCAGCGTCATCGTTCGCCGCACGCCCGACGAAAATATATCCGATGTTACTCCGCCGGGTTTTAACGCGCGCACAACTGTTCACGAGTACGGCGGAGGCGCTTACATTGCCGAGGCCGGCACGGTTTACTTCTCCGATTTCACCGATCAGCGTCTCTATCGTCAGGAACCTGGCTCTGCTCCGCGCGCTATAACTTCGACGAGCAAGATGCGCTACGCCGACGGGGTGATCGATCACCCTCGCAATCTGATCTACTGCGTGCGAGAAGATCACACGTCGGGCGACCGCGACGCGGTCAACACCCTTGTGAAGGTGAACGTCGGCGGTGACAAAGCCGGAGAAGTGATTGTCTCGGGCAATGACTTTTACTCATCGCCACGCTTGAGCCCCGATGGAAACCATCTGGCTTGGCTCACGTGGAATCATCCCAACATGCCCTGGGATGGATGCGAGCTGTGGATTGGCGATCTAGAAGAAGCCGGGCGAATCACTCAATCGAAGCTGGTGGCAGGCGGCAAGAGCGAATCAGTCTTTCAGCCTCAATGGTCGCCCGGCGGCGTTCTGCATTTCGTCTCGGACCGGACTGGCTGGTGGAATCTGTATCGACTGCGCGGCGGTCTTATCGAATCACTTTGCGAGATGGAAGCCGAGTTCGGCGCGCCCCAGTGGACATTCAAAATGTCGACCTACGCCTTTGAATCGGAGCGCCGGATAATCTGCGCCTATTGTGAACTAGGAAACTGGCGGTTGGCGAACCTGGACGCTGAAACTCGGAAGCTGGAGCCAATCGATCTTCCTTACACCGAGATTGCGAGTTTGCGAGCGTCGCCTGGACGCGTCGTTTTTTCCGGCGGCTCTCCGACCGAGCCAACATCGATCGTCGAAGTCGATTTGTCGACCAGTCAGACCCGAGTGCTTCGCCGGTCATCAACCGCCCTCGTCGATGAATCATATTTTTCGGTACCGAGAACCATCGAGTTTCCAACCGAGAACGGCCTCACTGCATACGCGTTTTTCTATTCACCGGCGAATCCTGACTTCGCAGCTAGGGCCGATGAGCGACCGCCGTTGATCGTGATTAGTCACGGCGGGCCGACCTCTTCAAGCTCGACCACGCTCAAGTTGAACATTCAATATTGGACCAGCCGCGGTTTTGGCGTGCTTGATGTGAATTACGGCGGGAGCGCCGGCTATGGACGCGCATATCGTGAGCGGTTGCGTGGCCAATGGGGAGTCGTCGACGTCGATGACTGCGCAAACGGCGCGCACTACCTGGTAGAACGTGGCGAGGCTGACCTGAATCGGCTGATCATTCGCGGGGGTAGTGCGGGCGGATATACGACGCTTGCGGCGCTCACGTTTCGCGACGTGTTCAAGGCGGGCGCGAGCTACTACGGGGTAAGCGACCTCGAGTTGCTCGAAGAGGATTGTCACAAGTTCGAATCACGTTACAACGACAGCCTCATCGGTCCGTACCCGGAAGCTCGCGATTTGTACCGCGCTCGCTCGCCGATCCATCACGCGGATAGTCTGTCTTGCCCGATCATTTTGTTCCAGGGGCTCGAGGACAAAGTGGTCCCGCCTAATCAAGCCGAGATGATGTACGAAGCGGCGTTGAAGAAGGGATTACCGGTCGCGTACGTTGCGTTCGAAGGCGAGCAACACGGCTTCCGCAAAGCCGAGAATATGAAGCGGTCACTCGACGCCGAATTGTATTTCTACTCGCGTGTGTTCGGATTTGAATTGGCGGAGCCTATCGAGTCTGTGAGGATCGAGAATATTTAGCGCGAACGATGAGACTTTTTCACGCCAAGAGCGGGGTTGGTTCTGAGTTCAAGTCTTCATGATACCCCAGGGACACTATGAACGAGCTGATCTCCTGCTTGCCGATCAACTCCTCGGCGAGGTGTTCGCTGTGGGCGCGGCGTCGAATCTCGTCCCACTCTTCTTCGGGGATGGTCAAGAACGTCCTGACAACCTTCGGGTCGAAGTCCGATCCTGAGTTCGCGAGGATCTCCTTACAGGCTTCTTCGTAGCCTTGCGCCGCACGATATGGCCGATCGCTCGTAATCGCATCGAACGCGTCGGCCACTGCGAATATGCGAGCGTGAATGTGGATTTCGTCGCCGCGCAATCCGTTCGGATAGCCGCTGCCGTCGTATCTCTCATGGTGCTGACCGAGGACGAAGCGCGCCCCTGACAAAAACTCAACATCTGCGATTATGCGCAGTCCGTGAGCTACGTGCTCTCGCATTATCAGCCATTCCTGGCTTGTGAGTGGTCCTGTCTTTAGCAATATCGAGTCGGGCACGCCGATCTTGCCGATGTCATGGAGCAACGCGCCCTGCTCGAGCGCGATCAGCTCGTTTGGACTTAAACCAAGTCTTTTGCCGAGCTTTATCGAGTAAGCTACGACACGGTCCGAATGCCCGCGAGTTTCGATGTCGCGGGCTTCGAGGGTACGAGCCAGCCCCCTCAGTGTCGCGCGATAGTTGCGATACAGCGCGTCCAGCATCACGTTCAGTTCGTCGTTCGCGAAACGAAGCTCCTCGGTCCTGGTCCGCACTCGTTCTTCAAGCGCCTGCTCGTAGCTAAACCTCTCCTCGAGCGCCTGCTGGAAACGGAGCGCACGATCGACCGCCAGCGTTAGTTCCGCAAGATCGAACGGTTTAGTAACGTAGTCGAACGCGCCTCGGCGCATTGCTCCGATCGAGCACTGTATGTCGGTCATCCCCGATATCATTATCACCACTGTTCTCGGAGAGTTCTCCTGGACGTACTCACAAAGCTCGAGCCCGCTTCGACCGGGCATTTTGATATCGCTCATTACGAGCTTGAACGAGCCCGCCTCGAGCAGACTGATTGCTTCATCGGCGCTGCCGGCCGCGGCGCAGCAGTAAGTCGGCTCGAGGCAAGCGCGGAGCAGGTTACATATTGCCTCATCGTCGTCGACTATCAGAATAGAGGCGCTTGTTTCGCTCATCACGCGGTCCTGAGGCCCGAATTGGCAACTCGGTTGGGCGGATGCCCGTTGAACGTTAATTGCGGAGGGGCCAGATTCGGACCGGCGAAAGTTTTGAGCCTCGCGGCGCGCGACGGATGCTGCAGCTTGAACAAAGCTTTCGCTTCGATCTGTCGCACTCGCTCGCGGGTGACGCCGAAGTAACTGCCGACCTCATCGAGCGTGTGCTCGCGCCCCGCATGGCCGAGCCCGAATCGCATCTTCAATACCTTCTCTTCACGCGGCGTGAGGTGCTTGAGAGCTTCGCCGATTGATTCACTCAAGTCGGCATTGATCAGATCGTCTCCGAACCCGGCAACCGATTTGTCCTCGATCAGCTCGCCAAGGCTAACCTCTTCATCCGACCCGACCGGCGTTTCCAGCGAGATCGGCTCTTGCACCACCTCGAACACCTTTCGCACTCGCGACTCCGGCACATCGAGTTTTTTCGATATGTCCTCGGGGGTGGGCGTGCGTCCCAATTCCTGTTCCAGCTCGCGGCAAGCTTGCACTTGCTTGTTTATCGTCTCGACCATATGCACGGGGATGCGAATCGTGTGGGCCTGTTCCATGATCGCTCGCGTGATCGCCTGGCGAATCCACCACGTTCCGTAAGTCGAAAACTTGCATCCGCGCCGCCAATCGAACTTGTCCACGGCTCTCATCAAGCCGACGTTGCCTTCCTGAATGAGATCGAGAAACTGAAGTCCGCGGTTGGAATACTTCTTGGCGATCGAGACCACCAGGCGGAGATTCGCTTTGATCATTTCTTCTCTGGCGAAGCCGGCTTCGGCGTCGCCGACGGTCAATTGCGCAAGCGCTCGCTCGATCTCGCCCGCTTGGACGCGCCAGCGATTCTCCAGCTGGGCAAGGTTTCGTTTGGCGGCGCGCAGTTTGGATTTCAGCTCTCGTTGCTTTGTGCTTCCTTTTCTCGTTCGCTCCAAAGATTCACTCGTTCTTCTGACCCCCGCCTTCGCATCGCGAGCGTGGATAACCGCTTCTCGAATCAGGCCGGCAAGGTGCTCACGCTGGCGGCTGGTAAGATCTAGTTCGCGACACAGCCGGCTCACTTGCACCCGTTGACGCGCAAGTTTTCGACGCAACCGCGGAAGCTTCCGCGAATTTTTGCCCTCGGCCTCGACGCGCGCGCGAAGCTTCAAGGACAACTTGTGCTCGCCCGATATCTCGGCTATTGACTCGAGCGTACAGGACAGGCATTCCTGGATGCCCACCTCGGTTATGTCGTCCTGGTCGCGGAAATTTATCACCTCGCGGATGTGCAACTCGCCGCGTTTCAAGCGCTCGCCGATCGCGATGATCTCATCTATGCAGATCGGCAGCCGCGAAATCGCTTTTGCCGAACGCTGGCGGCCGCGCTCGATTTGGACCGCGAGAGTCGCTTCGCCTTCGCGATTCAGCATCGGCGTTACCCCCATCTCGCGAAGGTAGATCCCGACCAGATCTTCGGCGCTATCGATTTCATCGGCAATTTTTACAGCTTCGACCTCGTGTTCGAGATCGTCCTGAGTGGAGTGGGGGAGGTCTTCGTGGTCGCTTGCGGCAACTAAGTGCAGCCGCGAAGCCACGGGCTCCAATTCGCGGTTCTGCGCAGTTGAGGTTGCTTGTTTTCTCACGTTCGCTCCTTCTATTAAATACAGGGCTTGTTCGCGGAGGGGACCGGATGATTTGTTAGATTATCAGTGCGATGGCCTGGTGGGTCACTGGTCCCTCCGAAAATTCAGTATTGTACTACTTTTTTGGGGAAGCTCGTTCGGGGATGTCCCTTTAACTGGGGACCGACGCCGCTGGTTGGGGAAACCTGCCGCAGATAACTAGGGGCCACACCGGGGTTGCGCTCTATTTTATCGATATAAGAACTTGAGTCAATAGTTTTTTCGCAGTTTTTTTTCGAATGTTCGTGCTTTGAGCAGGATCAGTTATACTCGCCTTGTTTTTGATGATCAAGAGAAGAGGTTAACGGAATGAAGAAGCGATTGTCGGCGAAGCGAAAATCCGAGTTGTGTTTGATCTGCGGCAAGTGCTGCATGTCAATGACGTTCTGCGGCGGCGAGGTCGATGACGAAGCTCGCGACGAGATTCGTTGGATGGAGCTTCACGGTTTGAAGATCGATTACGAGGCAAAACGCGGACGCACCGAGTACTATTTCACAATTCCGAAACGTTGCGACGCGCTTCAGGAGATCAAGACCCCAAGCGGTGCAACAAATTATATCTGCGGCGTTTACGAGACTCGCCCGCAGATGTGCCGCGATTACGACGGGCGGATGGCGGGGCCGATGGGCGTCCAGGATTGTTTGTGGAGATTCGAAGACAATCTCGTTCAACTAAGCAAATGAAGGCAGATCGGTCTCACATTGGCGAATCAGTGGCGTCCGCGACGCCTCTCGTGTTGGACATCGGTTGCGGGACGAACAAGGTTCCCGGCGCAATCGGCATGGACAATAACCCGCGCACGTCGGCCGACGTGATTCACGACCTGGACGATCTGCCTTATCCGTTCGATGACGACGAGTTTGATGAAGTGATAGGCCGTCACGTGATCGAGCACGTGCGCGACCCGATGGCGGTCATGTGCGAGCTTCATCGCATAACGCGAAACGGCGGCATCGTCAAACTCACAGCGCCTCACTGGACCAATCCGGATTTCGCGACCGATCTGACGCATCGCAATCATTTGAACAGCTACTCGTTTCGTAACCTCACCGACGAACGCGCGGTTTTTCCGTTCTACACCGACGTCCGGTTTCGACAGCTCAAAGCACGAGTGACCTTGTTGAATCTGTGGAAGCTGACGGGGCTGGAGTTCTTGATCAATTTGGATCATCGCTTCCCTTCGCTGAGGTTCATTCGCAAATTCTGGGAGCAATACTTGAATGCCATCGCGCGAGGCAAGGAGATTCATTTCGAGCTTGAAGTGGTGAAGAAAGGAAAGAAATCGCCACGAAGTCACGAAGACACAAACAACGAAGCGTGACAACAGCTTAAGGATTTAGTGAGCCTTTGTGTCTTCGTGACTCTGCGGCAGCTCGGAGCTCTATCTCGCGCCCCAGTAGCGTTGACGTTGACCGCCAGGACCCGCAGCCTGCCCAGGCAAGCGATTCAGAAACCGATCATACAACCAATCAGTCGTATTTACGCGCAACTGGGCCGCGTTTGGCTGAGCGTTCAAAACTGCGCGAGTGGCGTCGCCTCGCGCGACGATTCCCGCCAGGCCGATCAGCCTTAAGCTCAGGCGATAACCCTCTTCAAAATCGTTGGCGCGAATTTGAACGCTAACGGGGTTTGCAAGCAACTCTGCTCCCGGAACGAGCGACGCGGCGCGGGCTTGAGCTTCGTCCTGAAACGTCAGCGAGAATCGATACGGCCCATGCCAGTCGGGCAGTTTCGCTTCTGTCAGTTTCTCTAATCCCTCGCGCGCGGCAGCCTCGATTCGACGTGACGCTTCCTCGCGGGGCAGCGCGTCTGCCTTTGAGCGATCGACGGCGTGCTTGATCGAAGCGTACTTGACCCACGGCATAGCGCGGTGAATCTCTTTCTCGAGCTGATCGTCACCGCTGACCATGATGAGCGGAATCTTCAATCGCGCCGCGCCGGCCGCCAGGATCATCGACTCATTGAAAGGAACTCCGTTGATCTTGTACTCGATGTCTTCAAATGTATAGGTGTGAGAGAGGAACCCGACCGAATTGCCTGCAGCCGCATGCATTCCCACTGCGGCAATCGCGTCGAATGAGTGATCGTAGCTGTCCATGTAGATGTCAAACGGCGCATCGCGATAAAGCATCTTCGCGGGAGGCAACAGTTGGTCTTCAGGCACGTCGGGGCCGGTGGTATTCCCCGAGCCGTGCCCATCAACGACAACTATTTCGGTCGCGCCCGCGGCCTTGAGCCCGGCGATTGCCGCGTTCACGTCAGCCGTCAATGACTTGCGGCCTTCAGCATATTCGGCCGCGTGCGAGAAGCTCGTGTGCTTGAAATCTGTCGCACCGGAGACTCCTTCCATATCGAAAAGGAGCAGCACCTTGATAGGCCGGCGCTGTGAGAGACCAGTAGGAACAATCGCTACAACGGCCAGAACAAACAAGAAGCCAATTTGTATTCTCATATTCAACACCATGTCTTGAGTTGCTAGGAACAAGCACTCGCACACCTGCCGATAAGCCGTCATCAAGTCGATTCACACTGATTGTTCTCGATTGACTGCTGCTAAATCGACCACTACTTTTTGCGCTTGAAATAAAACACCGGGTCCGCGGGTGAGCCCGTCACGGTCACCAACTCCCAACCCTTCGCGCCGAGTTTGTCCAAGTTCTTCTCCAGCGGATACGACTCGCGGCTGAATGAGCCCGGTTCTTTGCGCATGCTTCCGCCGTCGGACGCTGACAAGTTCACGGTCCCGCCTTGCACGACGAGATACTCCCATCCACCGATGGCTTGATCGTCGTTAGCTCTGCTACGAGTTCCCAACACGACAGCCGTCACAATCAGAGCCGCCGCGATGACAATCAGAATTGTGCGTTTCATAAATGCACCTCTCGATCTTCTAATCGGAAAGCTTTTTGATCTCCAACACCGGTGACACTTGAGTTCTCCACGTTGGGTCCTCTACAAGAAGCGCCGAAAGGTCCAACCCGCATAAAGCGCCAATCTCGTAGTGACCGGCTGTCATGGTTGCAACGTTTGCATGGGCTGATGAGCCTTTGAGCGCAAAGCACTGAATAGAACGCTCCCCGGTCGGGGTTTCGAAAAGGTCGAATAATATCCCGCTTTTCGCTTTCTTGATTCCGCCTCGAAAATGCCCTTCGATATGCACGTAGTTCTCCCGCTTCATGCTCTTGGATGGCGTCTGAAACACGATTCGTCCCTCGCTGGAAGCGATCTTCAGCGACTTTGGTGGGCTGGTAACGGCGTCGAAAGTTCTGGCCATCTCGTCGGGGTCCTCACCGGTTGGCCACACAACGCGATCGATGAAATCGATGGGAGCTTCGCCTACCGCCCCTATGCTGAGCACCGGGTGAAACTCGAACAAGTGCGGCTGGCGACTATCGCGCAAGTGTTCGGGCCACGCGCGGAACAACGCCTCGACAATCACCTTCCTGCCGAAGAGCTGCCGAAACTGTTTCACTCGCGGGTCCTCCTTCTTATCGGGGCCGACCTTAAAAAGGCCCTGTATCTCGCACACCATCATAGGGGTAGTCGGGTCGTCCGCGCCTTCTTCGGTCTCGATGAAGAAATGCAGGTCGCCGTCGTCTTCGGGCAGCGCAATGTCGGTCAGGAAGCCTATCGTCTTGATTCTCGGAAACCTCGTGGCCGCAGTTGTGATGATCCGCTTTAGAATGGTTTTGCTCTCGATTGCGGGATCCTCCGCTTTTGTAGGCGTGCGGTATAACGAGAGCACGTCTTTCAATTCGATGTTGGCCATGCTCACCTCACTTGTTTGTCAGGCCGAATTTATCGAAGAGCGCCTCCTGAGCAAGCCAGTCGGAACCCATCTGGGCACCGAATCGCAATAACGCCGGTATGACTCTCCGAACTTTTCCCTGAGTACGGGTTCTTCGTACAGCAGCACAAAACAGTTAAACAGCACGAAGTCGAAAGCAGCATACGCGAAGAGCAGAAGCGATTCAAACAAAACGGCCTGCCCGAGTATCACGCACATCACCCCCACGTACATGGGGTTTCTGACGTACTTATACAGCCCCTTTACGACCAACTCCTTTGGCGGATCGATCGGCGCCGGAGTTCCTTTGCCCGCGAAAGTGAAGTCCCACGCGCATCTCAGGTAAATCAATGTGCCGATCAACATCAAGGCCAGTCCGGCGTATCGGAAGCCACCCAACAAGAGCGAGCCGCGCGCCGAAGCTGAAGACACTAAACGGTAGGGTATGTAGACTGCTATCGTGCCCGGCACGAGAATCGTGAAGATCAATGTCTTGATCGCTGTCATAAATCACCGTCGTCGCTCGGCCTGATCGCACGCCATCATTTCTATTTCACTTCGTTTTCGTCCTTGCTTTCTGTGAGAGCCTTCTGACGGAACGCAGCCGCGCCGAGCAAGCCGCCCATCCCCATCGACTCGACCGCCGTGCTCGGCACAAGCATCAACGCCCCTTTCTCCTTCAAGCCTTCATACAGCATGTTCATCGCGCGGAGGTGAAGCGCAGTCGGGTTATCTCTGTAAGACTCAGCCGCCTTACCGAACAGACTCGCGATCTCGACTTCAGCCTGTCCGAGGATGATGCGAGCTTGTTTCTCGCGAGACGCTTGGGCTTCGCGCGACATCGCGTCTTGCAGCGCGTCGGGGATCACCACGTCTCGCATCTCGACCGATTGAACGGTGACGCCCCAGGGGTTCGAGCGCTCGTCGATCAGCTTCTGCAGCTCCTCTTCGATTCGCTCGCGGCCCCGGAGTAATTCAGTCAGCGCGGTGCGCCCGATGATGTCGCGCAGCGCGGTCTGCGCCGCCCAGCTCACCGCTTGCTGGTAGTCCTGCACTTCGAGTGCTGCCTTTTCGGGATCGTAGACCATCCAGAACAACACCGCGTCCACGTTGACCGGCACGGTGTCCGAAGTGAGCGTTTGCTCAGCCGCGAAGCTAGTGGTGATGGTGCGCTGATCGATCCAGGCAGAGACCGAATCTATTAACGGCACGATCCAGAACAAGCCTGGCCCTTTGACGCCAACAAAGCGGCCCAGCCTGAGCACGATGCCCTTCTCCCACTGCTTTGCGATCTTGGGCGCCTGGGCAAGCAGCAACCCCAGAATCAAACCGGCAATTAAACCGATCGGATTCTTGAAAAGAGCAAGCGGCACAATGCCGAGCAAGACTGGAAACAGAAACAATAGCGCGGCGACGATGTTCACGCGCGGCGCGTTCGGACCGGGGAGCGCTTGTTTTACTTGAGCCAACTGCGTGTTCGAGTCGATTGTTCTTGCCATGATTTCATTTCTCCTTTTTGAGCCTGACTTTCAAGTGATCGACGGCTTCCACCGCCGAGAACCCTAGATGCGAAGCCTCTGCCAGAAATCTATCTTCCAGCTCGCGAAGCTCCCGGTCCCGGTCCTTTGCGCGAGCCGCTTCGAAATGCCGGGCCTTCACAAACGTTCCCACGCCCCGGCGAGTCTGTACGACGCCCTCGCGTTCAAGCTCTGCGTAGACCTTAGCAACCGTGTTCGCGTTGATGCGCAAGTCGACGGCCAGCTGCCGCACGGTGGGCAACTGGTCGCCAATCGAGAGTTTGCCGGTGGCTATCGCAAACCGGATCGCCCGCTCGAGCTGATGATAAAGCGGGGTCGGATGCGCAGTGTTGATGTTGAAAGACAAGCTCATTGTTTGATTGTACTATTGCAATAGTACAATCACGGAATTTGAAAGTCAAGTTGCAATTTCGGATTGCGGCCGCGAAGACTTGCCCTCGCACGACAAAATTGAAAGAATCCAAATTTGACGAAACTCAAGAACACGCCGTTGGTTCTCATCGTCCTTGACGGCTTCGGCTGCTCGCCCAGCCGGGAAGGCAATGCAATCGCGCTCGCGCGCACCGCCCGCTTTGATGAGTGGTACGAGAGCTGTCCTAACACTCTGATCGAAGCATCGGGCGAATTCGTCGGGTTGAGGAAAGGTCAGATGGGAAACAGCGAAGTCGGCCACCTCAATATCGGCGCGGGGCGCGTTGTGCGAATGGATATCTCGCGAATCGATAACACTATCGAGACTGGCGAGTTCTTCAAGAATCAGGCCCTGATCGAGGCCGTGAAATACGCCAAGAGTCGCAACTCTGCTTTGCACTTCATTGGGCTTGTCTCCCAGGGAGGAGTGCATTCCTCTCAGGAACATTTGTACGCGTTGCTGCGAATGGCTAAAGAGCGAGGCGTCGAGCGCGTCTTTGTCCACGCATTCCTGGACGGCCGAGACACCGCGCCGGACTCAGGAGCCCGATACCTCGCCGAACTGATCGACAAGATGCGCGAGTACGGCGTTGGGCGCGTGGCGTCAGTTGTCGGGCGTTACTACGCGATGGATCGAGACAAGCGGTGGGAGCGAACCGAGCAAGCTTATCGGATGATGCGTTATGGCGAAGGTCGGAAGCGGCGTGATCCCGTCGAAGCGATTCGTGAGTCGTACAACGAGGGCGTCACCGACGAGTTCGTGAAGCCAATCGTCATCATCGATGACGATGATCGGCCGATAGCAACGATAAAGGATGGCGACAGCGTCGTGTTCTTCAACTTCCGGGCCGACCGGGCGCGACAGATCACTCGAGCGTTCACGGAAGATGACTTCAGCTTCTTTGATCGAGGTCCCAGGCCGGACATTCGTTTTACTTGTATGACCTATTACGATCGGCAATTCCCTCTGCCGGTCGCGTTCGGCCCGGAGCATCACGAGGAGATATTGGCGGATGTGTTCGGAGAAGAGGGTCTCAAGAACTTGCGAATTGCCGAGACCGAAAAGTACGCGCATGTCACTTTCTTCTTCAACGGCGGCGTCGAGCCGGTCTTTCCAGGAGAGGAGCGAATTCTGATTCCCTCGCCAAAGGTCGCGACTTATGACTTGAAGCCGGAGATGAGCGCCTATGGAATCACCGACGAGGTTGTAAAACAAATCGATGGCGGATCCTTCGATGTGGTGATAATGAACTACGCCAACGCGGATATGGTTGGTCACACGGGCAATCTCGAAGCGACGATCAATGCAATCGAGGTACTCGACGAATGTCTCGGCAGAGTGGTTGACGCGACTCGAGCCAAAGGCGGAACAGTGATTATCACCGCCGATCACGGCAACGCCGAACAAATGATAGATCCAAGCACGGGGCAGATCTTCACCGCGCACACGACTAACCCTGTGCCGTTCATTTTGATTGGCGATCACCGAGGCAAGCTCCGCGAAGGCGGCTCGTTGAGGGACGTCGCTCCAACTATTCTGGGGCTGCTTGGTTTGCAAAAGCCGAAGCAGATGACTGGCGAAGATCTCAGAGTAATAGAAGGCGGAAGCTCGTTAGCGGAGAATGCCTCTCACCGCGGCCACGAGTGAGACAGTTGCTCCTTTGAGTCGAGCTACTAAAGAGGGAAGTGATAAGACCGGATCATTAGAATTCCTGAATCAGCAACTTGAGACCGCCGCCATAATCAATCAGCTTGTAGCCGTTCCCCAGATCTTTGGCGACAAGGCTTGCGCCATCGGGCGAAGAACTATCAGTCGGGTCAGGATTACCGTTTATTATTGTGATCTTATTGCCCCCTTTTATCGAGACTATGATCGGCGCGAGAGCGTATTGAGCCACAAACCAGTTTTTCATCGCAACGACATCCGATAGCTCATAGTGGGCTTGATTTAGACCGGCCCCGGTATATCCCACAATTCCGTGCTCCGGAAGCATCGGGCGAATTCTATCGAACCGTTTTTGATATGTTGTTACGTCGTCGTGGCCCACGAAGCTCAAGTCAAACTGCGCCCAGTCCCTAAGCAATCGCAGATTCGAAAAAAGAGCAAAGAAAATCAACAACCCAATAGCAACCCTGATTCGATTGGTGTAATCAAGACTCATGAAATACCTTCCAACGTAAAACGGCGCGGTCAAGTGGTGCGTAAGGATAGTTGTCTCTATCAAAAGCTGTCAACGGGCAACCTCGCTTCAAGTCTCTCGATGCCAAAGGGCTTAAATCCATCCGATACATAACCCGACTCAATGGACGAAGCAATCGCTCCCGCAGTGGCGGGCGCTAGCAATATCCCATTTCTAAAGTGTCCGGTGGCCAGCCATAGATTCTTAACATTGCCGGGTCCAATAATCGGAAGATGATCGATTGTGTCAGGCCTCAGACCCGACCAGCTCTCGACGATCGCGAAGTCTTTTAGTTGCGGCACGACCTCGATGGCCGCCGTCAGGAGACGCGTGATGCCCTCGGCCGTGACCGCTTTGACAAAACCTGCGTACTCGACCGTCGCGCCAATCAAAACGCGACCGTCTCGACGGGGCACTACGTACACTTTGCTGGAATGAATCACCCGGGTGATCGGACACGTCTCGCCTCTGAGGGCAACCATCTGCCCTCGAGCGGGAATCACTTTTACGTTCATTCCAAGCGGCGCCAGCAACTCGCTCGACCAGCTTCCGGCAGCTACGACAACCGCACTCGCATCGACGCGCTGCCCCTCCGAAATGACGCCATTGACATTGCCTCGCTCAGTTGTGAGAGCTGTAACCTCGGCGCCTTCAATCAGCTCGACGCCTGCTCGCTTGATTGCTACTTCTAGCGCGTCCATCACGAGGCGATTCTCAACCTGATGCTCATCTGGCAGGAAAATGGCTCTGGGAGCCGTTTTCGTGACAGCGTGCTCAATGTTGCGAATTTGATTTGCCGAGACGTGCTCGAGCCGAAGCCCGGCTTCAAGCTGCCACGCCGCCCATTTTATCTTCTCGTTTTCATCCTCGCCTTCCAGCACGACGAAGAGAGTCCCCTCGTCCTTATACTCGACGTCGATACCGGATGCTTCCTTCAATTCTTCAGCGAAGGCCCGATACATCGAGCGGCTGCGCAGGCACAGCTCAAAGAATGGACCAGGTTGTTGCGTTTCTCCCTGGGGCGACAGCATCCCGGCGGCGGCCCGCGAGGCTTCGCACCCAACACGTCCTCGCTCAAAAACGGTAACCTTCAAACCTCGCTGCGCAAGTCTCCAGGCGATCGAACACCCAATCACTCCGCCTCCGACAACGATCACATCACGTGACATAGAATCGTCATGCTACCATCGTGACGATAGGGCGGCGAGCAGACATAGCGAAATACGCCTGTGGATGTCTCTTAACAAGGTGTGTGGTATGATAACTCCTAAATGACCGTCTGGGCTGAGTGAGAATCGGGGGTTGCGAGAATGTCAGCGGAACCACAGAAATATTACTTCAGCGTAGACGACTACTACCGCATGGCTGATGCCGGTCTCTTCTCGGACGACCAGCACGTTGAACTGATCGAAGGCGAAGTGATCGAAATGAGTCCCATAGCCAGCAGCCATGCCGGATGTGTGGACGATCTGAATTCGCTTCTGAATCGTGAGGTCAGGCGACTTGCAATAGTCCGAGTTCATGGGCCAGTCCGCATTAATGAGTACTCGGAACTTCAGCCTGACCTCGCTTTGCTCAAGCCGCGCCGCGATTCTTATCGCCGCTCGCACCCGACACCTCCCGAGGTGCTACTCGTGATCGAAGTTTCCGACACTTCAGCGCAGTATGATCGAAACGTGAAGCTCCCGCTTTATGCGGGTGCCGGAATTCCCGAAGCCTGGCTGATCGTTTTGCCCAAGGATCTCGTCGAGGTCCACAGCGAGCCGAAGAATGGCAAGTACCAAAAAGTTCAGCGACTCAAGCGAGGCAAGACGGTGAATTCTCCAACTGTTCAGGGCCTCTCGCTCAAGGTCGACGACATACTCGGTTAGCACACGCCACTCATCTGATGATGGCTCTCAGGCTCGTGAGACGCATCAAGAGAGGACAGGAAAAAAATGGCGAAATGCGCATGATCTCGATTACGTCATAATCGCGATTCGCGGCGTCGGCTTCATTTGCGCGGGCGGTGTCTTCGGGCTCGCAGCCTG